>NZ_WTKS01000049.1:0-773 GCF_011378625.1 Pseudoalteromonas sp. c7(2019) | reverse complement strand
CTTGGATTCAGATCATAAGCGCATAACTTGAATTGGTAGAAAAGACGATCAGCTGAATATATGCTTATCGCTTTTTCTCCGGCAAGAGATGCAACAATGAAAACATATAAACAACTGACCTATGCGCAACGATGCCAGATTTATGCCCTAAAGAAAATAGGCATGAGTCAAAATAAAATAGCTAAACAATTGAATGTGAATCAATCGACCCTTAGTAGAGAGTTTGCTCGTAATACAGGCAAGCGAGGTTACCGTATTAATCAAGCTCAACAAGCAACAGTTAAACGCCGTATTGAAGCTCGTAAAGCAATTAAAATGACATCTGCTCTGATTGCATTAATAAATGTAAAACTAGGTGAAAAATGGAGTCCGGACCAAATTTCAGGATGGCTTAAGAAAGAGCGTGGCATCAGTATTAGCTATGAAACTATTTACCAACATATTTGGTCCGATAAGCACAGTGGTGGTCAATTATTCCAACATCTGCGTCGAAAAGGGAAGGCTTACCAAACGCGTAATAAAGATAAGCAAGCTGGTCGAGGTTTTATCAAGAACCGCGTCAGCATCGATGANTGAGCGACCTAGTATAGTTGACACACGTAGCCGAGTTGGTGATTGGGAAATAGATTTAGTCATCGGTAAAGGACACAGCGGTGCATTGGTGACTATTGTTGAGCGTAAAACACGTTTTACAGTATCTACACGTATTGATGATAAATCAGCAAAGACTGTCACTGCGGCCACTATTGCATTATTAAAACCATTTGAAGATG
>NZ_WTKS01000048.1:0-1022 GCF_011378625.1 Pseudoalteromonas sp. c7(2019) | reverse complement strand
TGATGGGTGGTGTGGGGGCTGGAGGTTAGAGACCTCCGGCTACCCGATTATAACTTAATTGCACTAGGCAGTTCATGCCTGAGCCAGCCACCAGGAGTCATCTGATAACTTAGCCAAAATGTATCACTAAAAGACGATTTCAGTTTTAACGAAATTTTATCTCCGTTACGGCCGGATGGAGTAGTTTGTCTCTTCAGAAGAAGGTACGCCACCGTTTCAGGTAGCTTTTCAGAAAGGATTATTAATTCGTTATTTCCTTTAGTTTCAACTTCATTAAGGGACTTTTCTATATTTTTTTTAACATTAGCCAGGTTCAGGTTGTTATTTGCATACATTGCAAGCGCATTTATAAGAAACTCTTCACCTATGCCATGAGGGTATGCAGCAAAGAAATCAGTTTTACCATCAACTTTTTTAAAAAAGTCACTTTTGCCAGATATATGTTCATACCAATATGAGTACAAAGCATCGGCAGAAGAAGTTACATTTAAGAAGTAATCTCCTTTAAACTCATGCTTTGAACAGAAGTAATCATGTATTTTGATACTATGAAGAACTAACTTTATCTCATGTTTAAGCATTACGTGAAAAACGCTTATTGCCTTTTTATGGTCATCTTCTGTGATATATTTTTCAATTTTAGAAAGAGCATCGTAAGCAAGGCTTATATAGTAAGTTTTGTATTCGTTGTCATAGTCTTTGCTTTTTAGAATTTTAATTAAATCATTCATTGATTCTTTATATGTAGTATAAGATTCTTTCGATGGCTCACGCTTTTTGCTTGAATAAAAGGTCAATGCAGCAACTACAAAAGCAAAGGAAGTAAATATAGCTGATATGAATGATGGAATATTTCCTAAAATCAACAATGCATGTTCAGAGTTTTCAAACCGATTGTATGTAATCATTGTAGCCACATAAATTGCTAATGCAATTGACCATACAAGTTTACTCATGACTCTCCTTAAGTTATAACACTTTAGTATTTATGCGACACGCAGTTTGTGTTGCATAATCGCTTG
>NZ_WTKS01000047.1:0-946 GCF_011378625.1 Pseudoalteromonas sp. c7(2019) | reverse complement strand
CTACAGAGGACTTTCACCTCATAAGTCAATGCCCATGTCGGGCGTACACAAGCACTTCAAACGTAACAAAAACAGTTGGTTAGGTTCCGCTTCGCTTCACATTTTAACCAACTATTTTTGTCCGCTTAAGTGGGCGTTAGCACTATCAGAGGTTCTATTGAAAGTTGAGAGTATTCGAGAATGCGAAAACGGTGAGTTTGTAGCAGATATACACCTTGAAAATGGTGAGCACTATTTCACAACCGAATACTTTTCTACTTTTAAAAAAGCAGATGAATGGGTTACACCTTGGTGTGAGTGGGCGAATAAAGTTTCTTTTGGGACTATCGATAGCGTTTATTATATTATTCAGGTACCAGACTCTTGGGCTGGACCACCTAAAAATGCACACCCTTTACATGGGCTATTTATAAAGATTGGTAGATCTAAAAATGTACTCCAGCGTTTACAAAATTTACAAACTGGTACGTATGGCCAATTAATTATTGGCGCATTAGAACCAGGAGGCTCTGCTAGAGAGGCTGAATTACACCAAAAGTTTTCTCATCTAAGAAGACAAGGCGAATGGTTTTCTTGTAATGAACCTCTTTTTAAACATGTTTTTCGTACATGGTATAAAAATAAAATGCTTCCTCCTGAGCACCAAGAGAAAATGCAAATACTTGCGCAGCGTAGTAATGATTACCGTATTATGCGTGATCTAACTGGTGGAGCACCTGATACAGTAAATCCATCGCTTGACGATGAATGGCACGGAACAACTTTTGTAGATCTAGTATATAGTTCTTTGGCAAAGTCGTTAAAATAGTGCTAACAAGACGATCCAATAAGGACAAAAAACAGTTAGTTTTGCTCCAGCGTGAATTACAGTGACATATATGGACGCTCCCTTGAAGTCAAGACGAGCTAATGTCTAAACATCAAAATTGATGCCTTTATTTAATTG
>NZ_WTKS01000046.1:0-1191 GCF_011378625.1 Pseudoalteromonas sp. c7(2019) | reverse complement strand
GTTTATGAATCTGTAGGGTCATTGAGATCCCCCAGTTGCGGTTAGTGAGTTCTCTTACATTTGCTTTAAATTTCTTTAGCGCCTGTTCGTGGATCTGCACTTTAGCGTAGCGGAAGGTAAACCCAAGAAATTTCGAGCCTGATACTGGACCGACTCGACTTTTCGATTCATTCACTTTAAGTTTTAATCGCTGAGTGATAAACGCAGTAATGTCCCGTTGGATTATGAGCCCTTCGCTTTTCGTTTTTACTAAAATGATTATGTCATCAGCATAACGTGCAAACTTAAGCTGTTTGTAGGTTAACTTCTTATCTAATTCATCGAGTAAAATGTTGGAAAGTAAAGGGGATAATGGCCCACCTTGAGGGACTCCTTTGGTTGACTCAAACCACAGACCTGTTTCGCGCTCTGCTACCCCTGCTCGCAGATATTTACCGAGTAGGCGCATGAGTGCTTTGTCTTTGATTTTACGAGCAACACGATTCATCAGCATGTCATGGTTTACTTCATCAAAGAATTTAGACAAGTCAATATCGACCGCTGTTTTGCAACCTTGTTTAACACAGTATTGAACATGGCTCACTGCTTGACTGGCTCTTTTATGAGGGCGATAACCATAACTATGTAGTGAAAATTGAGGCTCAAAGTAAGGGCTAATCACTTGAGCAATGGCTTGTTGGATCACTCTGTCGATAACAGAGGGGATCCCAAGCATTCGCTCACCGCCATCGGGTTTGGGTATCATCACACGTTTCACTGGCAATGGTTGATAAGTGCCGTTAAGTAATTGGTGTTTAATGCCTAACCAATGTAGCTTAGCGAAGTCATTAAATTCCTCAATACTCATATTATCGACACCCGCAGCCCCTTTATTTCGCTTAACATGTTGCCATGCTGTGCCAATATTGTGGTTGCTCAGTACACTTGCCATCAGGTCATGATTTGTTTGGTTGTATTCATTCGAGGTATTATTCACAGCAGAACGCTGTTCATCACTATCACAACACGGTGATCTATGTGAATTCAAGTTCAATTGTAGTATCTCCTCTGGTTAAGATGTTCAGGCCTTCACCTTGTCCCCTCCATTACGATGGGCGTTTGGCTACTATGCCGTCTGCTGACTTCTGATAAATTACTCTATCGATTACTCGATAAAGCGCGTCTAAACTAACGCTTGTTTACTGCTATTTC
>NZ_WTKS01000045.1:0-1191 GCF_011378625.1 Pseudoalteromonas sp. c7(2019) | reverse complement strand
TAATAATTACGCTACGATAGTTGCTACAACACCAGCACCTACAGTACGACCACCTTCACGGATAGCAAAACGAAGACCTTCATCCATCGCGATTGGTGCGATTAGAGTTACTGTCATCTTGATGTTATCACCAGGCATTACCATTTCTACGCCATCTGGTAACTGTACGTCACCCGTTACGTCAGTTGTACGGAAGTAGAACTGTGGACGGTAACCTTTGAAGAATGGAGTATGACGACCACCTTCATCTTTCGAAAGTACGTATACTTCTGAAGTGAATGTAGTATGTGGGTTGATTGAACCAGGCTTAGCTAGTACTTGACCACGTTCAACGTCTTCACGCTTAGTACCACGTAGAAGTGCGCCGATGTTTTCGCCAGCACGACCTTCGTCTAGAAGCTTACGGAACATTTCAACACCAGTACAAGTAGAACGAGTTGTATCATTGATACCAACAATTTCTACTTCGTCATTGATGCGGATGATACCAGCTTCAACACGACCAGTTACAACAGTACCACGACCCTGGATTGAGAAAACGTCTTCGATAGGCATGATGAATGGCTTATCGATGTCACGCTCTGGCTCTGGGATGTAAGTATCAAGTGCGTTTGCAAGCTCAACAATCTTATCTTCCCACTCTTTCTCGCCTTCTAACGCTTTAAGCGCAGAACCAGCAATTAGAGGTAAGTCATCACCTGGGAAATCGTATTCTGAAAGAAGTTCACGAACTTCCATTTCTACTAGTTCAAGTAGCTCTTCGTCATCTACCATGTCACATTTGTTCATGAACACGATGATGTAAGGAACGCCAACTTGACGAGAAAGAAGGATGTGCTCACGCGTTTGTGGCATAGGGCCATCAGTCGCAGCAACTACTAAGATCGCGCCGTCCATTTGAGCAGCACCAGTGATCATGTTTTTAACATAATCGGCGTGACCAGGACAATCTACGTGTGCGTAGTGACGTGAAGGAGTATCGTATTCAACGTGAGACGTTGAAATAGTGATACCACGTTCGCGCTCTTCAGGAGCGTTGTCGATTGATGCGAAATCTTTAGCAACACCGCCGTATACTTTTGCAAGTACGTTAGTGATTGCTGCAGTTAGTGTAGTTTTACCGTGGTCAACGTGGCCAATTGTACCAACGTTTACGTGCGGTTTTACGCGTTCAAACTTTTCTTTTGCCAT
>NZ_WTKS01000044.1:0-1212 GCF_011378625.1 Pseudoalteromonas sp. c7(2019) | reverse complement strand
CTTGTATCTCTCATTGATAAATGATTAGCTATCATTTATCACATCGAAGTCAGTGAGCTTGCCTGTGCGTCTAGTATTTAATACTGCTCCGTAGATAAGGCCCTGACTTTCTATTCTCAGAAACTGAATGGTATCCAAGCACACTTTTTTTAAGTAGATGCTGTATGTACAAGGGGAGTAAGTAGAGATGATGTTTATCGGCATTGATATTAGTAAAGAGAAGATTGATTTATCGTGGTTGAGAGACCAGCTTACAAACAAAATTAAAACAAAAGTCTTTAAAAACAAGCATCAAGACTTTTTAGCAATAGAAAAATGGCTTTTAAATACAACTAAAAGCGCTGCTAATGAGCTCGTTATCACCCTCGAACCAACGGGTGTTTATCATGAAGCACTGATGTATTTTTTACACGAGCAAGGCTTTAATATTATTTTAGCGAATCCCGGTAAAGCTAAAAAGTATGCAGACGCTTTAAACATAATTCATAAAACAGACAAATCTGATGCAACGATGCTTGCTCATTACGGCTGTGCTAAGCACGCAGTCGTTAGTTATTGGCAACCTGATGCATTAGAAATTAGAGAGCTTAAAGCCCTTATTCGTCGTTTAGATGCGCTTGAGAGTAACCGACAACGAGAAGCTAACCGATTAGAAGCAAGTGAATTCAGCAACGTTTCAGCACGTGTTTGCCAATCGATAAAAGTGACTATCGCGTTTTTAGACGATGAAATTAAACAGCTTAAATCTGACATTGATAACCACATAGATAATGAACCTGATTTAAAAAGAAACAGGAAACTACTTGAGTCTATCCCTGGCATAGGGCCCGTATTATCGAGAGAGCTGACGTATTTATTCGCCGCTAAAAAATTCAATAAAGCCAAAGAAGCGGCAGCTTATTGTGGATTAATTCCACGGCACAATGAATCGGGTACATTAAAAGGGCGAACATCAATCAGTAAACTTGGGCCAGCCAGAATTCGATGTAAACTTTATATGGCGGCCATTGTTGCAGGGCAATGGAATAAAACAATAAAGAGACACAAGTTAACGTTAATAAACAATGGTAAAACACCGATGCAAGCTGTGTGTGCAAATATGCGAAAGCTCATTCATATATGTTTTGGTGTAATAAAAAACCAAGAAGCGTTTAAGCTCCAAGAAAGTTAAATACGACCTTGAAGCTTAAAATGAGAGATGGTATCTACAGG
>NZ_WTKS01000043.1:0-1264 GCF_011378625.1 Pseudoalteromonas sp. c7(2019) | reverse complement strand
TGATGGGTGGTGTGGGGGCTGGAGGTTAGAGACCTCCGGCTACCCGATTATAAAGCACTATATGCCAGTTCTAATTGTATTCAGATTCATGGGAATCTCGTCATAATCATTAACCCATAAAATACCCACACCAAAAGATAATGCATCATTCTCTTCAAATTTTTCCATAAGACTTACGAGCTCATCAACAACATCATCCAAACCAAGTTGAGCACGAGACTTCTCATCCAAAATATCTTCATTTTCCGACAGTAGCTTTTCTAATTGAGCTTTAACTTTTGTCTTATCGTGCTTTTTCTTAAAACAATAGTGATGGACACCTTCATCTCCACGTTCATTTTTAGCAATATCAAGTAACCGCCTTAAATTTGGATCTGAAAATGATATACCAACAAATAAACAGTTGTGGTCTTTAAATTTATTTATTTGTATTAAATTGCTCCAGCCATAAACATCATTATATTGTTCGTGATAACCATCTTCGCTTAGTACAACTTTGTTTTTTGTTGTAAGTTGGCCTTTTTGTGGCAAATAACCATGTACATGATAGATAGGGAGTTCGTGTTGTTGATGTTTCATGCCTCGGGCATGTACTGGAGAAAATGGTATATCAACATCTATATTTTTAAGGCATTGTTCCATCAAATCATCATAATTATATGTAATGATAGAATCTAAATTAGGACTTTTTCCTGCTGCGATACAAAATTGGCGTATTTCTTTTAGTAAATCTGAATCCTCATTGTTTTGAACACCAACATATAAAGCATCACGTATTGCATTTTCAAAAGCTAAATTAGACTTAGGGTTCTTCTTTTTAAAGTAATTATGAAGATACCTTGCAGATATTAGTGAGTTTGGCTCAAAAATATTAGTGAACGTTCGCGCTAAAACCCCCGCTTTTTCGATACTGCTACCGTTTTCATCATCGTCTGATTTGATAGTGATCAATAGTAGTTTTTGAAGAAGTGTATTCCAATCAGGTAAGCCATAGGACATAGAAGAGCCAGCACCTAAGACCATGACTAACCTTTGTGACCGGTACCAATCGGTTACTGTCTCTAACTTTTGTTGATGAGTCTGTTTTTTACCATGAGATAAAAACAATGACTCTTCAAATTTGCTAGAAAGTTGTCCTTTGAGGAACTTTTTAACAATGTCACTTGTTAAAGAAACTGCGACTGATTCGATCACTGAACTCTCCTTGTGCTTTATAACACTTTAGTATTTATGCGACACGCAGTTTGTGTTGCATAATCGCTTG
>NZ_WTKS01000042.1:0-1270 GCF_011378625.1 Pseudoalteromonas sp. c7(2019) | reverse complement strand
GCATCTGACCTTGGTAAAGCTGGGATAAACGCAACGTATGACGCTGATGCTGGTAGCATATTAATTGAAGAAACTGACGTAGCAGGCGTATTACTGGTTGGTGATGGTGCAAGTACTGCTGCATTAAACGGTACAGTTGGTAGTGCAACCGGTGCTGTAGTGGATTCTCAGGTTAATCTGACGTCATCAGATAAGTTTACTGTTGGTGCGTCGGCTGAGATAGCAACCGTAGGTAACTCTACATTAGATCAGGTTGCAGAGATAGACATTAAAACAGCTTTAGGTGCACAAAACTCAATTACTGTGATAGATGCTGCATTAGCAAATATTGATGAAAATCGTGCTGATTTGGGTGCTGCTCAAAATCGTTTTGGCCATACAATTAGTAATTTAGCAAATATTGCGGAGAATGTTTCTGCATCACGTAGTCGTATTCAAGATACAGATTTTGCAACTGAAACAGCACAGATGACAAAAAACCAAATATTACAACAAGCGGGTACGTCTATACTTTCGCAAGCGAATCAAATTCCACAAGCAGCAATTAGTTTATTAGGTGGCTAATTATTGGTTTAATGTATAACTGGCTACATAAACGCACTTTAAATTAAGTGCGTTTTTTGTTTTTAGGTGGTTAAAATCACTAAAAGCATAATATTTAAATTGTATTTTAAACTCATTTAAAATAACTAATCTTTTAAAACAGTCGGTTAGGTTTTTTTAAACAGATAAACTAATTTATTTCTAAAATACTTCTAAAGATAATTTACCTCCTGCCGTTAACTTAATCAGTACGGAGCTGAGCATACAATTGTGACAGCTCTTGGTTAAATTAAAATAGCAACATTACGAAAGTAATCAGGAGTTTTATTATGATTTCAGTAAACACAAATGTATCTTCACTAAATGCTCAACGTAACCTATCTCAATCAGGTTCTGACTTAGCTACTTCTATGGAACGTCTATCATCGGGTATGCGTATTAATAGCGCAAAAGATGATGCGGCCGGTCTTCAAATATCAAACCGTTTAACATCACAAGTAAATGGCTTAGCGGTAGCGCAACGTAATGCTAACGATGGTATCTCAATGGCACAGACTGCTGAAGGTGCGATGCAAGAATCGACCAGTATTTTACAACGTATGCGTGAATTAGCACTGCAATCATCGAATGGCTCTAACTCTACTGAAGACAGAGAATCACTTCAAAAAGAAGTATCTGCATTGCAAACAGAGTTAACCCGTATAGCTGAAACAACCTCGTTTGGTGG
>NZ_WTKS01000041.1:340-1270 GCF_011378625.1 Pseudoalteromonas sp. c7(2019) | reverse complement strand
GGGAACTGAAACATCTAAGTACCCTTAGGAAAAGAAATCAACCGAGATTCCGATAGTAGCGGCGAGCGAAATTGGAACAGCCCTTAAGCTGTTTAAAAGTTAGTGGAAGGCTCTGGAAAGTGCCACGGTACAGGGTGATAGTCCCGTACACAAAAACTTCTTTACAGTGAAAACGAGTAAGACGGGACACGAGAAATCCTGTTTGAATATGGGGGGACCATCCTCCAAGGCTAAATACTCCTAATTGACCGATAGTGAACCAGTACCGTGAGGGAAAGGCGAAAAGAACCCCTGTGAGGGGAGTGAAATAGAACCTGAAACCGTGTACGTACAAGCAGTAGGAGCGGACTTAGTTCCGTGACTGCGTACCTTTTGTATAATGGGTCAACGACTTAATTTCAGTAGCAAGGTTAACCATTTAGGGGAGCCGTAGGGAAACCGAGTCTTAACTGGGCGAATAGTTGCTGGGATTAGACCCGAAACTTGGTGATCTAGCCATGAGCAGGTTGAAGGTTGAGTAACATCAACTGGAGGACCGAACCCACTAATGTTGAAAAATTAGGGGATGACTTGTGGCTGGGGGTGAAAGGCCAATCAAACCAAGAGATAGCTGGTTCTCCTCGAAAGCTATTTAGGTAGCGCCTCATGTATCACTGTTGGGGGTAGAGCACTGTTAAGGCTAGGGGGTCATCCCGACTTACCAACCCTTTGCAAACTCCGAATACCAACAAGTGCAATCATGGGAGACACACGGCGGGTGCTAACGTCCGTCGTGGAAAGGGAAACAACCCAGACCGCCAGCTAAGGTCCCAAAGTATATGTTAAGTGGGAAACGATGTGGGAAGGCTTAGACAGCTAGGATGTTGGCTTAGAAGCAGCCATCATTTAAAGAAAGCGTAATAGCTCACTAGTCGAGTCGGCCTGCGCGGA
>NZ_WTKS01000041.1:0-289 GCF_011378625.1 Pseudoalteromonas sp. c7(2019) | reverse complement strand
TGGTAGAGGAGCGTTCTGTAAGCCGTCGAAGGGAAAGCTGTAAGGCATCCTGGAGGTATCAGAAGTGCGAATGTTGACATGAGTAACGATAAGGGGGGTGAAAAACCTCCCCGCCGGAAGACCAAGGGTTCCTGTCCAACGTTAATCGGGGCAGGGTGAGTCGACCCCTAAGGCGAGGCCGAAAGGCGTAGTCGATGGGAAACGGGTTAATATTCCCGTACCCTTTATTATTGCGATGGGAGGACGGAGAAGGCTAGGTGGGCCTGGCGATGGTTGTCCAGGTTCAAGT
>NZ_WTKS01000040.1:0-1348 GCF_011378625.1 Pseudoalteromonas sp. c7(2019) | reverse complement strand
TGAGTGGACCATCAGTTAGCGCGTTCGGTACATCTGCTGACCAACTGCCATCGGCTTGTACTGTCGCGGTGAACGTTTCTGTGTTATCTGCATCCGTGACGTTAATCGTTATAACCGTGCCTGCTGGCGCGTTTGATGTCCCGCTAATTGTTGGTGTGCTGTTATTCGTGGCGCCCACGGTATCCAGTGTTAATGTCGGTGCTAAGGTATCAAGAGTGCCTGATTGAACTGCGCCACCAGTGTTGCCTGCATCATCGGTGATACTGGCTTGTACGGTGTAGCTGCCATCTGGTAATTCAGGGCTGGTTGCTTGCCAATTACCGCTGGCATCAACGGTGGCAGTGATTGGGTGCTCATCACCGTTACTGTCGGTAATAATAATGTTGATAACCGTGCCTTCAGGCTCTGTTGAGGTACCACTAATGACTGGCGTGCTGTCATTGCCAAGGCCCAGTGCATCCACGCTCACAACCGGGGTGATGGTATCCACGTTGCCACTGCTGTTTGCTGTACTCTCATTGCCTGCAGCATCCGTAATACTGGCGCTTACAGTAAAGTCACCTTGCGCAAGCGCACTTGGGATTTCAATGTCCCAGTGGCCATCACTTTCAACGGTGGTGGTAATGGTTTGCACTACGCCGTCGCTGTCGGTCACGGTGAGTGTAACAGTGCCGCCAATTTCGTTACTGGTGCCTTGTAATGTCGGTGTTAGGTCGTTTACATCACCTACATTTTGTATCGTAAGCGTTGGCGCTTGCGTGTCGATGGTGGTGGTATCACTCGCGGTGGTTTCGTTGCCGACACTGTCGCGTACACTCACTTCAATGGTGCTTTCACCTTCGCTTAGCGGTGTGGTTGGAGTGGCACTCCAATTGCCATCCGCATCCACAAGCGCAGTGATGGTTTGTGGGTTGCCTGCGCTATCAGTAACCACTATGGTCACTTGCGCGCCCTCACCTGCGTCACTTGTGCCGCTTATGATTGGCGTGTTGCTGTCGCTTTGTGCTGCAACATCAACAGTGAGTGTCGGTGGCGTATTATCAAAGTCGTCTGAGCTAATTGTACGGGTATTACCTGCGGCATCGGTCGCTGTTGCGATCACTGAGCCTAAGTTCAGTAATGAGATATCAATACCAGTCAGTGACCAGTTACCATTGGCGTCAGTGGTTGTGGTGTAACTTACGCCCACACCGCCGCCAACAAGTTGCTCAGTAATGGTAATTTCACGGCCAGCCGGTAAATCAGAGGTGCCGTTTAATAACACCAATGAGCCCAATAAGAAGGTAGGTGTAAATGCTAAATCTGGCGGTGTTATATCTACTTCGCCTGTATCTGTACCTGTACCTGT
>NZ_WTKS01000004.1:0-361075 GCF_011378625.1 Pseudoalteromonas sp. c7(2019) | reverse complement strand
TCCCTGCTATCGTTGAATGACACCTTGCAATACTGGAGGAGACCATATATGAACTCTGCTTGAGATAGATTTATTATCAAGAGTTCTTGTTAACTATATATGGGGGGCTTTATCGTTTTTTAAACGTCTCTAAGTGCTCCTAAACTCGCATTTTAGGTTGGTTTGGGTATACTTGCGTGGCTAAAGTACAAAATCCTTAAAATATTAGGGCGTGTTGCACTTTGGTGGTTGAATTTGCAGCAGTATGTTTGGTTTTTAGGCAAGGCAGAGCCTATGAAGTGTGGTTACTCCCCATAAATAGGCGATAACGTAGCATAAATACCAAACATACGCTGCCCGTTGGGTTCTTTCTAGGGACTATTATCTCTTTGTTGCTCGGTTTTTACTTAGCCCACTAGGTTACAAATCTCGCGCCGCGATTTAATCGCCCCTAGATTGAACAAATTTCAATCCACAAAGGCCAACACGCCCTAGGTTTAAAACATAATTTCATAGTGGAAGTAGAATGGATCAATATATTGAATTTATTACAAATCATCCCATTTTAAGCCTTGCTTGGGTTGGTATTGTTTTCCTTATTGTTAGTGGCTGGATAAAGAGTAAGCTTTCAGCTGTTCGTCAAATAAATCCTCAGCAGCTTACGTTACTTATTAACCGTGATGACGGTCAAGTAATCGATATACGTGCGCAAAAAGAGTTTAATGCAGGGCGTATTTCTGGTGCTGAGCACTTAAGCCCAGAGAATGCGAAAAAATCTGACTTTTCAAGCCTTGAAAAGTACAAGACTAAACCCATTATAGTTGTATGTACTACAGGTATGACTGCCCAAGGTACTGCAGCCGCTATGAGTAAAGCTGGTTTTGAACGAGTTTACTTATTAGCAGGTGGCATGGGTGCGTGGCAATCTGCCAGCTTACCAACTACAACAGGTCGCTAATCAGTTTAGCTAGGCCGATAGAGGATTTATTATGAGTAATGTTGTTTTATACACCAAGGCGTATTGTCCATTTTGTCAGCGTGCTCTTTCGCTTTTAAACAGCAAAGGCGTTGAATACACAAATTATGATATTGGTGTACAGCCTGAGCTACGCGATGAAATGATTGCCAAAGCAGGTGGTGCAAGCACAGTACCGCAAATTTTTATTAATGATGAACATATCGGTGGCTGCGACGACATGATGGCTATTGAAGCGCAAGGTAAACTTGACGCTAAGCTAAACGCTTAATTTAATTATAATAACGAACAAGTTAGGAATAACAATGAACGAAGAAAATCAAAACGTAGCAGCTGCACAAGACGGCGCACAATTTACTATTCAACGTATTTACACTAAAGATGTATCGTTTGAAACGCCAAACTCTCCAGCTATTTTTCAAAAAGAATGGACGCCAGAAGTTAAGCTAGACCTAGATACACGCTCTAATAAACTAGACGAAGGTGTATTTGAAGTTGTTTTAGCGCTAACTGTAACCGCTTCTCTTGGTGAAGAAACTGCGTTCTTATGTGAAATTCAACAAGCAGGTATTTTTACTATTGCTGAAGTTGAAGAAGTGCAACTTGCGCACATGCTAGGTGCATTTTGTCCTAACGTGTTGTTCCCATATGCACGTGAAGCTGTTTCAAACCTTGTTAACCGTGGTACTTTCCCACAGCTTAACCTTGCGCCAGTTAATTTTGATGCGTTATTTGCACAATACATGCAACAACGTACTGCGCAAGCTGACCAGGCTTCAGCAGACGCATAACTTATGAGTACAGCAACTACAGCTGTTACTGTATTAGGGGCGGGGTCTTACGGCACCGCCCTTGCTATTTGTTTAGCCCGAAATGGTCACCACGTGACACTTTGGGGAAGAAATAGCGACGACGTTGCCACGCTTGCAGCTGAGCGGAAAAATCAACGTTACTTACCTGATGCTCCTTTTCCAGATACTCTTACTCTTGAAGCTAACTTACAACATGCCGTTGCTAGCAGCGCTATTGTACTTGTTGTTGTGCCAAGCCATGCTTTTGGCGACACACTTGCGCAGATCAAACCTGCATTGCAAGACGGTGCTAAAGTAGCGTGGGCAACTAAAGGGCTTGAGCCTAATACTGGACGTTTGTTACAAGAAGTGGCTTTGCAAGAATTGGGTGATGACATTCCACTTGCGGTACTGTCGGGTCCTACGTTTGCAAAAGAAATGGCGATGGGGTCACCTACAGCTATTTCAGTGTCTTCTACGTCGCCTGAATTTGCTCAGCAGCTCGCTGATTTACTTCATTGTGGTCGCTCATTCCGTGTGTATAACAATGATGATTTTATTGGTATACAACTCGGTGGTGCGGTTAAGAATGTAATTGCCATTGGTGCCGGTATTTCGGACGGTGTTGGTTTTGGCGCTAATGCGCGTACCGCACTTATCACCCGAGGCCTTGCAGAGCTTACTCGTTTAGGTTGCGCTCTTGGTGCTAAGCCAGAAACCTTTATGGGAATGGCAGGCCTTGGCGATTTAATACTAACGTGTACAGATAACCAATCACGTAATCGTCGATTTGGTTTAGCGCTGGGTAAAGGCGAAAGCGTCGATGCTGCTATTGAGTCAATTGGTCAAGTAGTTGAAGGCTTTAGAAATACCAAAGAAGTGTATTTATTAGCGCAGCGTAGCGGTGTAGAAATGCCGATTACCGAGCAAATTTATAAAGTGCTTTATGAAAATAAAGATATGAAAGAAGCTGCAATGGCGCTATTAGGCCGAGAGCAACGTTCTGAATAATTTTATAAGCGTTTATAAAACTAAAAAACCGACGTTATGTCGGTTTTTTGTTGTTTAGCTCAAAGCTATTTACTGCGCGTTAGGAAAACCCAACTGGCGCCACGACTCGTAGACAAACACAGCTACTGCGTTTGACAAGTTCATGCTGCGGCTATTGGCTTGCATAGGAATACGCACACGCTGCTCTTTTGGCAGTGCTTGGATCATATCGTCAGGCAAGCCGCGAGTCTCTGGGCCAAATACCAAGCAGTCACCCGCTTCGTAACTTGCTTCATGGTGAAACTGACTACCTTTGGTTGTACATGCATATATTTTTTTTGGTTTACATTTTTCAAGGTAATCTTCAAATGAGGCATGGCGTTGAACATGACTAAATTCATGATAATCAAGTCCTGCACGTTTCACGCGCTTATCGTCCCACTCAAAACCTAGCGGCTCAATTAAATGTAATGCATAGCCGGTATTGGCACATAGGCGAATAATATTACCAGTGTTAGGCGGTATTTCAGGTTGGTATAAAACAATATCCAGCATAATGAGCCTTATAAAATAATCTGTAGTTTGACGAAGGGCAGTATACACGAAACCTTTTAAAAAAATGATATACTCACACTATTGAATACTCCTAATTATCGGATTAAAACGTGCATAACCGTAGCTACGAATTTTGGGTTAAAACTTCAAGCATTGTTACCATGGTAATGGTTAGTTTAATGATTGGCGCAAAAACATGGGCATGGCTGGCTTCTGGCTCTGCCTCAATGCTTGGCTCGTTAACTGATTCGTTAATGGATATAACAGCCACCGCCATGAGTTTTTTAGTGTTAGGTTACGCACTGCGCCCAGCAGATGATGACCATAGATTTGGGCACGGTAAAGCTGAAGCACTTGCTGGACTTGGGCAAGCCGCGTTTATTGCAGGCTCAGGTTGCCTACTTGCTTTTCATGGTATTGAGCGATTATTTAACCCTATACAGTTAAGCCATTCTTTATTAGGTGTGTGGGTAAGTATTTTTGCTATTGCGTGTACGCTCGTCATTGTATTTGTACAAAACAAGGTGGTTAAATACACCGATTCAATTGCTATAAAAGCCGACTCAGTACATTACAAAGGTGATTTAATATTAAATGCCGCTGTGCTATTAGCTATTTTGTTAGCTTATTATGGTGTGTTGTATGCCGATCCTGTTTTTGCGATAGGTGTAGCGGGTTACTTACTTTATAACAGCTGGGATATTGCTCGCGATAGTGCCGATCACTTAATGGATAAAGAACTGCCAGATGATGAAAAGCAAAGCATATTTGATATAGCCAGAGCCCATGCTGATGTACATGGTGTGCATGATATTCGTACGCGCCAAGGCGGAAAAGTTAAGTTTATCCAAATGCACTTAGAGCTTGATGATCATTTAAGTTTGATTCGCGCACATAACGTAGCTGATGAAGTAGAGGCAATGCTTAAAGAACGCTTTGAGTCTGAGGTAGATATACTGATCCACCTCGACCCTTTGTCGGTACTTGTTAAGCCGTCACCGACTCACAAAACTGATACAAGCTTTTAAGCAATGGCTGGCGTATTTCATCACGTTCAAAAAACAGCTCGTGTTTAGCGCCTTCAAAGCTTTTAAGTACAGTGTTTACGTGCCTGTTTGCTAATTTATATTGGGCATTGTTATCAACCACTTCGTCGTTTTGCGCACTGGCAATATAAAGTGGAATAGTCACGCTCAAGTTATCCACAGAAGTTATAAATGCAAACGTCGCATTTAGCCAGCCGTAAGTAACACCGCCGAGCTGTAGTAATGGCTCTTCTTGATATGTTTGCCTAAATAGCTCGTAACGTACTGGGCTGCTGGTCAATACATTTGTAGCAAACTCATCGGGTATGTAATCGGTTTGCCCTAGTGCGTAATTGTCTTTTTGGCCCAAAAGGGTAGCGGTACTTGCTATTAATTTAGCTAAAGGCTTTGGTGTATTTTTTGTATAAATATCAAGCATAGGCGCTGATAAAAACGCGCCACTAAAATTGTGTTCAAAATGCGCAAGATAATCAAATGCTATGGCGCCGCCCATTGAATGACTCACTAACACCTTTTTACCTTGCCAATGAGTATCCACTATTTGTGTATTAAATAAGTTTAGGTCTGCGCTGTAATCTTTAAATTGATTAACATGGCCTTTGTGCTTATTTAGTAGGTGGCGATAAGAGCGGCCTTGTCCTTGGTGATCGGCTATGAATATGGCAAAATTATTGTTATATAGCTCCCATAACAACTCTTTATATTTATCTAACCCTTCAAGGCGCCCAGAGCTTATTACAATGGCATTTTTGGCTTTATCTGGTATGGCATAAGCATAAAATAATTCCCCGTTAGGTGTATCTAAATAAGCTTTAATTAGCGTGTTTTTATAAAAGTTATTAATTGTTATTTGGTTACTTTTAAGCTCACGCTCACTACTATAAAACATGCTTTACTCTTTTATTAATGGCAAGGTTATATTAGCACATAAGCCACCTAGTTCTTTATTTGATAATACTAAACTGCCGCCATGCGCAGTAATAGCATTTTTAGCAATCGCAAGACCTAACCCCGTGCCACCACTTACGCGATCCCGCGCATCTGATTGCCTAAAAAAGGGCTCGCAAAGCTTGCTCAGTTGATCATCTGGCACACCAGAGCCATCGTCACATATTTCTATATAAATGGCATCAGCATGCTTTAGAGTAATACTAATCGTATTATTTGCGTATTTAATGGCGTTGCGAAGTAGGTTTTCAAGCGCACTGGCAATAAGGCCTTCGTCGCAATTAATGTTTACGTCTACAGCGCCCACTATATTTAGCTGCTTATTATTTTGTTTTGCTTCAAACTGCGCATCGTTAATAACGTGATCTACAATTATTTGTAATGATTGTTTTTGCAGTGAAAGCGCTTGGCTTTTTGCTTCTAAGCGAGAAACTTGAAGCACGTCGGCAATCATCTTATCGAGTTGGTTTGCTTCTTTTTCTATGCGTAATAAATACGATTGGCTAGCGTCGTTAGCTTGCATTTGTGCAAGTCCGGTAGCCATTTTTAAACGTGTAAGAGGCGATCGTAATTCATGTGATATGTCGGCTAATAAGCGTTTTTGTGAGCTGATTAAAAGCTCTAACTGATTAGCCATGCTGTTAAAATCTCGCCCTAGTATTCCTAGCTCATCTTTTCGGTTTACAGAAATGTCGGCTCTTGCGCTTAGGTTACCCGCTGATAGTTTAATTGCCGCTTTTTTAAGGCTATTTATAGGGGCTATTAAGTTACGGCTAAATACAAAGCTTAAAATGAGAGATGCAACAATTGCGATGACTATTTTCATCCAATTAGGCATAAGCTTAAAGCGCATTATTAGCGGTGGTTGATGGTTAATATCTATTTCGTAAAGATAAAAACTCCCTTCAGGCACGTTTATATTAACAGGGCCGAAGGCTTGATATTTTTCAGTGAAAATAATTTGCGGTGACATATTTTGAGTGAAGTTTAATAAACTTAAATCGATGCTCTCTGGCACCTCTTTACTACTAAGAGAGTCCTCGCTTTGAGCTGCGCTTAAGTATAAAAGTTTACGCTTTGATAGGCGAGGGTGTACTAATACTTCGCTTAGGCTGCGCTTATGTTTAATAGCAGTGCGCTCAATACTTTTGGCGGTGTATATTAGGTTTTTTTTCATCGGGCCATAAAGTGGCTCGTTAGATACCGCATTAATAGCGGTTATATTACTTAAAAATATAAGCGCTGCTACGGTGCCGATTATAGTTAACCAAAACCAAATAAATACTTTAAAAAACAGGTAGTGCCCAGGATGTTTTAACCAAGCAAAGTAAGTGCTTTTATTCGCCTTGGATAAAGACATAACCCGTACCTCGCATTGTTTTAATTCGCTCACCTGGAATATGCTCAGCTATTTTTTTACGGATATTACTTACATGCATATCGATAGAGCGATCAAAAGAAGCTAAGCGCCTGCCTAGCACTTCTTCGCTAATTTGCTCTTTACTAACCACTTCGCCTGCATTTTTACACAATAGTGTGAGTATTTCGTACTCTGTACCAGTAAGAGTCAGTGTAGAGCCGTCGATTGAGGCCTCTCGCGCTGCAAGGTTAACAGTAATACCATTAACGAGTAACTTACTCGTTGTGGCTGCATTTAAGCTATTAATGTGCTCTATACGGCGTGTTATCGCTTTTACGCGGGCTAGTAATTCACGATGATTAAAAGGCTTTGGTATGTAATCGTCAGCGCCTAGCTCTAGGCCAAAAATACGGTCAAAGTCTTCACCTTTTGCAGTAAGCATTATTACCGGTGTGAGTTTTGTTTGCCTAAGTTGTTTAAGTACTTCAAAACCATCAAGCGTTGGTAACATTACATCTAGCAATATAAGGGCGTAGTCATTTGTTTGTGCTAGTTTAAGGCCCTGCTCACCGTCGTGTACGCTTTGTATTTCAAACCCTTGGGCAGTTAAATACTCACTTAATAGCTCGCAAAGGCCAGTGTCGTCATCAATCATTAATAGTTTCATTTACAAACCCTTAGAGTTGTTTATAGCGTTATTTTACCCGCTAAATAGTGCAAAGGTGAATCTTTACACAACCTTTACACTGCTTTGCGTTACTTTGCATTGAGTTAGGTATAGTTAACTCACTGGCTTAGCAGCCACAACCAACCCAATATTAAGGTAATGATTATGACTAAATTAAATACACTTTCAAAATTAGTACTTATCTGTGGCTTAGCAACAGCAACGCTTGGTGCTGGTAGCGTATTAGCTAAAGGCGACGGACATAAACAAGGCCATTCTCAAGCTCGCTTTTTACTTTCTGAGCGCGGCGTTGAAAAATTAAGCTTAACAGATGAGCAGCAAACTAAGCTAAAAGCTATTTTTGAAGCGCAAAAAACACAGATGAAAGCGTTGCGTGGCGACGATAAAGAAGCCCGTAAAGCGATGCGTGAAGCGCATAAAGCTAAAATGGATGCGTTACTTTCGGCGGCAACATTTGACGAAAATGCAGCAAAAGAGCTATTAAATGAACGTCATGAAAAAGGTGATCAATTTGGTTTAATTAAACTAAAAACGCAGCACCAAGTAATGCAAGTTCTTAACGCTGAGCAAAAAGAGAAATTTGCTAAAATGCAAAAGCGTATGAATAAAAAGCACAGTAAACAAAAAAGTTAATTATACTTTTTGTAAATACTAAAAAACCAGCTTAATGCTGGTTTTCGTATTTAGGGCATAATGAAGATAAATTACTTAAAAAAGTCATCTTCATTTTTAGCCAGCATAGCTTCAATATCTTCAATCATGTCTTGGCTAAACTCTTCAGCCGAGGTGATTGGTGCAGAAATTCTGTTATTTTCAAACGACCATTCACCTAAATCAATTAGCTGACAGCGCTTTGAGCAAAAAGGACGAAATGGGCTTTGCTCTGACCATTCAACTTTAGTTTTACAGGTTGGGCAGTTTACAATAGTAGGCATAATTTACTCTTTACAATCTTTTTCTGCATTTTACATTACTTAGATATGAGTCTCTAGGTATAAGTAAGGCTCTGAATTTAGTGTTCAGAACCTTGTAACTTTTACTATGGACCTTTAAAAATTAGTCACGCGATTAATTTCACCAAGGGATGTAAGGCCATCGGCTGCTTTGCGTAAACCTGATAAACGTAAATTATTAAATCCAGCTTTAAGTGAAACGTCAGCTATTTCAAGCGAGTTACCACCGCGCATAATAATTTGGGCAATTTCAGGGGTAATTTGCATTACTTCGTAAATACCCACTCGGCCTTTATAACCATCGGTACAGCTATCACACCCTTTAGGCGTATATAACGTCATTTCTTCAACTTGTTTGGCGCTAAATCCTTGGCGAGCCAGTTCTTCACTCGGAAGTTGTTCTGGCGTTTTACATTTAGGGCACAAACGACGTGCTAAACGCTGGGCTATAATTAAGCTGATCGAACTTGCTACGTTATAAGCCGGCACACCCATATTTAATAAACGGGTGATTGTTTCCGGTGCTGAGTTTGTATGCAATGTTGATAAAACCAAGTGACCTGTTTGCGCCGCTTTTATTGATATTTCTGCGGTTTCTAGGTCACGTATTTCACCTACCATAACTACATCAGGATCTTGACGTAAAAATGCGCGCAGTGCGTTGGCAAAAGTCATATCGGCTTTAATATTAATTTGTACTTGGTTTACACCTTCAAGGTTAATCTCAACCGGATCCTCCGCAGTACTAATATTGCGCTCTGGCTGGTTTAATATATTTAAACCTGTGTATAGCGATACTGTTTTACCAGAACCCGTTGGCCCTGTTACAAGTATCATCCCTTGAGGCTGGGCAAGTGCATCCATATAGAGCTTTTTCTGCTCAGGCTCATAGCCTAATACATCAATACCTAACATAGCGCTTGATGAATCAAGGATACGCATTACTATTTTTTCGCCCCACAAGGTAGGCATGGTACTTACACGAAAGTCGATACTTTTGCGTTCAGTGATTTTTAGTTTTATACGGCCATCTTGCGGTTTGCGTTTTTCGGCAATATCGAGTCGTGACATAACCTTTATACGTGCAGAGAGCTTGGTTGCTAAGGTATTAGGCGGGCTTGCCACTTCATGCAAAATGCCATCAATACGAAAGCGAATACGGTACTTGTGCTCATATGGTTCAAAGTGTAAATCAGAGGCGCCTTTTTTAATGGCATCCATTAAAATTTTGTTGATGTATACGATGATAGGCGCATCATCTTTATCGTCATCTTGTGGTGCTGTATCTCTTTGGCTTTCTGAATCTAAATCAGCAAATTCCTGAAACTCGTCATCAGTTAGATTTAAGCTGCCAGTGGCATCTAGTAATTGCTCGATTTTGGTATCGAGTTGAATATAATCAACAACAACAATTTCGCATGAAAGACCGGTACTAAACTCAAAGTTTTCGAATGCGCCGTAATCTGTTGGGTCTGATGCTGCTATATAAACTTTTCGATCTTTTTGAACAAGCGGCAAAATGTGATGTTTACGTATAAGTTTTTCTTTTACGAGATCGGCCGGAATTCTTGTAGGATCAAAGTCTTTTAAATCAAAATAAGGTACGCGAAACAGATCAATACATTGTTCAGCTAAATCTTTACTATCGATTTTTCCACATTTAGAAATAAGCTCAGCTGTTGAGGCAAATTCATTTTGTTTGTTTTTAACCGTGTCGGCATCAATGCGGCCAAGGGTTATAAATTTTCTCAATAACGGTGAGTTAATATTCATTGCGCACCTGTTTTATTCCTTCAATAGTAAGCAATTTATCAGAAAAAAGAAGGTGATTACATCACCTTTCATTCTTTGTTGTGATTTTACTAACTAAAATACGAGTTTGTGTGAGTTAGGACAGTGTTAATGTGAGTTAGTTTTGTTGTGTAATGCATATTGTAGGTACTTTTTATGAAGATCAACAAGTTCTATATGCACTAGGTTTAAACTACGGTCGTTATTTAAAATATCATCTGCTTTTTGTTGTTTATCGGCACGTGACATTTGCGAGGCAATAATACTTTTAACTTGCTCACTACTTGTGTTGTCACGTTTTACTGTACGCGCTATTTGTACTGAGGTTGGTACGTCAATAAGTAAGGTATGGTCGCAATATTTATCAAGGTTGTTTTCAAACAATAAAGGCGCTACTAAAACAACATAAGGGCTAGTTGCATTATTTAAATCGTTTAGTGTTTTTATCCGTATAAGAGGGTGCAGCAACGCATTAAGCCATTCTTTGTCATTGTTGTTAGTAAATATTTTTGCACGCAGCTCTGCTCTATTTAATGTGCCATCGGGTAGTAAAATATGTTCACCAAAGTGGGCTGTAATCGCTTTTAGCCCTTTGCTATTAGGGAGTACTACTTCACGCGCAATTATATCGGCATCAACTATTGTAATACCAAGCTTTTCAAACATGTTACTGACGGCCGTTTTACCACAGCCAATACCGCCTGTTAAACCTAATACCCAGCTGTTTACATTAGTAATTTGCTCACTCATTTTAATAACCTATTAAATTAAAATAAGCGCCTTGAATTTGGTTGCCCCAAAGCATTGCAATCCAGCCAGCTATCGCTAAATAAGGCCCAAAAGGGATAGGGGTCGCTTTGTCTTTACCTTGTATGCTCAGCAGTGCAATACCTATAATGGCACCCACTACGCTCGAAAGCAGAATAATAGTAAGTAATGACTGCCAGCCAAGCAAAGCACCAAATACAGCAAGCAATTTAAAGTCGCCATAACCCATGCCTTCTTTACCGGTTAATAACTTAAATAGCCAAAACACACTCCATAAGCTTAAATAACCGCAAGCAGCACCAATAATGGCATCGGTTGGTGTAATTGTGTAACCCATAACAGAGGCAATAAGTGCAAGCCATACCAGCGGAAGTGTAAGTTGATCTGGCAGCAGCATGTGGTCAATATCAATAAAGGTCAGTGCTACCAATATCCACGTTACAAAAATATATAAAAGGGCTTGCTCGGTCGCACCAAAACTATAGGCAACAATTAAACTTAATAGGGTAGTAATTAGCTCTACAGCAGGGTATCGGGCCGAAATAGGATTACTGCAACTTGCGCATTTACCTTTTAATATTAACCAACTAATAATAGGAATATTTTGCCAAGGCTTAATGGCAGTTTTACATTTAGGGCAGGTAGAGTTGGGTTTTACTAAATTAAAAGGCTCATTGATATTGGCTTGTTTAGGTTTATTCCCTGTAAGTTCATCTTCTAACAGTAGTCTGCATTCGCTTTGCCACTCACGTTGCATCATTAGCGGTAAGCGATAAATAACCACATTTAAAAAACTACCAATACATAAACTTACTAAGCCAACTGTTATTAAATAAAACCACAATTGGCTTTGCATTACTTCTATAATACTTTGCATCATATTACCTGAAAATTATTTTAAAAATTAAGCGTTTAAAAATTAAGTGAAGTATTTATCACAAAGAGAAATAAAAGAGAGGACATTAATAGCTATACCTTATCAAAAAGTAAGCCTTCTCTTTTATTTCCTGTGAATTGTTATTTTTGGTAATTAAATAACAGAGCCAAGTTGGAAAATAGGTAAGTACATAGCAACAATCAAGCCACCAACAAGTACACCTAGTACGGCCATAATAAGTGGCTCAAGCAGGCTAGAAAGGCCATCTACTGCATCATCAACTTCTTGTTCGTAAATAGTAGCCACTTTCGCGAGCATGCCATCTAGTGAGCCAGACTCCTCACCAATAGCGACCATTTGTATTACCATATCAGGGAATATTTTTGAGTTACGCATTGCCCAGTTCATCTGATTACCAGAGCTTACTTCAACTTTTATATCTAAAATAGCATAACGATAAACAGCATTGCCTGAAGCCCCTGCAGCAGAGTCAAGCGCATCAACCAGCGGCACACCAGCAGCAAAAGTGGTCGAAAGAGTTCGTGCATAGCGTGCAACAGCTGCTTTATTTAAAATCATACCTATAACAGGGAGTTTAAGTATGGCTCTGTCTGTAGCATCTCTGAGTTTTAAACTTCTGAGCTTGGCTTCTTTAAAAGCGTATCCAAAAGCAAACATTCCAATAAGAATCATCCACCAGTATGCTTGCATAAAGTCAGATATACCAATTACAAATAAAGTAAATGCAGGAAGCTCTGCACCAAAACCTGCAAAAATATCTTGAAACTGGGGCACTACAAATATTAGTAATATTGAGGTAACAATACCGGCAATTACTAATACCGAAATAGGGTAAAACATTGCTTTTTTTATTTTTGACTTCAATGCTTCAGACTTTTCTTTATAAATAGCGACACGATCAAATATTCTATCAAGCGCACCTGACTGCTCACCTGAGGCTACTAGGTCACAATATAAATCATCAAAGTAGCGGGGGTGTTTTCTAAGCGCTGTAGATAATGGCTGGCCCGCTTTTACTTCATCGGCAATAGTCTCCATTAGTTTCCTGATGCTTTTATTAGTCGAACCAGTGCCAATCATTTCTATAGACTGTATTAATGGTACGCCGGCTAATAACATTGTTGCAATTTGGCGAGTAACTAGTGCGATATCCTTTGGCGTTATTTTTTGAACACTTTGAATACCGAACAACGGTTTTGCTTTACGCTTCACTTTTGAGGGAGTGATACCTTGCTTGCGAAGCTGAGCCTTTACTAATGCAATACTATTGCCTGTAAGCTCACCTTCAAGTTTTTTCCCTCGTGCACTTACACCGACCCACTGAAAGGTATCGAGGCCTTTATCTTGTTGTTTTTTTGCCATTAAGAGTACCCAGCTGAATTTGGTTTAAAACTTCATTATTATAAGCATAACTTAAACTAATGATTCTTGGTAGAAAAGTTGAGCGCTTTAAAATCGTTGCCCAACGGACCAAAATCTAGGCCCGTAAATGTAGCCCTTATCAGGATCAATATTATTATAAATACTTATCGCTTTTTGTAAGTAAAGGTACCATGCAAAAACAAATAAAATGGTTACTAAAGCTTTTAAGTATTTATTTATGGAAATGCTTTGGATACTTTTTTTATTGATTCTACCAAGTAGCAACCCCCACATTATAAATAAGAATGTTTGCGATACTGGCATTACATGCACGCCAGAAAATAGTGAGTATGTAATACCTATAGCAAAAGAGTAAAAGAGGCTTTCAGTAATGATATCTTTTTTATGACATTTCAAATGTGTTATGGCTTTTTTAAAGGTTGTACAAACAGCAGTTAAAATACATATAAGAGCTATAAGGCCCCACTCATTTAAAATTTCAATTAATGAATTATGAGGGTGACTGTAAGGAGCTGAACTTCCAAGTGACATTTCAAATACTCCAGGACCATTGCCGATAAATAAATGCTTTAAAGATAGGTTAGAAAGAGTATTAAACCACAGGTCGATACGGCCTGAGGAGGATGTGCGTAGTATTTCAGCACCTCCTCTATTTAATGAATCCAAAACATAAAAAGTAATACAACTGAAAACAAAGCAGACTAATCCGATAAGTACTTGTTTTTTTAATGTAGTTTTTAAAGCAAGGGCAAAAATAGAAAAAGCTAAAAATGAGAGTAAGGCCCCACGAGCTTGGCCAATAAATATTAATAATAGGTTTAAAAACAAAATAATAAATACAATGCGCTGAATGCTTTTAAACTTTAGGAGTAGCACCAAAAAGGGAAGAATAAACACCTGTACTTGGTTAAAAAAGCGAATGTTAATAAAACCTGAGTAGATTATGTAGGGGTTTAAGGGTTGTTGTTCAGATAGCGTAAAAATTATATTAAGTAGACATATTAAAATGAGGCTTGTATGGGTTATCAGTAATGCATAAATAATAAATAAAATAGACCTTTTGTCATTTATGGTACTTACGTAATACATAGTTAAAATAAGTAAGCTTATATGAAACGTGTACAGCAGACTAAAACTTTGCTCCTTACTCATCAACGCAGATAAGCAACCACTGAAAATAAAAATTAAGTACAACACACTGCTTTTTTTATTTAATGAAAGCTTAAAAGTAGGTTTTTTATTACCTAAAAAAGCAGTAAGTGTTATAAAGCTTAGGCTAAGTAAGAAAGCCATTTGAATGATGCGTTGGTGGTTATGGTAATCGTAGGAAGCTATTGGTATTAAAGGTATTAGCGTACACAGAAAAAAAAAGCTGATGAGCAATGGTTTTATTATATTTACCGCATTCATAAGTGTTGATTCTTACGCATTAAAAAAGCGCCAAACTAGGCGCTTTTAGTAATCAATAAATGATTAAGAATGAGGGCAGCTTTTAGGGGCTAGTTCAGTAGCATCACCACTTAAACCTGTAGTTGCACATGACCAACCACCAGCATCAGTTCGAGTCCATTTAATTATTGCACCTTGTACTTGGGTTGGTGCATTTAATACAGTGCACTGGATACCTGTAGAAGTTGTTTCTATAGTGCAGTTTTTAGTAGTAGTTTCTAAACCAACAAGATCATTTGTTGGTGTAGTTCCGCTATTAGAAGTAATTTCAAAACCAGTTCTACCAGCTGATATTTCAGCTAAACCAGCAGTTAGTTTAGATGTTGCTTGATAGTTCGAATACGCCGGCAATGCGATCGCAGCCAAAATACCGATGATTGCTACTACAATCATTAATTCAATTAGGGTGAAACCCTGTTGTTTTTGAGTCATTGTTTTCATGTTTCCTCTCCTAAAGGATAGATTTTTGTAACTTAAATCACTTAAGCGGCAAAATGCCTCACTTAATTTAACCGATTTACTTTACAGTTTTACTTAAAATTAATTTTATTACACTTTAGCTTTAGAGTATGAAACACAAAAGCCGTATGTGAATTCATTATGTTTAGTACTAGCTATAAAAGTTTACTAAGAGCACTACATGTTGTAGCAACAAATAGTATAGGCATAAAGTAAGTAGTTTAGTTGCTTTAGTTTTTAATTATGTCTTTAAAAACTAAAGGTACTAGTTATTTATGACTACCTTTTAAAATAAAATAGTACAACAGAATTAGTCTACCATTTTATTTTAGTATTTAGCACGTATCTTCTTATAAAAAAGCGATTTTATTTAACAAAATGTTACAAAGTAAGCCTTTCGGGTTATTTAATGCTTTTTTACTTAACTTGTCAATCGATTAGCGGTATTAATTGGCAGTTGTTGCTTTAAAATTGTTCAAAACGCATCGATAAATCGATTGATTGTAAGTTTTTTGTTAACGCTCCGCTTGATATAAAATCGACGCCGGCTTGTGAATAAGTTTTGAGCGTTTCTAGGGTCATATTGCCTGAAACCTCTAGTTTTGCGCGCTTGTTGGTCAAAATTACAGCTTGCTTAATTTGCTCTACGCTAAAATTGTCGAGCATAATTATGTCGGCACCAGCCTCAATCGCTTGCTTAAGTTCAGGGAGTGATTCTACTTCGACTTCGACAGGTTTGTTCGGGTGGTTTTGTTTAGCTTGAGCTACGGCTTTGTTTATTGTGCCACAAGCCGCTATATGATTTTCTTTAATTAAAAAAGCGTCAAATAAGCCAATGCGATGGTTTGCACCCCCGCCACATTTTACTGCGTATTTTTGAAGAGCGCGCAGACCAGGTATGGTTTTGCGTGTATCGAGTAGTTGCGTAGTTGTACCGCTCAGCTCTTTTACATAATGTGCTGTAGTAGTTGCAGTGCCTGATAACGTTTGCACAAAGTTAAGTGCTGTACGTTCGGCAGTTAATATTGAACGAGCCGAGCCAATAGCGGTAAATAATGTGCTATTTGCTTTAACTGCGTCGCCGTCGTTTATTGGTACATTAACTTTAACGCTTGGGTCTACTTGTTTGAATACTTCAAGGATGATGTCTTTTCCACAAAAAATGCAGTCTTCGCGGGTGATTACTTTTGCGTTGGCTTGCTCGCTCTGAGGGATAAGCTGCGCGGTAATATCGCCTTCTTGAGCTGTTTGATAATTTAGATCTTCGTCGAGTGCAAGAGTGACAAGTTGGCTAACTAAAGAGTGCGGGATAGACATAATAAAAGCTCATAAGCGTTAATAAATTAAGCAAATTTTACTATGTTTATAAAAGAAAGAGAAGCGATTGCCTTTTCGCTAATATAAAGATAAGCGCTTGAAGTAAATTCCTACCTACGTATGGGTTTGAATTATCTGTAGGTGAGGTTTTATACCTCGTTTTTAATTTCAAAAGTTATGTTACATGAGTGGATGTAAATTCGCACCTACGTGTGGGTTTGAATTATTTGTAGGTGAGGTTTTATACCTCGCTTGTTACTATCATTTTTTTAATAAATCCATTAGCATCAGTGCTATGTATATCTTGATATTTATATAATAAACGTATCATGAAAATAGATTTAA
Source organism: Pseudoalteromonas sp. c7(2019) (assembly GCF_011378625.1). Classification (NCBI taxonomy): domain Bacteria; kingdom Pseudomonadati; phylum Pseudomonadota; class Gammaproteobacteria; order Alteromonadales; family Pseudoalteromonadaceae; genus Pseudoalteromonas; species Pseudoalteromonas sp. c7(2019). Next base: position 344,379 of record NZ_WTKS01000004.1, on the reverse strand, counting down.
ACGGTGTTTTAAGTACTGTAGCGCAGCGGCCTTGTTCGCATTTTGATGAGCGACCTGATGAGGCTGATATTTCTTTATTGGTGATTCACAATATATCATTGCCAGCAGGGCAGTTTGGTACACCTTTCGTTGATGAGTTATTTATGGGTAGCATTGATTGCAATGCTCATTCGAGTTTTAGTGACTTAAAGAATTTACGTGTATCGGCCCATTGCTTTATAAAGCGCACCGGTGAGGTTATACAATATGTGCCTTTTGATAAGCGCGCTTGGCATGCAGGGCAGTCTGAGTTTGACGGGGTACCTGCTTGTAATAACTTTAGCATTGGCATTGAGCTTGAAGGTACCGACACCACGCCATATTCTTTAGCGCAGTACAAAACATTAACTATTATTAGTAAATCTATAATGCAACGCTATCCAAAAATTACCCCTTCGCGTATTGTTGGGCATTGCGATATTGCCCCAGGACGTAAAACAGATCCTGGCAGTAGCTTTAATTGGCCATTGTTTTTTAATATGCTTGAACAACTAAGTTAAGAGAGTTATTCCCATGATTTTAGTTTCTATAATAATTGCATTAATACTAGAGCGCTTAGGCGCTCGGTCTAATTACTGGCAGATAAGTTATTACGCAAATGGTTATTTAAATCGCTCTAATAAATTACTTGGTGATAAGGGCTTATTTAGCTCAGCACCGGGCTTTTTAATTTGGCTTTTACTTCCAGTGATTGCGATGGCACTAATTTATTGTTTGTCAGATTTTGTATTGTGGCAGTTGGGCATTAATATCGCGGTGCTTTTGGTTTGCTTTGGTTGTGCTAAGCAGCGTGCTTTATATAAGTCGTACTTAAATGCGTTAACGCGAGATGATGGTACTGCTGCATCTTTATATGCGTTGCAAATAGGTCAAAAGCGCACAGAAGGCATCGATGGTGGCGAAACCTTTGGGCAAACATTGGCGTGGGTAAACTTTAGATTTTACTGTGCGGTTATTTTTTGGTTTGTTGTTTTAGGCGCGCCAGGTACGGTTTTATATGCACTGGTACGTACTTTAGCTGATTTAGTACGAGAAGATCATAAAGTAATATTTGCTAAGCGTTTTAAACTTATACATAAACTATTGTTTTGGCTCGACTGGTTACCTGCACGTATTACCAGCTTTGGTTATTTAGTAATAGGTAACTTTAATAAAGGCACAAGCTGTTGGCTACGTTACGTACTTAACTTTAAATCTCCAAACCGAGAAGTAGTAACATGTACTGCACTTGCTGCAGAGCAAGTTGAAAAGCGTTATTACGGCTGTACCTACGAAGCCACTTGTATGATTAAGCTTGTTAAGCGCAATGTATTATTTTACTTAGTACTTATAGCACTACTTACATTATTTGGTGGACTATCGTAGTCGCGATTTTACATCGCGCATTGTGTTTTTCGGTTGGGAGGTTAGTTGCCAAATGTCGCGGGGTAAACCCGCTGCTACGATATTGCGTAGTCGCGATTTTATATCGCGCATTGTGTTTTTCGGTTGGGAGATTAGTTGCCAAATGTCGCGGGGTAAACCCGCTGCTACGAGTTTAGATAAATACTATCCCAATATGGGTAGTCTGCAATATTTTCTATTAAATTTGCACGCAAAGGGTTTGCGACTATGTATCTAGCACAGCTATTTAAGTCTTCGGTATTTCTTATTAAGTGATCATAAAACCCTTTTTGCCAAAGCTTTTGTCTGCCAAATTGTCTATACACCGTGGCTGAGCGTCCTTTGAAGCTTCTAATTATCTCACTTAATGTTGCGCTATCGGATAATTGTAATAACCAATGAATATGGTTTGGCATTATCACGAAAGTATTTGATTTAATCAGTTGCTCTCTCTCTAATCCCCTCATTTCATTGATAATAGCTCTATTAATTATTAAGCTTGTGAATAGGTTGTTTCGCTCATGACAAACCAGTGTAATAGCATAATAGTGGTTTGCTTTTGATACTCTTCCCTTTCGTAATAAATATGAACGATGCATAACATACCCGTATTTTAGCAATCACAGACCCACGAATTTAAAGCATATGCAATTTTTATAAATTTGCGTAGTCGCGATTTTACATCGCGCATTGTGTTTTACGTTTAGGTAATTACTTGCACAATAATCGCGGGGTAAACCCGCTGCTACGATATTGCGTAGTCGCGATTTTATATCGCGCATGTGTTTTTCGGTTGGGTAATTGTTTGCACAATAATGGCGGGGTAAACCCGCTGCTACGATATTGCGTGATCGAAATTTTATATCGCGCATTGTGTTTTATGTTTAGTTGACTGATCGTGTGTAAATTGCAGCTATTTCTTTGGTACTTTTATCCTGTTATTAATTTCTTTAATAAATTCAACTAGAGTTAACACTCTATTTTTCTGGTCAGACCAATTGTTTCCATCCTATTAACGTTATAACAATTTTTGTAAATTGCGCATTGTTTAATCTTCGTTCAAAATGCGTTACGCTACTTTAATTGCTCAAATTACCTGTAAATTGACAGCTAATAAGGTTTTTGATACCGTATTGAAAATTTTTGGTATGACCAATTTACCTTTTGGGTAAATCATACTACTCAAAGCCCCGCTTTATGGGCTCTTGGTATTTATACAACGCGGACGTTGATTCATGTCTTTAAAGATCAAAGCAGCAAAGTTATCTGATGTTATTTTACAGCAACTCGAGAACATGATTCTTGAAGGCTCGTTAGCACCAGGTGAAAAGTTGCCACCAGAGCGTGAACTAGCAAAGCAATTTGAAGTGTCTCGCCCGTCACTGCGCGAGGCAATTCAAAAATTAGAAGCGAAAGGTTTAGTTACGCGTCGCCAGGGTGGCGGCACGTTTGTAAAAAATCAGCTCGAAGAAGGGCTTACTGATCCACTTTTTGATTTGATTAGTAAACACCCTGAGTCGCAGTTTGATTTACTTGAATTTCGTCATGCATTAGAAGGGATTGCTGCTTACTACGCGGCACTGCGCGGGACCAGCAACGATTTTAGCAAAGTGAAAGAAAGCTTTGATAAAATTGCCCTCGTTAATGATGATTTACAGCAAAAAGCAAAAGCAATTAATGCATTTCACTTTAGCGTGGCAGAAGCTTCGCATAATGTGGTGTTACTGCATTTAGTAAGAGGCATGAAAGCGCTGCTTGAGCAAAATGTATTGCAAAATTTAACTGTTTTATTAAAAAAGTCAGATATTAGCAGTCAATTAGCCCAACACAGGCGTTTATTAATGGATGCCGTTATTGACGGTAATCCAGAACAAGCCCGTTTAGCAAGTAATGCGCACTTAGCATTTATCGAAGAAGCACTACTTGAAGCAGGCAAAGAACATTCGCGAATTGAACGTAGTTTAAGACGCACTAAACAAAATTAAGTTAGTACATAACTACTTTGAACACACAAATTAAGTAGCTGTGATATTAAATTAACAATATTCGTATTTTAAACATAAGGAAACCTCCATATGTCTGAAGTCAATAAAATTGACGTAGACGCGCTAGAAACACAAGAGTGGTTACAAGCTCTTGAATCAGTTGTGCGCGAAGAAGGTGTTGAACGAGCTCAGTTTTTACTTGAGCAAGTATTAGAGCAAGCCCGTTTAGACGGCGTTGATATGCCAACGGGTATTACCACGAACTACGTTAATACTATTCCTGTAGATCAAGAACCTGCTTACCCGGGTGATGTAAATCTTGAGCGTCGTATTCGTTCAATTATACGTTGGAACGCGATTATGATCGTTCTACGTGCATCTAAAAAAGATCTCGACTTAGGCGGCCATATGGCGTCTTACCAATCATCTGCTGCATTTTATGAAGTGTGTTTTAACCACTTTTTTAAAGCACCAAATGATGTAGACGGTGGTGACTTAGTTTATTACCAAGGTCATATTTCTCCTGGTATTTATGCACGTGCATTTGTTGAAGGTCGTTTATCGGCTGCACAACTAGATAACTTCCGCCAAGAAGTTGATGGCGAAGGCTTACCATCGTACCCACACCCTAAGTTAATGCCTGAATTTTGGCAGTTCCCTACGGTATCAATGGGCTTAGGTCCTATTTCGTCTATATACCAAGCACGCTTCTTAAAATACTTAGATGGTCGTGGCTTAAAAGATACTAAAAACCAACGTGTATACGCGTTTTTAGGTGACGGTGAAATGGATGAGCCAGAATCACGCGGTGCAATCTCTTTTGCTGCACGTGAAAAACTAGATAACCTTTGTTACTTAGTTAACTGTAACTTACAGCGTTTAGACGGCCCAGTTATGGGTAACGGTAAAATTATTCAAGAGCTAGAAGGCTTGTTTAAAGGCGCTGGCTGGAACGTAATTAAACTAGTGTGGGGCAGCGGTTGGGATATTCTTCTAGCTAAAGACACAACGGGTAAATTACTACAGTTAATGAACGAAACTGTGGATGGCGATTACCAAACATATAAAGCGAAAGATGGCGCGTACGTACGTGAAAACTTCTTTGGTCGTTACCCAGAAACAGCAGCACTTGTTGCTGACATGACAGATGACGAAATTTTCGCGCTTAAGCGTGGTGGTCATGAGTCATCAAAATTATTTGCTGCATTTAAAAAAGCAGAAGACACTAAAGGCCGTCCAACTGTAATTCTTGCTAAAACTGTAAAAGGTTACGGCATGGGTGAAGCAGCTGAAGGTAAAAACATTGCGCACCAAGTGAAAAAAATGGACATGTCGCATGTTGCACATTTACGTTCACGCCTTGGTCTTGATGATTTAGTATCTGAAGAGCAACTTGCAGAACTACCTTATTTAGAGCTTGAAGAAGGTTCACCTGAGTATAAATACCTACATGCTCGTCGTGATGAACTTAAAGGTTATACACCTAAGCGTATACCACGTTTTAGTGAAAAACTTACGTTGCCAGAAGTAGACGCGTTTAAGCCGCTACTTGAAGAACAAAAACGTGATATTTCAACCACTATGGGTTTTGTTCGTGCACTTAATATCTTATTAAAAGATAAAGGCATTGGTAAAAACATCGTACCAATTATTGCCGATGAAGCGCGTACATTTGGTATGGAAGGTTTATTCCGTCAAATCGGTATTTATAACCCGCATGGCCAAAACTACACGCCACAGGATCGTGATATTGTTTCTTACTATAAAGAAACTGTATCAGGGCAAGTGCTTCAAGAAGGTATTAATGAGTTAGGTGCAATGTCGTCATGGGTTGCTGCTGCAACTTCATACAGCACTAACGATTTACCAATGATCCCGTTCTACATTTACTACTCTATGTTTGGTTTCCAACGCGTTGGTGACATGGCATGGATGGCGGGCGATCAACAAGCACGTGGTTTCTTATTAGGTGCTACTGCGGGTCGTACAACGCTAAATGGTGAAGGCTTGCAACACGAAGATGGTCACAGTCATATTCTTGCTAATACGGTTCCTAACTGTATTTCTTATGACCCAACTTACGCGTTTGAAGTAGCGGTTATTGTACAAGACGGTATTCGTCGTATGTACGGTGATGACCAAGAAAATATTTACTACTACCTAACGCTTATGAACGAAAACTACCATCAGCCAGCTATGCCAGAAGGCGCTGAAGAAGGTATTCGTAAAGGTATTTATAAGCTTGAAAGTTACGAAGGTAAAAAAGCCAACGTACAGCTATTAAGCTCAGGTACTATTATGACTGAAGTACGTAAAGCCGCTACGATTCTAAGCGAAGAGTATGGCATTGCGTCTGACGTGTTCTCTGTAACGTCTTTCAACGAATTAACGCGTGAAGGTCAAGATGTTGAACGTTTCAACATGCTTAACCCTGAAGGCGAGCAAAAAACAGCATTCATCACAAGCGTATTAAACGACTCTGTGACTGTTGCAGCAACGGATTACATGAAAAACTACGCAGAACAAGCGCGTTCATTTATTCCAAGCAGCAACTACAAAGTGCTAGGTACAGATGGTTACGGTCGTTCTGATAGCCGTGAAAACCTACGTCGTCACTTTGAAGTTAACGCGGGCTACGTTGTTGTTGCTACGTTATCTGAACTTGCTAAACGCGGTGAAGTTGAGAAGTCAGTAGTTGTTGAAGCACTTAAAAAGTTCAACATCGACACTAACAAACTTAACCCACTGTACGCATAAGAGGTTTGCAATGAGTATTGAAATTAAAGTACCAGATATTGGTGACGACGAAGTAGAAGTAACCGAAATATTAGTAAGCGTTGGCGACAAAGTAGATGTTGACCAATCATTACTTAATGTTGAAGGCGACAAAGCATCAATGGAAATACCTGCTTCGCAAGCGGGTACAGTGAAAGAGATTAAAGTAAACGTTGGCGACACCGTTACAACTGGCTCTTTAGTATTTTTGTTTGAAGGCGAGAGTGAAAGCACTGGTGAAGAAAAAGCATCAGCCGCTGCTCCAGCTAAATCTGAAGAGGCAGCACCTGCTGCTTCTACAGGTTCTTCAACTAAAGAAGTAACCGTACCAGACATTGGCGATGATGAAGTTGAAGTAACTGAAATCATGGTTGCTGTTGGCGACACCGTTTCAGAAGAGCAATCTATCTTAAACGTGGAAGGCGACAAGGCAGCAATGGAAGTTCCCGCTCCATTTGCCGGTATAGTTAAAGAAATTAAAGTCGCCGCTGGCGATACAGTTAAAACAGGCTCATTAGTGTTTGTTTTTGAAGTAGCAGGAAGTGAATCTGCAGCACCGGCTAAAGAGTCGGCTCCTGTAGAAGCGCCTGCAGCTAGCTCAACAGCAAATGCAGCACCAAGTACTAAAGAAGTTAATGTACCTGATATTGGTGGCGATGAAGTTGAAGTAACTGAAATTATGGTTGCAGTTGGCGATACGGTTGAAGAAGATCAATCAATCTTAAACGTTGAAGGCGACAAAGCTGCAATGGAAGTACCAGCTCCATTTGCAGGTACAGTTAAAGAAATTAAAGTAGCCGCTGGCGATAAAGTATCGACTGGCTCATTAATTTTTGTATTTGAAGTTGCAGGCAGCGCGCCAGTAGCAGCACCTGCACCAGCTGAAAAATCAGCACCTGCAGCTGCGGCTAAAACTGAGTCGGCACCGGCTCAAGCGGCACCAGCAAAAGCAAGTAATGAAAGCTTCACAGAAAACAGCGCGTATGCTCATGCATCACCTGTTGTTCGCCGTTTAGCGCGTGAGTTTGGTATTAACCTAGCTAACGTTAAAGGCACTGGTCGCAAAGCCCGTATAGTTAAAGAAGACGTGCAAAACTATGTTAAAAACCTAGTTAAGCAAGTTGAGTCGGGTCAATTATCTGCAGGTAGTAGCGCTGGTGGTAGCGAGCTTGGTCTTATTCCATGGCCTAAAGTTGATTTTGCTAAGTTTGGCGAAATTGAAGAGCAAAAGCTGTCTCGTATTCAAAAGCTATCAGGCAAAAACTTACACCGTAACTGGGTGCAAATCCCACATGTTACACAGTTTGACGAAGCTGATATCACAAGCCTTGAAGTATTCCGTAAAGAGCAAAATGTGCTTAGCGAGAAGAAAAAGCTGGGTGTTAAAATCACGCCACTTGTGTTTGTAATGAAAGCAGCTGCGAAAGCACTTGCTGAATTTCCAAAATTCAACTCATCGCTTTCTTCAGACGGCGAAAGCTTAATCCTTAAAAAGTACATTAACATTGGTGTTGCAGTTGATACGCCAAACGGTTTAGTTGTACCAGTGTTTAAAGATGTTGATAAAAAAGGCATTATTGAACTATCACGCGAATTAATGGAAGTATCTGTTAAAGCACGTGACGGGAAGCTTACATCGTCTGATATGCAAGGTGGTTGTTTTACTATTTCTAGCCTTGGCGGTATTGGCGGTACGGCATTTACGCCGATTGTTAATGCACCAGAAGTGGCTATTTTAGGTGTGTCTAAATCTGAAATGAAACCTAAATGGAATGGCAAAGAGTTTGAACCAAAACTAATGGTTCCGCTGTCTATGTCATACGACCATAGGGTTATTGACGGAGCCTTAGCTGCACGCTTTACTGTGACTCTTGCAAGTTACATGAGCGATATTCGCCAATTGGTGATGTAATCGCTGGACAATGAATAGAATCAAATCCCAGCCAGTTGTTTTTAGCTGGGATTTTTACCATTTGCAATGATACAATCTTTGCACAAATTTGTGATCTGCTCTCACTTTCTGCCTTGCAGAAACATGGCAGTTAAACTTTAGGGCAGTGTCCCGTTCAAACAATTAAGGTAATAGCATGAGCAACGAATTAAAAACTCAAGTTGTTGTACTAGGCGGTGGTCCTGGTGGTTACTCTGCGGCATTCCGCGCTGCTGACTTGGGCTTAGAAGTTACATTGGTAGAATCTCGTGAAACATTAGGCGGCGTATGTCTTAATGTTGGTTGTATTCCTTCAAAAGCACTTTTACACGTAGCTAAAGTGATTGATGATGCAGCTGAAATGTCATCTCATGGTGTTACTTTTGGCGCACCAAAGATCGATCTTGACCAAGTTCGTACTTGGAAAGATTCTGTAGTTGGCCAGTTAACTGGTGGACTAGAGGGCATGGCTAAAATGCGTAAAGTGAAAGTTGTATCTGGTTACGGTAAATTCACTGGCAGCAATACTTTAGTAGTTGAAGGCGAGAAAGACTCTACAACTATCACGTTTGATAACGCGATTATTGCAGCAGGTTCTAAACCAGTTAACTTACCTTTCATCCCACAAGATGACCGTGTAATTGATTCAACTGGCGCGCTAGAGCTTAAAGATGTACCAGAAAAACTACTTGTACTTGGTGGTGGTATTATCGGTCTTGAAATGGGTACGGTTTACCGTGCACTAGGTTCTGCAATTGATGTTGTAGAATTTGCTGACCAATTAGTTCCAGCAGCTGATAAAGACATTATCAAAATTTACCAAAAATACGTAAGCAAAAAATTCAACGTAATGCTTTCAACTAAAGTTGTTGGTGTTGAAGCTAAAAAAGATGGCTTATACGTAACGTTTGAAGGTAAAAACGCACCAGCAGAACCTGTACGTTACGACAAAGTGCTTGTTGCAGTTGGCCGTACTCCAAACGGTAACTTACTTGATGCTGAAAAAGCGGGCGTAAACGTTGATGAGCGTGGCTTTATTAATGTTGATAAGCAATTACGTACTAACGTAAGCCATATTTTTGCAATTGGTGACTTAGTTGGCCAGCCTATGCTTGCGCATAAAGCGGTTCATGAAGGTCATGTTGCTGCAGAAGTTATTTCTGGTCAGAAGCATTTCTTCGACCCTAAATGTATTCCTTCGATTGCGTATACTGACCCAGAAATCGCTTGGGTAGGTGTTACTGAGAAAGAAGCAAAAGAGCAAGGCCTAAAAATTGAAACTGCGGTATTCCCGTGGGCAGCTTCTGGTCGTGCTATTGCATCATCTCGTACTGAAGGTTCTACTAAACTTATTTTTGATAAAGAAAGTGGCCGTATAATCGGTGGTGCTATGATCGGTATTAACGCGGGCGAAATGCTTGGCGAAATCGGTTTAGGTATTGAAATGGGTGCTGATGGTGAAGACTTAGCGCTTACTATTCATGCTCACCCTACATTGAATGAATCAATCGGCCTTGCAGCTGAAATTTTTGAAGGTTCGATCACTGACTTACCAAACAAAAAAGCAGTTAAAAAGAAGTAATTTAACTTTTTAGCATTTGTTTGAAAACCCAAGCCTGGCTTGGGTTTTTTTATGGGTGAAAGAGCAGGTTTTAAATTACAGTGTTTTAATTATGCGTAGGTGCGGCTTTATGCCGCGTTTTTTAAATTCAAAAAATTGCGCGAGGTAAACTCGCGACTACGGGGGCGCTTGTTAAATTAAAAACTTGCGCGAGGTAAACTCCGCATACGGGTTTTTATTACTTTGTTGATGCCTAACCTGAGCGCTAGAATATCCATCTCACAGCCCTTACATATCTATTATCACCAAATATAGCTACAATGCGCGCTTAATTAATTGAAGGTAAATACAGTGAAAAACTCAGTTTTAGCATTACGCGCTCAACAAATAAGTGAATCCCGTCGAGAGTTTAATGCTCGAGGCGGTAAATTAGATCGCTGTGAGCAATGCTTAATAGCTAAGCACTACTGTATTTGTAAAGGTGTTGAGCATGCAGATTGTAAAGCAGCTGTGTGCTTATTAATGTATCACAATGAAAGTTTTAAACCTTCTAATACTGGGCGCTTAATTGCTGAAATAGTGCCAGATAACCACGCATTTAGATGGGATAGAACAGACCCTAACCCCGCTCTTTTAGCTTTGATAAGCGATTCACAATATCAGCCAATGGTAGTATTCCCTGCTGAAGATGTAGAAGAGGGCAGGGCCATTACCGAAATAAGTATTGAAGAGGGTAAAAAACCGCTATTTATATTTTTAGATGGTACCTGGCGTGAAGCTAAAAAAATGATTCGCAAAAGCCCATACTTAGATAACTTGCCTGTACTTTCTGTTACTGCTGATAAACTATCTGATTACCGATTACGTGTTGCCCCTCATGCGCATCAACTAGGCACTGCTGAAGTGGCTATTATGGTGCTAGCGCTTGCGGGAGAAATGGATGCATCTTCTAAATTAGAACAGCATTTTATTAAGTTTCGTGATGCGTATTTGCTTGGTAAGCGCAATAAAGGCCGACCGCTAGAAGAGTAGTTTTACGCAGTTAAGCGAAAGCTTGCTGCTCTTTTAAGTGAGCAAGTGCTTTATTTTGAATTGCTCTGAAGCCTTCTTCAGATGTTAATTGTAAAACCGTATTATATAATTGGCTTACGCTATTGTGAGCCTGAATAAACGAGGTGCAGTCCTCACCAATCATATCCTTAGCCTCTTCGACTCGCTTTAAAAAGTAACAGCTAATATCGGTTTTTCCCTTAAAGTGAGTAGTCGCAATAGCGTTTGCTATTCTATTAAGCTGATAACTAAATTCATCAGGTCGAGAACCCTCACCCCATTTACTAATAGAAATATCGCTTTCTAACTGGATAATTACGTTAAGTATGTTTTTAAACTCACTCATTGGCATATTTAAAAAGTTATAACCTTTGGGGCTAAATAAAGCTTTATACGGATTTTCGTTGGGAGTTTGGGCACTAAAAACACCAATTGGTTTTGCTGTACTTGCGTCTGATACTTTACATAAAAAGGTATTGCTTTGCGGCATTTTAAAATTCATATCCATTGAGTATTTATGATCCTTGCGTTACTTAGTTATCGGCGCAATTAATGAAAAACTTAGCGAAATTTAAAATATTAATAAAGTATTTGAAGGTATTAATATTGATTAGCTTGGATGCAGTATTACCCTGCAAAAGTTAGTGGTAGTTGCTTAGAGCTTTACTAAACCCAAATTTTAGGCAAAGAAAAGCGCGCTCTATCTCTAGGCGCGCTTGCGGAATCTTCTAATTTTCTGCATCCTGCAATTGAACTTAATCAACTCCAATTTTTACTAATCCATGTTTATTACTATATTACTTTTTAGTTCTATGTAATGTAGACCATCCGGGCCTGTATCCTTAAATTCCTAAACATCCTGTAGGGTAAATACTATTACCAAATCCTTAATTACACTTCCTAGTGTATCCCTATTTTAACCAATCCATTGTGTTGCCTTAAAGGCCTGTCCATTTATTCCTTAAACATCCTGTTAAACAACTTAGCCGTGTTGTTATCCTTTTCGCATCTTCCTGACGCTGTCCTTTTTACAACATTGCGTTGTGATACTCATCCTGAGCCTGTCCTAAAATCCGTGTTGTCCTGGTAACCTAATCATTGGTTGGTTGAGTAAGCAGTCCATTTCCTTTTACTCAATAAGCGTCATTGCTTGGTTGATGCGTAAATTATAGTGCAATAGAGCAACTAAAATAGGGATAAAACTACATTCAATTAGTATTTACGCAATAGTAATAATGTGAAAGCTCAATTAATACAGGTGCTTAGGTTGTTTTTGTGTGTTTTTTATCTTGATTTTTACTCATTAGCTGTCACATCCGTGAGACATCTCTTACGCTGCATTTCCTTTTTGGGCGTTATTTACATATTTACATTTATTTAAAGTGTGCACTTTTTGAATGAGCGCGGTAGAATTCGATGATAATAACAATTATTTAGGTGAAATAATGAAGACAGTATTTACACTTGTTTTAGGATTAGCAGCATCGGCACCAGCCTTTGCAAGTGACGTTGTTAATATCTATTCTTTTCGTCAGCCGTTTTTGATTCAGCCAATTTTAGAAGATTTTACAAAACAAACGGGAATAAAAACCAATGTTGTTTTTGCTAAAAAAGGGTTAATTGAGCGTGTTAAACGTGAAGGTAAACATAGTAAAGCCGATTTAGTATTAACCTCTAATTTTAGTGCGCTTATTCAATTAGAAGATTTAAAATTAACACAAACTATAAAAAGTGACAGTGTAAATAATAACGTGCCTGCAGCTTTTCGTGACGGTGATGGCCAATGGGTCGCGCTTACTAAGCGAGTTCGTAATGTGTATTCATCAAAAGAGCGAATTGGTGCGTTACCTAAGCTCACTTATGAAGATTTAGCAGATCCTAAATACAAAGGACAAATTTGTACGCGTTCTGGCAAACATCCATATAACTTAGGTTTAGTGGCTTCTATGATTGCACACCATGGTGAAGCGCAAACCAAAGAGTGGCTTGAAGGTGTTAAGGCTAATTTAGCACGTAAACCTCAAGGTAACGATCGTGCTCAAGTTAAAGCCGTTAAAGAAGGTTTATGTAACTTGGCATTAGGTAATAGTTACTACCTTGGTAAAATGCTAGAAGATAAAGAGCAAAAAGGTTGGGCAGAGGCCGTAAATATTAACTTTCCGAATCAAACTAATCGTGGCTCACACATAAATGTTTCGGGTGCGGTTATTACCAAATATGCTAAAAACCCTGAAAATGCATTAAAGCTCATAGAGTATATGACCGACAGCAAAGCACAAAACATGTATGCCTCATTAAATATGGAGTATCCAGTTAAGTCGGGTGTTGAACTATCAAGTTTGGTTGCCTCTTGGGGGAGTTTTAAAGAAGACAGCTTGCCACTTGATGAGATTAGTAAATATCGTCCGTTAGCGCTTAAGCTAATTGATGAGGTGAAGTTCGATCTTTAATGACTAATAAATTTAAGCTGTCTAAATGGCAGCTCTTTGCGTGGTCGACTGGCTTAATTCTATCGGCCCCGTTGTTTTTTCTTCTTTTTGAATCTCTACAAGGTAGCTCTGAGGTGTTTTCCCACCTGTGGGATACCGTGCTTTGGGATTACATAACCAATACCGTATTGCTTGTTTTAGGTGTTTGCGTCCTTAGCTGCGCCATAGCTTTGCCACTTGGATGGCTAACGGCTTACTGTAGTTTCCCGGGTAAAAAACAGTTTGAATGGGCACTTATGCTGCCCCTTGCTATGCCCACCTATATTATTGCCTATGTATACACTGATTTATTAGATTATGCGGGCCCGGTGCAAATAGCGCTGAGAGAATGGTTTGGTTGGCAATCGCCTAATGACTATTGGTTTTTTGATATACGTACATTACCCGGCGCCATCGTTATGATTGCCTTGGTGCTTTATCCGTATTTATTTTTGATTTTTAAAACGGCTCTTCGCGAGCAGTCATTCAAATTAGTACAAGCTAGCCAGTTAATGGGGTTATCTCCTTGGCAAAGTTTCTTTAAAGTAAGCTTAGTGCTCTCTCGTGGGGCTATTGTCGCGGCTCTTGCGCTTATAAGTATGGAAACCATGGCTGACTTTGCAACAGTGAGTTATTTTGCCGTAAGTACATTAACTACGGCTGTGTACGATACGTGGTTTGGTTATTACTCACTTACAGCGGCAGCTAAAATATCGGGTGTGATGTTATTACTGTTATTTTTAGCATTAATGGCAGAGCGCTTTAGTCGTCGTAACCAAGCTGTATTTGAGCGCCAATCAAGTGTAAATAGTGAATCTCTCTATGTATTAAAAGGAAAGTCAGCTTGGCTCGCAACGGCATTTTGTAGCTTTATTTTACTTATCGCGTTTGTAACTCCTATTGCAGTACTCATAAATTACGCCATTACTTACTTTGATAAAGCATGGAATGTAGAGTTTTTTAGTTACGCTTGGCAAAGTTTAAAAGTGGCAGGGGTTGTGAGCCTAATAACGATTACGTTGAGTATTTTTGTCGTTTTTTATCAGCGTGTGGCAAAGCAAACGTATCCGCTTATTCCTGGGCGTTTAGCAAGCACAGGATATGCGTTGCCTGGCACAGTACTCGCTATTGCGGTTTTGTTACCCCTTACATTATTAGAGAACACCATTAACACAGCGCTCGAGCCGTATAATTTAGATATTGGCTTGCTGCTTACAGGTAGCATTCTTACTATTATTATTGCTTATATTGTTCGATTTTACGCCATTGCACACGGAGCAATTGAGTCGAGTTTTTTACGTATTAGCCCATCACTTGATATGGCAAGCCAATCAATGGGTAAAAGCCAAGGACAAACACTGCGTTTAGTGCACCTACCTTTACTGCGAAGAGGATTGCTTACTGCTGCGTTATTGGTATTTATTGAGTGCATGAAAGAACTGCCGGCTGCGCTATTGCTCAGACCGTTTAATTTTGAAAGCTTAGCTACTCATGTATTTCAGTATGTGAGTGACGAGCAGTTAGAGCTTGCTTCAATATCGGCATTATTTATTGTTATTGTTGGGTTTATTCCTTTGTATTTTATTAATCGTTCTATGGAGCAGCGTAGTTAAATGAGTAGTTTAATTTTACAAGGAGTGAGCTATCACTATAACGGCACAAAGGTTATTCACGATTTAGATTTAACAGTAGGTAAAGACGAAATTGTTTGTCTACTCGGAGCGAGTGGGTGCGGCAAAACGACCACGTTAAAAGCGATTGCAGGTTTAATTGAAGCTAAGCAAGGGTCTATTTTTATAGACGGTAAATTAGTGAGTGATGAGCAATCGTTTGTCTCGCCTGAGCACCGTAACATCGGCATGATGTTTCAAGATTATGCATTGTTTCCGCATTTAACGGTAGCAAATAATATCGCATTCGGGCTTAGTAAAATGAGTAAAGCTCAAAAGCAGCAACGCGTTGATGAAATGCTTAAGCTGGTACATTTAATTGGCTGTGCTGACAGGTTCCCGCATCAGTTATCGGGTGGTCAACAGCAGCGTGTAGCTATTGCTCGTGCATTAGCTTATAAGCCTAGTTTATTGCTACTTGATGAGCCCTTTTCAAATATCGACACACAAGTACGCTTTGAATTAATTGCCGATATACGTCGAATTATTAAGGCAACTCAAGTGTCTGCTGTGTTTGTTACACATTCAAAAGAAGAGGCGTTTGCGTTTTCAGATACACTTGCCATTATGCATCGCGGTAAAATTGAGCAACAAGGCACGCCCGAGCAGCTTTTTGCAGCTCCATGTTCAAAGGAGGTTGCAGAGTTTCTGGGTCAAGGCATATACTTGAGCGCAGAAGTATTAACAGCAACTGAATACAAAACACCATTTGGTTTAGTCGAATCTTATATTGAGAGTAAGCAAAACGTAAGCGTAGGGCTTATATATGTGCGCCCTCATCAAATAGAATTAGTGGCAGATAACCAAAGTGACAAACTCAGCAAGCGAGCTACAATCATAAGTCGTCGCTTTATTGGTTCGGCGTATGTTTATTCACTTGTTATTGATAAACAAGAAATTGAAGTTGCTGCACAATATGGCCAGTCATTTGAAAATAATGAACAGGTTATAATAAAAATAAAACCTCACACGGTGAATTTTTTCGAATCTTAATTAATTTGTTATTCGCTGTGTTTTTATCTGTAAAACTAAGGAATAACAATGGCGCAAGCGCAATCAGGGATTTGTGCTGAAGCAAACTTACACGGTTTGCACTTATTTTTTAATGTGTTTGATGGTCAAGATGAATCACTTCGCGCAAAGTTAAAACAAGTAAGCGCTATTGAAGAAGAATTTAGCGATCAATTTTCAGAATCAATGCTCTCTTGCATGGTTGCTATTGGTGCGCAATATTGGCCGCATATCCTCCCTGAATACATCCCAAGCGAATTACAGAGCTTTCCTAATATAAACCATAGCGATCATCAAATGAGCGTACAACCGTGCGATTTATTTGTGCAAATTCGCTCTGACCGTGAAGACGTTAACCATTTATTTGCGCTGCAAATTTTAAAACTATTTGCTCCCGATGTTGAGCTGGTGGAGCAAATTCGTAATTTTCGCTTTTTAGATGGTCGTGATTTTAATGGTTTTATTTATGGTGGCGATACAGCTCATGGAAGAAAAAAGCGCGCTACGGCTTTAATTAGTAACCCTGGCAATTTTGAAGATCAGGGGAGTTATATTCATGTACAGCGCTATAAGCATGACTTAACTATGTGGCAGCACTTATCATTGAGCGAGCAAGAACAAATAATGGGACGTACGCGCCTTGATAACACGCTAATTACCCCTGCGATCGAAACCAGTCATGCTTCACGTAGCGAACTAAAAGACGAAGACGGACAACCGCTATTATTAAATCAGAGCATGCCTTATGGCGATGTGTATGAGCAGGGAATGTTATCAATTACATGCTCTTGTACGGGCACCGCATTTGAAAAAGTACTTAATAGTCGTTTAGGGGAAGGGGATTGTTACGACCACTGGCTTGATTTTACTCAAGCCGATATGGGTTCTGCTTTCTTTGCGCCTTCAGTCGGGTTTTTAAAACAAATTTAGTTTGCTATTAAACCGTATCAAATAAAATGCGAACACGTTCAAGTGTTACATCTATTTCAGATATTTTAGCAGGAGCGATAAAAATAGTATCGTCGCCTGCAATTGTTCCTAGTACGCCATCTGCTTTACCTAATGAATCTAATAAACGAGCGATAAGCTGAGCGGCGCCTGGACTGGTACGAATAATGATCATCATTTCGTTGTGCATAATATCGATTACTAATTGGCGTAATGGGCTTTTAGCCGTAGGTACACCCATTTCAGCAGGTAAGCAGTAAACCATTTCTTGTTTGGCGTTACGTGTGCGTACAGCACCAAATTTACTTAACATGCGCGATACTTTACTTTGGCTTATATTGTCAAAGCCTTGATCTTTTAATGCATCAACTATTTCGCCTTGAGAGCCAAAATTTTCTTCTTTTAATAGTGATTTAAATGCTTTTACCAGTGCTTCTTGTTTATCTTGTGGTTGCATAGTCTTTATTCGTTTTTGTTATTTATGCCGCAAATTCTACACAAAAATGAATAATTATGCAGCAGTTGTTTAGTTAACTTGCCAGTTTGATGCGTTAAATCACAAAAGTTTACGACTATGGTCGAAAATATACTTGAAATAGACAGGATAAATTTGTTTTTAGTCGCTAATTTCATTATCTTAAGAGCCACAAATGTTTCCTACCTCAAATTACGGAGAATTCCAATGAAAGTTGCTGTATTAGGTGCTGCAGGCGGTATCGGCCAAGCGTTGTCTTTATTATTAAAAACAGGCTTACCAGCTGGCTCTGAATTATCACTTTATGATGTTGCACCAGTAGTACCAGGTGTTGCGGTTGACCTTTCTCACATCCCAACAGATGTTAAAGTAGCAGGCTTTGGCGCAGACGAATTAAACAAAGCGCTTGAAGGCTCTGACATCGTTCTTATCCCAGCGGGTATGCCACGTAAACCAGGTATGGATCGTGCTGATTTATTTAATGTAAATGCTGGTATCATCAAAACTTTAGCAGAAGGCATTGTTGCTAGCTGTCCTAAAGCGTTAGTAGGTATTATTACTAACCCAGTAAATGGCACAGTTCCAATCGTTGCTGAAGTATTCAAAAAAGCAGGTACTTACGACGCTAAACGCGTATTCGGTATTACTACGCTTGACGTTATTCGTTCAGAAGCATTTGTTGCTGAACTTAAAGGCGTAGACGTAGCAACTGTTAAAGTACCAGTAATTGGTGGTCACTCAGGCACAACTATTCTTCCTCTACTTTCTCAAGTTGAAGGTGTTTCTTTCACTGATGAAGAAGTTGCTGCACTTACTCCACGTATCCAAAATGCGGGTACTGAAGTTGTAAATGCTAAAGCAGGCGGTGGTTCAGCTACGCTATCTATGGGTGCTGCTGCAGCTCGTTTTTGTATGTCTTTAGTTAAAGGCCTACAAGGTGAAGAAGTTGTAGATTACGCTTACGTTGCTGTTGAAAATGGCGATGCAGAGTACTTTGCACATCCAGTACGTTTAGGTAAAAACGGCGTAGAAGAAATTCTTTCTTACGGCGAACTAAGCGCATTTGAAACAAAAGCAAAAAATGACATGCTTGAAACACTGAAAAAAGACATCAAAGAAGGTGTTGATTTCATGGCGTAATAGCCAAAGTAGAATAACAAAAAAGCCTGCATTTGCAGGCTTTTTTATTGCTCAGAATTAATTTCACACTGTGTAACTAGTTAAAACTAGTGGTCGCGGTCAACCGCAATACGAGCAAGGCTTATGAGCGCTTGCTTATAGTCAGACTCAGCTAAAAAGTCTAAACACGCAATAGCTTTGTCAGCTTCAAGCTCTGCTTTTTGCATTGTAAATTCAAGCGCATTAGTTTGCTTTAGTGCCGATAGAATTTCTTCTAAATGCTCCATACCATTACTGTGCTCTATTGCATCACGAATAAGCTGCGTTTGCTGCTCGCTACCATGTTGCATAGCATAAATAAGTGGAAGCGTTGGTTTGCCTTCAGCTAAATCATCACCAATGTTTTTACCCAACTGCTCAGCATCTGCATTGTAATCGAGTACATCGTCTACTAGCTGAAACGCAGTACCTAAATGCATACCATATAGGTTTAGTGCATCGAGAGTAGTTTGGTCTTGCTCAGTAATAATGGCAGCAAGGCCTGTCGCTGCTTCAAACAACTTAGCTGTTTTAGAGTAAATAACCTGCATATAACTGGCTTCGGTCGTATCTGGGTCGTTGCAGTTCATTAACTGCAATACTTCACCTTCAGCAATAATGTTTGTTGCATCGGCAAGTACTTGCATAATCTGCATTTTTCCAAGACCAACCATAAGCTGAAATGAACGAGTGTAAATAAAGTCACCAACCAATACGCTAGCAGCATTACCAAATTCAGCATTTGCTGTAGGCGTGCCACGTCGTAAGTTTGATTCATCTACAACATCATCATGCAATAGCGTTGCTGTATGAATAAACTCAACAATTGTTGCAAGTGTTATGTGATCTTTACCCTGATAACCGAGCGCTTTGGCTGCTAAAATCGCCAGCATTGGACGAACGCGTTTGCCGCCACTGCTAACTATATATAAACCAAGCTGATTAACTAACGCCACATCTGAGCGCATTTGCGCATGTATAAGTTGATTGACGTCATTCATATCGCTTTCGATTAACGCCTGGATAGCTTTTATATCCATTGATCTCCGAGCCAATTTTTATGTGTGAACGGCGCAGATTGTACAACAAAAAATGCACTAGCTCGATATTTTGTGACGATTGATTGAAAAAACACTATTAAAGTACTTAATTTAGACTGAATTAGCCAAGATAACTGATTAATTGATAATCAATATACAGTTTGTGGTGTGCTTAGATATTAAGCTGTGAGGGTCATATTTGAGTACATTAATTTATTTCGACTAAGAGTTAAAAAGCGCTTGGCAAAAGGGCTAATTAATATAAAATGGGGTAAATATTGAATTGCTCTCAAAGCAGCTACTTTTTATTCATTTTAATTACAAAATAGGCTTGCTAGTTATTTCGCGTTAGCGTAAACTTCGCGCCCTATCGAAGAATATTTTAGTTGCGCCGATTTGAGGGTGCACAGACGGAGTTAATTATGTACGCGGTTTTCCAAAGTGGTGGTAAACAGCATCGTGTGACTGAAGGTCAAACGATTCGTCTTGAAAAATTAGACGTTGAAACTGGTGCGGCAGTAGAATTTGATTCAGTACTTTTAGTTGCTGATGGTGAGAAAATCGAGATCGGTGTACCGTTCGTAAACGGTGGCAAGATAACAGCTGAGGTTGTTTCACATGGTCGCGGTGAGAAGATTAAGGTTGTTAAATTTAGACGCCGTAAGCATTCTCGTAAGCAAATGGGCCATCGTCAATGGTTCACTGAAGTTAAAATCACTAGCATTAGCGCTTAATTAGAGGTACTTAGAAATGGCACATAAAAAAGCAGCTGGTAGTACTCGTAACGGTCGCGATTCAGAAAGCAAACGCCTAGGTGTTAAGCGTTTTGGTGGCGAATCAGTTCTAGCGGGTAGCATCATTGTTCGTCAGCGTGGAACTCGTTTCCACCCTGGTACTAACGTAGGTATCGGTAAAGACCACACTATCTTCGCAAAAGCAGATGGTAAAGTTCAGTTTGAACAAAAAGGTCCTTTAAACCGTAAATACGTAACTATCGTAACTGAGTAATCAGTAAGGTAGTTAAAAACCCCGCCTTTGCGGGGTTTTTTGTTTTGTAGTCAGTCAAAATATATACCCAAGCCTGCATTTGTGTTGGCTTGGGTATATAATAGAGTTATTAAACAAGCCAATCCCTAAAGTGAGTAATCATGAAGTTTGTAGATGAAGTAGAAATTCGCGCAGAAGCTGGAGACGGTGGCAGCGGCATCGTGTCTTTCCGTCGTGAAAAATATGTTCCAGATGGTGGACCAGACGGCGGTGACGGTGGAGACGGTGGTAGTGTTTATCTACAAGCTGATGAAAACTTAAATACCCTAATTGATTATCAGTTTGAGCGCTTTCATAGAGCTGAACGTGGTACTAACGGTCGTAGCCGTAACTGTACAGGCCGAAAAGCCGATGACTTATTTGTTATGGTGCCTGTAGGCACGCGCATCATGGATGTTGATACCCAAGAGGGACTTGGTGACTTAACTCAAGATGGTCAACGAATTTTGGTTGCAAAAGGTGGTTTCCACGGCTTGGGGAATGCACGTTTTAAATCAAGTACTAACCGAGCACCTCGTCAAAAAACATTGGGCACACCCGGTGAAGTACGTAACTTAAAGTTAGAGTTACTATTATTAGCTGATGTAGGCTTACTAGGATTACCAAATGCAGGTAAATCTACGTTTATCCGTAGTGTATCTGCAGCAAGACCAAAAGTAGCTGATTATCCATTCACGACGCTTATTCCTAATTTAGGTGTGGTACGTCCAGAAGCAAATAAATCATTTGTTATAGCCGATATTCCGGGTCTAATTGAAGGTGCATCTGATGGTGCAGGCCTAGGTATTCGCTTCTTGAAGCATTTAGAGCGTTGTCGTGTGTTATTGCACATTATTGATGTAATGCCGGTAGATGGTTCAAACCCTGTTGATAATGCATTCTCGATTATTAACGAGCTACACCAATACAGTCCTAAATTAGCTGAAAAACCACGCTGGTTAGTGTTTAATAAAATAGATTTATTACCAGAAGATGAAGCAAAAGCGCTATGCGAAGCGATTGCAGAAGAGCTGGGCGAAACTGAAAATATTTATCACATTTCAGCAATTAATAAACTTAATACTCAACCTTTAATCCACAACATAATGACACTACTTGATAGCATGCCTAAAGAGAAGTTTGTACAAGTTGAAGATGAAGAAGTTGAATTCAAGTGGGATACCTATCATGAAAAAGCCACTAAAGGTAAAGGCAATGATGATGATTGGGACGACTGGGATGAAGATGATTACGACGTAGAAGTTGTCTACGAGCGTTAATTAAATAGAATTTATTAAAAAGGAGCTTATGCTCCTTTTTCTTTGTTTAAGAATAAAGTACTAGGTGTTTATTATGATAATTTCAATGATTGCAGCAATGGCAAATAACCGTGTAATTGGCCTAGATAATAAAATGCCATGGCATTTACCTGCGGATCTTCAGCATTTTAAAAAAGTAACTACGGGTAAACCTGTGATCATGGGTCGTAAAACTTTTGAGTCAATAGGCCGTCCTTTACCTGGGCGTCGTAATATTATTATTACTCGAAACAGCGAATATACTGCAGAGGGTATTGAAGTGGTAACTACACCAGAGGCCGCACTAGAACTAGTTTGTGCTGTTGAAGAAGTAATGATTATTGGTGGCGGTAATATTTATGAGCAATTTTTACCAAAAGCAGAACGCTTGTATTTAACCTTTATTGATTTAGATATTAAAGGCGATACACAGTTTCCTGATTACAATAAAGTTGCTAATTGGGACGTGAAAGAAGAGCAAGAAAACCTCCCTGATGAAAAAAACAAATCTAGTTATAAATTCGTAACTTTGTATAAAGTACATTAACATTATTGCGTAATTTTTGATAGATTGATATAATATTTGATAGTCTATATAAGAACAAAGTATTATAAAGGGTTTGTCATGTTTAAATTACCAAAGCTAGTTGCACTTACTGCTGTTGTCGCTGTAAGTTCTTTTTCGTATACAGCACCTGCAAATGCTGAAGATCAATTAGCAGTATCTATTTGTGAATATATTGCGGCAGACGATAAAAACCGATTACGCAGCAAGCTTAAAAGCTCTCGTGTAAAAATTCGTAATATTTATGATGCAGTACAATGTAATGGTAATAACTTATTACGCCATGCTGTTGCTAGTAATGCAGTGGATACTGGTGAGTATATAGTTAAAAACTTATCAAAAAGTGCGTTAACAGATGGTGCTGATATTGCTTGGGCTGAAGGCAACTTTGCTAGCTCACCACTTATTGCAGTGATTAAAGATCGCGCTGGTCTTTAATTATAAAAAGGTTTTATAACTCTACCTTCAGTAAGGTATTGTTAAATATTGATTAGTCTGAAGTTGTTATTAATAACAATCTCAGGCTTTTTTATTTAGCTAATGTAATCTCACCCCCCCAACAAAATCATTAATAAGTTCACTATTTACCTATCTATTTTATATTCCCAAAGTGTAGAGTCTTCATTTTAAAAGCAGCTTCAAATTTACTTCTTCAAAAGAGGTAACTTTATTCAGCTGGTATCTATTTTGTATCTGCTAGTTTATTTACAAACTTAATCACTAAGGATAGATATGAAAGCTGTAATTCCAGTAGCAGGCTTAGGGACGAGAATGCTCCCTATGACAAAAGCTATTCCAAAAGAAATGCTCCCTATAGTTGATAAACCTCTAATTCAATATATTGTCAGCGAATGTGTATCTGCCGGTATTAAAGATATTGTATTAGTTACACACAGCTCTAAAAATGCAATCGAAAACCATTTTGATACAAGTTACGAGCTAGAAGCTACTCTTGAAAAACGTGTTAAACGTGCTTTATTAGATGAGATTCGCTCTATTTGTCCGCCTGATGTCACCATTATGAGTGTACGCCAAGGTGAAGCTAAAGGGCTAGGGCATGCTATTTTGTGTGCTAAGCCAATAGTTGGTGACGATAACTTTGTAGTGCTCCTGCCAGATGTGATACTTGATGCTTATACAGCGGACCAAAAAACTGAAAACTTAGCGGCTATGATTAAACGCTTTAAAGAAACTCAAGCAAGCCAAATAATGCTTGAGCCGGTAGCTAAAGAAGACGTTAGTAAATATGGTATTGCTGATATAAACGGTGTTGAGTTAATGCCAGGTAAAAGTGCTGCAATTAAAGCAATGGTTGAAAAACCTGATGCAGATTTAGCACCTTCAAATCTTGCTGTTGTAGGGCGATATGTACTGAGTAAGAATATTTGGCCTCTACTCGCAAAAACGTCTGTAGGTGCTGGCGGTGAAATACAACTTACAGATTCTATTGACGCATTAATGGCACAAGAAACCGTAGAAGCATTTCATATGAGTGGTCGTTCTCACGATTGTGGAGATAAGTTAGGCTACTTAAAAGCAATTGTTGAGTACAGTCTACGAGATGAAAAGCTAGGTAATGATTTTTCAAGTTTTATAAACGATTTGAATTTACCTTAATACAGCGCGTATTCTTCGTTCTATGGTAGGCTGTTTTGAGCTACTAAGTTAGCCTTACTTTTTATACATAGAAGTAGGCTACGTAGTACGATTATTACTTATTCTGTATTAATTTTTTCAAGGAATTACCATGATTGAGCAAGGCCAAGAATTACCAGCAGTTACGTTAACGCAATTAACTGACGACGGTATGCAATCTCTTACAAATAAAGAGTTGTTTGAAGGTAAAAAAGTCGTGTTATTTGCAGTACCTGGTGCGTTTACACCAACGTGTTCAAATGCCCATTTACCTGAATTTATTTCCCTTGCTGATAAAATTAAAGCAAAAGGTGTTGATGCTATTTACTGTGTATCTGTTAATGATGCATTCGTTATGAAAGCATGGGGCGACTCGCAAAACGCGCAAGAAATTACCATGCTTGCTGATGGCGATGGAAGTTTCACTAAATCGTTAGGGCTTGATAAAGATACCGCTAGTTTTGGTGGTTTACGCTCAACGCGTTACGCTATGGTTATTGAAAATGAAGTAGTAACTGGTTTATTTGTAGAGCAAGACAAAGAGTTTGTTGTAAGCCGTGCAGAATCAGTACTAGAGAAGCTATAACAGTAATAAAGTGTAGGTTTTAGCTTTAATTAATCAGCTACTTACTATTTAAAAACCGATGTTGGAAACAACATCGGTTTTTTATTTACGGCTCAAATTTTAAATTACGGTTGGTATTGTCCGCTAAGTGTTAAACCAGAGAAAGTGCTATAAGCGTTAACGCTTAAGTGCCAAGTACCTGCTTGTGGATTGGTAAATGTACATGTTTCTGCGTTGCCATTTTTATAAGGGCGACAATCGTACGTAGTGGTTGTTGGTTGGCTGCCATATTTTACAAATAAGTCTGCATCGCCACTTCCACCCGACGTTTTTACTGCAAACGTACTCATTCCTGCAGGTACATCTAACGTGTAATGTTTCCACTGACCGGTATTGGCTGTCACATCGCTTATAGTGCCGCCGCCAGCTTGTGGAGTGCCTGTACCGCCACCAGACGATGAACCACCAGTAATATTACCTACCAAGCTCACAGCTGAATACGCAGAGTAGCCGTTAAGCATTACGTGGTAAGTTCCCGCAGTAGGGTTATCAATAGAACACTCTTCGCTATTACCGCCTTTATAAGGGCGACAGTCATAGGTAGTAGTTGTAGGTTTACTGCCCGCACGTACGTATAAATCAGCATCACCAGTACCACCACTCATAGTGAACGTGACGTTAGTTGCACCGCTTGGTACGGTCATAGTGTAAAACGCTTGTGCATTTGCAGCCCCACTTAAACCTGTTTTAGCTTCACCATTAATAAGCTCGCTATCACCGCCTGTAGGCGGAGTAGTGCCGCCACTTGCTGCTGCAACAGCTGCGGCTGCATCAACAATACCCGTACCACAGCTAGTACATGTAGCAGGGAATGAACGGGTTGTTGATTTTAAAATACTTTCTATTTCGTCAGGCGTTGCATCTGGTTTTGCTTGCTTAATAAGTGCCGCAACACCTGCTACGTGAGGCGCAGCCATTGATGTACCTTGCGAATAACCGTAGCTGTCGCTTGAAGGTGTAGACGAACCTGAATTGTAAGTTGATAGAACACCTTCAGAGTCGTTTGCAAAACTTTGCGCGCCACCCGGTGCTGCAACATCAATATTGCTACCGTAGTTTGAGTAATAAGCTCGACCGCCATTACGACCTACTGATGCTACGTTTACTACACCATTGCAGTTACCTGGGTTGTAGTTTGCTGAGTTATCGTTATCGTTACCTGCAGCAATAACTACCACAGTGCCGTTACTACGTGCTGTGTTAATTGCATTTTGAGTTGTCGAGCTACATGAACCGCTGCCACCTAAACTCATATTTATTACATCTGCAGGGTTTGAGTTAGCAGGAATGCCTGAAACACTTCCGCCAGATGCCCAAATAATACCATCTGCAATATCAGAGGTTAAACCACCACACTTACCAAGTACACGAACAGGCACTACTTTTGCGTTATAAGCTACGCCTGCAACACCTTCGCCGTTATTGGTTACCGCAGCAACTGTGCCGGCTACGTGCGTGCCGTGCCAGCTAGAGTTTTGTGCACCGTTAGTGCCACATTCATTCGCAGCAACTGCATCACCAGGATCACGTGCATCGCTATCGCGACCACCGCCATCGTTAGCTACTGATAGGTTAGAGATCATATCGTAACCCGGTAAAATGTTAGCATTTAAATCGGCATGTGGGCGGTAACCCGTATCTAGTACAGCTACAACTACACCGCTACCCGTTGCGGTATCCCATGCAGTAGGTAAGTTTAAACCACCGGCTTGCTCGTAGTAGTGCCATTGGTCATCAAAGCGTGGATCGTTAGGAGTTGAAAACGGCTTTAACATTTGATCCACTTCAATGTATTCAACATTGCCAGAATCAACCATTTCTTGCATAAACTCTTGGGCTTCTGCTGTACTTAATTTTTTATCAGCACGCATTACGTGGTGGTTATTAAGTGCCATTGCACGAATATATTTTGCTTTTACTTTGCCTTTTTTAGAAGCGAAGTTTTTAACAAAGCTTTGTGCGCGCTTTTTCATGCTAGACGGGCTTGCGTCAGCAGTTGAAAAGCTCGCCATTTCGTTATTATTTTTATATTTAATAATGAACTGAGTTTCGAAACTGCCTTGGCTTTGTAGTTTAGCCGATGTTTCAGCCATTGAACTTGAAACTGATTGAGCCATGCCAGATGTTGCTGCAAAAAGCGTACTAACTGTAATTGCAATTGCGCATCTTTTAAAAGTTTTACTAGTTGTCATAATTATCCCTAGATTTTTATTTATTATTTCGTGATATAAGATCACGATGCGGGAACAAAAGTAAACGATCTGTTAACCAGGTTAAAATATCAATTTATTATGTACCTCTTTCATTTAGTTATAACCCAGGTTTTTAGCGGTTTACTCGTTGTTTAGTATTTGTCATATAAATTAAAAATAAGTATAAAGGGTTGTTTTATTGTGAGGGTAATTATTCCCTACTTATTACTGATGTGTTTTTGTTGTGTTATTACTAATAATTCAAATGCTGCGTTGTTAGCTATTAAACTTTGCTATAATCGAGCAAATTTTTTAATGAGATAAATAAATGACCCAAGTAGATGTAATTGTAATAGGTGCGGGAGCAGCAGGATTAATGTGTGCAGCGCAAGCTGGATACCGTGGCCGAAGCGTTACAGTACTTGATATGGGGAAAAAACCAGGTCGTAAAATTTTAATAAGTGGTGGTGGGCGTTGCAATTTTACAAATGAAAATGCAACCCCGGATAACTACTTATGCACAAACTCTCATTTTGTTAAATCATGCTTAAGTCGTTATACACAGCATGACTTTATTGAGCTGGTGGACAGACATGGCTTGGCGTATCACCATAAAACACTAGGCCAGCTTTTTTGCGATAACAATGCACAAGACATTGTTGATATTTTACTAACCGAATGTGAGTGGGCCGGAGTAAATATAAAGCTACGCAGTGAAGTGATCAGCGTATCAAAAACCGAAACCGGCTATAGCGTTACCACAGAGCAAGAAACCTTAACCTGTGAGTCGTTAGTTATAGCATCAGGTGGCTTAACTATGCCAAAACTAGGGGCTACACCAATAGGCTATAAAATTGCAGAGCAGTTTGGCTTAAGCGTGTTACCAACTATGGCAGCACTTGTACCATTTACTTTGCACCAGCACGATAAAGAGCGTTTTGAAGGGCTCTCGGGAATTAGTATCCCTTGTGAAGTTTCAAGCGAAGACGGCACTGTATTTAAAGAAAATATCCTCTTTACTCACCGAGGGTTATCGGGCCCTGCAATATTGCAAATAAGCTCATTTTGGCGAGCAGGGCAGGCTGTAACTATAAACCTATTACCTGAAATTGATTTAAGGCAGCAACTTGCTGATTGGCGAGAAACGCAAGCCCAAAAGTCGTTAAAAAACAGCCTTTCGACTATTTTGCCTAAACGCTTTATAGAAATACTGCACGAAAGCAAAGCGATACCAGATTGTAATATTAATCAGCTTACACATGCCCAAATAGATGAGTTAGTAAATTACATTCATGCGTGGCAAATTAAACCCAATGGCACAGAAGGTTATAGAACAGCAGAAGTAACATTGGGCGGTGTAGATACCGACGAGTTGAGCTCAAAAACCTTTGAAGCTAAAAAAGCTAAAGGCCTATACTTTATAGGCGAAGTAACTGACGTAACGGGTTGGTTAGGGGGCTACAATTTTCAGTATGCTTGGAGCTGTGGATTTGCTTGTGGGCAGTATGCATAGGCGTTATGTGTAGAGACAATAAAGTTAAGGGGTGAAGCGTTCACCCCAAGGTTACAAACTTTATTATCGCTACAACAGACTAAATTACGGCCATTATTTTTAGCTTCGTATAGTGCTTTATCAGCCCGTTCCAATATATTTAGTACAGTATCACCCGTTTGAATAGGGGCTAAACCTATACTGATAGTAAGAGATATATTTGCAATTGGATGAGTGCCCACATACTCTTTTAGCTCATTGGCTTGTGCCATCGCATCGGTTATGGAGGTGCCTGATAAAATAACAGTAAACTCTACACCTCCCCATCGTGCAATTAGAGAGCTATTTGGCATTTAATTTTTTAGTATATTGGTAAATTCACTTAAAACGCTATTACCTACTAAACGACCATAGATATCGTTAATGTTTTTAAAGTTATCTATATCGTAAATAAGTAAGTAGTTAGAGATTTTTGGAATTGTATTTTTAAAAATGGGCTAACACTTAAGAAAAAAACCGCCAAACTGGCGGTTAAAAGGTCTACACAATACTGTAAAAGTTATAACTACATAGTTACTTTAATAGTTCGAGCACATCAAAACAGGCACCCATTGTATGGTAATCAGTTTTACCTATTGGGCTTTTCATCGTGTCTATTTTTTTATTGTCAGCGGTTAAAATTCTAAACCAGGCTCCGTATTTATGATCAACTAAATGCTGCCACGAATACTGCCAAATTTTGCCATACCATTGCTGATATTTTTCATCCCCTGTTGCTTGATAAAGATACGCGGCACAACACAGAGTTTCGGCTTGCACCCAAAAGTATTTATCGTCATCGCAAATAGTTTTATCAGGGGCAAAGCCGTAGCAAATACCGCCGTGTTTTTTATCCCACGCTACATTTATTGAGTTATCAAATAAGGCTTGAGCGCGTTCAATAAGCCATTTTTGTGGCTTATGCTTATTTAAAAACATAAGCAGTTTTGACCACTCTGTTTGATGTCCAGGTTGAAAGCCCCACGGACGAAATAAATTTTTAGGATCGTCTTTGTTGTACTCTAAATCGACCTGCCAATTTATATCGTAATGCTCCCAAATTAGCCCACCCATTAAATTAGCTTGGCGATTAACCATGTTGTCGGCAAGTGTGAGCGCACGGTTTAAAAATATTTCGTCTTTTGTGGCTTCATAGGCGGCAATAAGTGCTTCGCAGGTGTGCATGTTGGCGTTTTGGCCGCGGTATGAATCACATGTAGTGAAGTCACTGTTATGCTGATCTTTATATAACCCTGCTTTTGCATCCCAAAAATGTGTTTCCATTGTTTGAAATGTATCGTTTAGGTATTCGCGCGCCTCAGTAACACCTGCGCGATATGCCCAGCTGTACGCTAAAATAACAAATGCAAAGCCATAGCAATGATTGGTGTTATCAAGCACGGTGGCTTGACCGTTTTCAACTTTTAATAACCAGTTGTAGCCGCCTGTTTGCTCTATAAGGTGATGCTTACGAATAAACTCAATCCCCGATTTAACACGATTAAGATACTTTTCGTCATTAAAGGTTTGATACGCGCGTGCATAGTTAAATACAAAACGAGTAGAGCTTACTAAGTGGCGAGTGTGTTTATCAAATACCTCACCGTTATCAGAAAAGTTTTGGTAAAAACCACCGTGTTCGTCGTCAATATTTGGCTCATAAAATGCTAGTGTGTCGCTAATGTGCTGCGTTAAAAATTCACGGCTTTTAAAGTTATCAGGTGTGCTTTTCATCGTTCGCTCCTAAAATCGTATAGAGACTTTTGGTTAGGTAGGGAGTTAAATGCCCCTTTGTAAGATGCGGCATGGGCACCACATAGCGAAGCAAATTCAAAAATAGTATTTAGCTTTGCATTATTTTCACAAAGGGTACTAAAGCTCGCTGGTGTTAATGCGTGTAAACCAAGCTGGTATAGTAAACCACCAACAAACGCATCTCCTGCAGCAGTGGCATCAACCATAATAACCTTTTTAGGGTGAAGCGTTTGCTTGGCATTTTTTGTATACCAATGCATAGGGTTGCATGCATCGGTAACTACAAATAGCTCACAGCCGTTATTAAGTGTTTGGGTAATAAACTCATCGCTCGATTGCTCACCCGCTAAGTATTCAAGCTCTTCTTTTGAGGCTTTAATAATTGAGCAGTCTTTTAATAACGGTAAAATATGCTCGCGAGGGTTGGCATCGCTTGGCCATAAATTGAGGCGCAAGTTAATATCAAAGCTCACAATTGAGTTATTTTTTTTTGCAAATTTAACACCGTAAGCGGTGGTGTTTCTGATGTTTTTGTCGGTTAATGTGTTTGAGCAAATATGAAAAATATCGCATTGCTCAAACCATTCGCGACTAAAGTCATCGTTACTAAAGTGCAAATCGGCGGTGTTATCACGGTAAAACTCAAACGTGCGATCGCCATCGTTATCGAGTGATACAAACGCGAGAGCTGTTTTTGCTTGGTTGGTAAAACGCATAAAGTCGGTTTTTACACCTTGCTCTTTTAATGCATTATGTAAAAAGTCGCCAAAGCTATCAGTGCTTAGCATTCCTGCAAAGTAGGCATTACCGCCTAGCTTTGCAATGGCAACGCTTACGTTTGCAGGCGCACCGCCTGCAAACTTGGTAAACGCTTCGTGTTCGTTGCTGTTTTGGCTTAATTTATTTGAAAGTAAATCAACCAGTACTTCACCAAAGCATATTGTGTGTTTCATGATCTTGCCTTAGTTGTTAGTCAAGTAGCCAATGTAATGCTATTGCAGCTGTCCACGAGAAATCTTTACCACCACAGCCTGCACCTGTTTCTGGGTTAAAATATTCGTAGTAGCCTGACTTAACAACTAGGTTGCGCGTATCATCTTGAATTTTTTCGGCGGTTGTTACAAAGCCTGCTTCTTTAAGGCCTATGGCTATCATCCAGTTGATGTGTAGCCAAATAGGGCCGCGCCAGTAGCGTTGTGGCTCGTATTTTTCTTCTTTAGGGTGAGTAGATGCCACACTAAATTGGCTCGACTCAATAAAATCTTCGGTGGCTGTATTAATTATTTTAGTTTGCTCATCGCTTGTTAAACCTGCATATACAGTTAATAGCGCGGCTGATGTTTTAACTTTAGCCAAGCTGTTAGTTAATACATCTCTGCAATAAAAGTACTGGCTTTGTTCACACCATAAAGTGTTTATGGCTTGCTCTGTTATTTGTAAGCGCTGTGCTAAGTAATCAGTGCGAGTATCGTTTAAGCCAAGTTGTTCACCCATTTTGAGTAAATCTTTGGTTGCACGGTGTAAAATAGCAATAATACCTAGGTCATTCATTTTGTACGGACAGGTTTCGTAAATTACTTTACTGTCAAAGTTGTTACGTTTAAAAAAGTCTACAAGGTATAAAAAGCGGTCGTACTCACTTTTATGTGGGCGCTGAGAAGAATCTACATGACTTGTATCACGGCGCGTATATTCCCAATCTACACATGGCACAGCATGAAGAGCATCATCCCACGATGGGCTGTTATCCATGCCCGATTCCCACGGGTGGTAGGTTACTACTAAGCCTGTTTTTTCAGGATCTCGGTCGTTGTACCACCATAAATGATAATCAACTACTTGTGAAAATAACGCTTTAACTTTTTGTTCTGCAAGTGCTTTATCTTTAGCGCTGGCAAGCATTTCTTTCATTACGGTGGCGACTACTGGCGGCTGTGAAATAGACGTACTTTTAATTTTTTTATCCGAACCCCATACGTCAGGACCAGGAAAATAAGTATCAGAATCTTTATGAAACAAGATGTGCGGCACCATGCCATCATCCCATTGGCCTGAAAATAACACATCAATTTCTTGCCATGCGCGGCTTTCGTCTGATTTCATCCAGCCTAGTGCTGTAATGGCTGAATCCCAGTTCCACTGAAACGGGTATAGGCCATGTGTTGGTACTGTATAGCCACCTAAGTCATTTGCTATAAGTGTTTTAGTAGCAAGGTCTGCAAGCGATGAAGCCGTTGCTGAGTCAATTTTACCGCTGTTTATAGTAGTCATATTGGGTGCTCTTTGTGTGTTATTTCCGATTTGGATAATATTAAAGCACTCATTATGGGTTGTAAATGTTTTTTTTCTGTGCTTAAATCCTGTTCGAAGTAACAAAAAACTAACATGTTTACTTGATTATTTCGGCTTTGCTTAGCCACACTCTAAGTAAATACACACAGACAACTAGCACAATTGGAGAATACCCGTGAATAAAACAACGATCGCCTCTATTGTATCTTTATGCCTTGCACAGGGCGCTTATGCAGCAGAAGAAGCTGCACCAGATACAGCAAAAAAAGCTAACAACGTTGAGCGTATTATCGTCTCTGGTACCAGTAAAGGGCGTGTTATTTCAGACACTCCACAATCAGTAACATCTATTAGCGAAGACGAGCTGGTAAAGCTGTCTTCAAGTAGCCAAGCGGATGTGCTTCGCTATATTCCGGGTATTAAAGTAGAAGGCGGTGGCGGTGAAGTCGCTACTAACCTACAAGTAAGAGGCTTACCTTCATCGGGTCAGTTTCAATTTACGCCGCTATCTTATGATGGTTCACCTACGCTGAGTGTTTTTGGTTTGAACTCATCGGCGTTTGATGTGTATTACCGTAATGATTTGGGTATTGAACGCGTAGAGTTTGTGCGTGGTGGTGTATCTAATTTATTTGGCCAAGGCTCTGTGGCCGGCATTATTAACTATATTTCTAAAACGGGCAGTGATGATCCGCAAAGTACCGTACAAATGGAGCTTTCTGACCAAGGGCGTACACGCTTAGATTTTGCAACGAGCGGCCCGCTTAACGAAGACGGCTTATATTATGCGCTTTCTGGTTTTTACCGTTACGACGAGGGCCCTTTAGATACAGGCCTTGAGACTAAAGGTACACAGTTGCGTGGTAATATTCGTAAAGAATTTGATGATGGCTCTGGCTCATTTACTGTTTACGGACAGTACATTGACGACCAAGCGCAGTTTTACTTACCTATTCCACTTGATGGCGACAGCCGCGAGCGCTTAATTGGTAACGATGGTCGTGAAGTCGAATCACTGCAAACGGCGCAAGTATCTAACTTAACGTACGATACAGCAAATGGTCGTTATGAATCGCCAATCAGCGATGGTGTAGTTACTAAAGGTGGCTCTATTTCAGTGGTGTTTGAAAAAGAGCTCGCTAACGATTTTGCCATTAATATGCGCAGTAAATACGCTAAATACCAACACGAATTTAATCTATTTTTAGACGGCGACGGTATTATTAATGTACCTGAAAGCCAAGACGACTTTTTAGCTAATAGAGGGCTAGGTGATGCAAGCGGTGCTGAGTTTTCTTATGTTAATTCAGGTGTCGCACTTGCAAGTGATGACTTACTATTTGCTAACCGTATTTTAGACCGCGATCGCCCAGCTGAAGATTTTTCTGCAGAGTTTAATATCATCAAAAGTATTTTTGTAGGTGATTTTAGCCACGATATTACAGTTGGTACATTTTTCTCGCACAGTGAAGCCGACGACGATAACGTTATTACAACTTATTTAGGTGAATTTAATAACAACCCTCGCTTAATCGACTTAACGTATACAGATGTTAATGGCGACGAGGTTCAGTACACACAAAATGGTATTAGTGGCCCAGGCATTTCTTATACTAATCAAACCATTAGCGCTACCCGCCGAGCATTGTACGTAGCGGATCAAATGGAAAGTGACGACTGGATTTTTGACTTTGGTGTTCGCTACGAAGAAATTGAAGGCAAAATTAGTCGCGAAGGCAGCCAAGTAGTTCAGATTTCTGATGATCCGACGCTTGCACCTAACTTACAAGTTAACACTACGGGCAGTGGTGTAATGACTTACGGCGAAGTCGACACGTCTGAATTTGCTGTATCAGGGGCGGCGTTATATCGCTTAACTGATAATTTAAATGTATATGCCAATGCATCTCGCGGGTTTTTCTTCCCAGAAATTAGAGGTATTCAGTTCAATGATTTAGGCGAGCCTGCCAGCTATGAAGCTGAAATTGTTGAGCAAGGCGAGCTAGGTGTTAAGTTTTTTGATAACGACTTTAGCGGCAGCATTGCGTTATTTAGAACTGACTTAAAAGACAGACGCAGCGTAGACTTTGTAAATGATGGTAATGGGGGCGTATTAGAGCTGCCAGTTATGCAATCAACTAAAGCAACGGGTGTTGAGCTTACCGGTCGTTACGATATTACCGATGAGTGGGCTGTTGATGCCAATATGACCTATACCGATCACGAATTTACTGAATTTGACTCAGACCCTTCTATTATTGGTAACGAATTACGTCGTAAACCAAAAATATTATTTAACTCATCTATTAGCTACACCGCAGATAACTGGGATGCATCGATTTACCATAACTTTACCGGTAAAAACTATGCTAACGACTCAAACTCGGTAGAACTTGATTCATTCCACTTATTTAGATTTGATGCAGGCTATAACTGGCAAGTTGCACCAGAGCAAACAGTACGCTTAAGCGTTGGGGTATTTAACCTGTTTGATTCTGACGGTGTTACTGAAGGTTCACCTCGTCTAGGTAATAGCCAAACGGCAGATAACCCATACTTTGTCGGTCGCCCAATTCTCCCACGACGCGTTACTTTAAGAGTTAAATACGACTTTTAAATAAATGCTTTATGCCTATTAACTCACTTTGGGGTTAATAGGTTTTTTGCATTGTGATGCATTTTTCAGCTAAGTTAGCTACAGGTTTATCTTTTTGACTAGGCTCGTTTATTAAAAAGATAAGGGCAGGTAGCCATTTGGTATTTTATTTTTGAAAAGGCGCAGTGTTTTCATATTGTGAATACGCGAATTAATTATGAATATATTAGATTTTTCAATAGTTGCTCTTTATCTTGGTGCCTTATTGGTAATGGGATTTATGCTACGCGAACAAACCAATAAAAATGATTACTTTTTAGGGGGTAAAAGCTTAGGGTGGAAACCTTTGGCTTTGTCGGTAATGGCCACTCAGCTTTCGGCTATTAGCTTTATTTCAGCTCCTGCATTTGTTGGTTTGCGTGAAGGTGGTGGTATGCAATGGCTCTCGTATGAGCTGGGTGTTCCGCTGGCGATGATTTTAATTTTAGCGACTATTTTACCCAAGCTTTATAAAAGCGGCATTGTCAGTATTTACGACTATCTAGAGATGCGCTTTGGGCGCTCAACCCGTGTACTTATTAGTGTGGTTTTTCAATTTAGCCGTGCGTTTGCGACCGGCATTATGATTTACGCGGTATCGCTTATTTTACAAGGCACCATGGGAATAGAAGCATGGCAAGCTATTGTACTAACTGGTGTTATAACCGTTTTATATTCACTGCAAGGCGGGATGAAAGCCGTAGTGTACGGTGATGCGATTCAAATGATCATCATTGTATTGGGTACTATTGCTTGTATTGGGTTTGGACTATATCACTTGGGTGGGGTTGATACCTTTATTGCCAATGTTGATTCGAGCCGATTAGAAGCGATTAAGTTTGACTCATTTGGTTTTAGTGGTGATGGCTTTGGCTTTTTACCGATGATTTTTGGTGGTGTGGTACTTTACGCTTCTTACTATGGGTGTGACCAAACGCAAGCGCAACGTGCGCTCAGTGCAAAAGATCCTAAAAACCTACGCTACATGATTTTAGCAAATGGTGTAGTGCGCTTTCCTATTACTATTTTATATTGCGTGTCGGGTTTAATTGTTGGCACTCTGGCAATGAGTAACCCTGAATTTTTAGCAAAAATTCCAGCAGATAACCCTGATTGGATGATGCCTATATTTATTTTAGATTACCTACCGCATGGCTTAATTGGTTTATTGGTTGTCGCTATTTTGTCGGCAGCGATGTCGTCACTTAGCTCTGCAATTAATTCACTTTCGGCGGTAAGTATTGAAGATTACAGCCGTATATCTAATAAAGAGCTAGACCAACCATCTTACTTAAAGTTAGCTAAATACTTAGGTTTAGCATGGGGCGCAATTACCTTAGTACTATCACTTTTTGCCGGTGACATAGCGCCGACCATTATTGAAGCTATTAACAAAGTCGGCTCGTTATTTTATGGCCCAATACTGGCAGTATTTTTAGTTGCTGTACTAAGTAAACGCAGTGCTGCATTGCATGCCAATATTGGCTTAATTAGTGGTGTATTAATTAACTTGTTGGTGTCGGTATTTGCGCCTGATATTTTCTGGTTTTGGTGGAATTTTATCGGTTTTGTAAGCGCTGCTGTGATTATTTATGTTACGAGTCGTTTAATTCCAAGAGAGGTAAACGAAGTAACAAAAGTACAAAATGCCGAGACAGTATCAAACTCAATTTTAACTGGCAAAGATATCGTTATGCTACTTAGCATGTTTATTGTGATGATATTAATTTGTTTAGCTATTCCTTCAATTTTTTCGTGAGCTGTGACTAATGGATTCTAAAAAGTCGTTTTTAATTGATTTATTTACCACTGCGATAAATGCCTGTAAACCGAGTGCTTGCATGAGTAAGTATTTAGAAAATATAGATGCAAGCAAAGGTTTATGTGTAGTGGGGGCGGGTAAAGCCGCCGCTGAAATGGCCGCCGAAGTTAATCGCTTTTATGGTGATAAATGTTTTGGCGCAGTGGTAACGCGTTATGGCTACGAAAGTAGCGGCGATACTGGGCGAATTAAAGTGCTTAGTGCAAACCACCCAACACCAGACGATAACAGCTTAGCTGCTGGCAAAGAGTTATTGGAGCTTGTAAGAAATAATCCGGCTGATATTCCTATTTTGTTTATTATTTCGGGGGGCGGTTCGTCGTTGATGTGCCTACCTGTTGATGATGTGCCTTTTTCACAAAAGCAAAAGCTTAATCAGTTTTTACTTAGAAGTGGTGCAAGCGTTGATGAAATAAATGTAGTGCGTAAGCAGTTGTCACTTGTTAAAGGCGGTAAGTTAGCGCAGGCCGCTAAGTCTAATTACGTTACGCTCATTATTTCAGATGTAGTAGGGGACAAACCAAGTGATATAGCATCGGGCCCTACTATTAGCGATGGCAGTACTAAAGCCGATGCACTGGCTATTTTACAAAAGTACAATTGGCCGGTAATTGCAGAGGTTGAAGCGCATTTATTAAAACCAGAGCAAGAACGAGTTGCTGATACCGTGGGTGAGTACTTTATTGTTGCAAATGCGCAGCATGCTATTGATAGCGCTATAAGTGTTGCACAGCACGAAGGCTGGGAAACCCAGGTACTAGGGTATGATATTCAAGGCGAGGCTAAAGAAGTTGCAAAGCAACATGCGGCTATCGCTCTTGAGCAAAAAGCCCAAGGCAAGCGCGTTATGTTGTTCTCAGGTGGCGAGCTTACAGTAACCGTTGCTGATGTTTATGGCGATGGCGGGCCCAATCAAGAATACTTAATGGCGTTGGCTGAGGCACTTAATGGCGAAGCGGGTATTTACGCACTTGCTTGTGATACAGATGGTGTAGATGGTAGTAAAGATGTAGCGGGTGCTTACATAAATAGCACAACGGTTATACGGGCACAAAGCGCAGGAGAGAGCCTTCAAGCGCAATTAGAAGGACATAATAGCCATCAGTTTTTTAAAGCAATTGATGATTTAATTATTACTGGGCCAACTAACACAAATGTGAACGATTTTAGAGTGATAGTGATTGAGTAGGCGCAGTTTGCCCACTTGTTCTTTATAATGGTTTCACGTAATCTTGTGCTCCAATTTTGTTAGGGTTAATACCTATGTTTTCGTTAAACAACAGTAACTTATTACGCTCTGGTTTTGAGCTTGGAAAAGGCGAAAAGCTATTTCAAGATATTGAGCGCGATATTATAAAAGTGGTGTTTTGGGAAAAGTGCGTAACTCAAAGTCATATTGTGAGCGCAACTCGTATTCCACAGCAAACTGTGTCGCGTTTACTTAAGTCGTTAACCCAGCACGGTGTAATTGTACAAAGCGATACGCTCATTCCTAATAAAAAAGGTAAGCCGGGGTTTGGCATTGCTCTTAACCCCGATTACGGATTTACCTTTGGCTTAGCTATTTTGCTTGATGCTATTTCGCTTGCTGTAATGGATTTTACGGGAAAGGTGGTTTACACCCATATGCAGCTAATGTCGGATATGAGCATTAATAATGTGCTTAAATGTGCACAAAAGCTGGTGGAAGAAATAAGCGCTGAGCGTGACATTCCAAGTGAAAAAGTACTGGGAATGGGCGTGGGTATCTCTGGTTTTTTTAGCTCAATGGATGGAAAAATGAATACCCACCATATGCTAGAAGAGTGGTCGCAGGTTGATATTATCGATATTGTGTCGCAGCATTTTCAGCTCCCAACTTGGGTTGTTAACGATGCTACAGGCGCAGCCGCAGGTGAAGGTGTTGCTGGTATTGGGCGTGAGTATAAAAACTTTGTTTATATGTTTGTGTCGGCCGCATTTGGTGGTGGTATTGTAAATAATGGCGACGTACTGCGCGGTACATACGGAAACGCAGGTGAGCTTGGCGACATGCTACCGCCTAAATTATATGCCCACCCTAATCTTGAATTACTAAAACGTATTTTGAAAAAAAATGGCGTAGCGGTTACTTCTATTTACGACCTGCATGACAACTTTGACCCCGATTGGCCTGGCGTTGAAGAGTGGCTGTTTAAAGTTCAAGACTCATTTGATTTAGTGGCAACCTGTTGCTCTGCATTATTAGATGCTGAAGCGATTATTATTGGTGGCCATATTCCAAAAGAGTTGGCTGAAAAAGTTATTGCACGAACTGAGGTTTATGCACAATTTAGACGTGGCGCTAAGCGCCCTATGCCAAAGCTGGTGGTTTCTAATATTGATAACTTTCCGGTATCAATTGGCGCAGCCACATTGCCATTTAGAGAATTGTGTTTGTAGCTTAATACCAATCCGCAATAATACTTAATCATTTTGCGGGGCTAAACGTGTCGCTACCTGCGTTAAAAAGTTCTCATTTAGAACAACTAAATATCGAATTTTTTGCCTAGCTATCAACACGTTTTTCCAGCCTCAAAATAGCTTATTTAATTAAGCGAATTGGCATAAGAAATACAAATTTTAAAAACAAAAAAGCCGATATTGTTTTATGCAATATCGGCTTTTTTGTTTGGGTTATTTACTCTTCAACGAATGCCTCGCCTTGTGTCATCCATTTTGCAGCTGGTTTGCCTTTTAAGTAATGATCAAAGTACTGCATCATACGCACTGAAAAATCGACCTGATTAGGAAACTTTTTCAAGTGGTGTGGTTCACCTTCGTATTGTAAAAATGTAGCGTCTTTTCCTGCACGGCGTAGCGCTAAATAATACTGTACGCTTTCATGCCAAGGTACTGCATCATCTTTGTCGCCAGACATTATTAAGATAGGCGTATTAACTTTGTCTGCAAAAAATACTGGTGAGTTTTCTATGTAAAGTTCTGGTGCTTCAAATAAGTTTTTGCCAATACGGCTTTGTCCTGTTTCGTATTGAAATTGACGAGCAAGGCCCGATTTTAAACGTATGCCACTGTAAGCACTTGTCATGTTTGATACTGGTGCGCCAGATACAACCGCTTTAAACATATCTGTTTGGGTTATCATAAACGCACTTTGATAACCTGCCCAAGAGTGACCTTGTAAGCCTATTTTATCTGGGTCGGCTATGCCTAAATCTATTAATTTTTGGGTGGCGTTTATCATGGTTTGCGTTGACGATTTACCCGGGTGACCTATTTCAAAACGAATATCAGGTAAAAATACCGCATAACCGTTTGAGGTAAACATAGGGAAGTTAGGGCGATGGTTTAATTCCATTTTAGGAAAATCAAACATGCGCTGACTCATGTAACGATAAAAATACACAACCACAGGTACTTTATCGCCTTTTTTATAGCCCGCTGGTTTTATTAATACACCTTGTAAATCTTCACCGTCAAAGCCTTTATAGCTTATTAGTTCTGGCTTTTCGCCCCAGGCAAAATTACTAATTTGTGGGTTTAGGGTAGTCACTTGTTTTGGTGCGCTAAAGCTAAAATCTGTTTGGTAGTAATCAGGAAATTGGCTATAAGTTTGCGAGGTGAATAAGTACTTGTCAGCCTTTTTGGCTTTTTTAACCATATCAAAGCGTTTATTACCGCTAAGCACGTTAGTTAGTGTGTTAGTGGTTAAGTCGAGCTTTGCCACTTCGTTTTGTTTAGTTTGTAAGTTAATAGCAGAGACAAGTAATGTATCGCCTTTTTTAAAGCCCACTTGGGTTTTATCAAGCTTAATAACACGGTACTGCGTATTGCTTTGCTTACCATTAGTTAGGCGTTTAGCTTGCTGCGTTTTTACGTCAAATGCCCAAATATCGTATTTACTATAAGCAAGCACTTGGCTGCTATCGGTCATCCAACCAGCAAAACCATAACCAGGTTGAGTAGATGGGTAGTCGTGTTTATCATCAGCAAAGGTTGCCTGAATCGCTTTTGTAAGCGGTGTTACTTTATTATTTTTTAAATCTTTTAACTGTATTTGGCTATCGCTAAAATAAGCCGCAAACTCACCATTAGGTGCAAGGCTCGGTTTAAACGGGTAGCTACTAATAATGGGAGTTTGTTTACCGGTGTTTATATTTACTGCAAAGTAATCAGCAAAAAAACCGCCGTACATTATTTTTTCTAAGTAGGGAATGTTAGATGAGCCAAGTAAAGATACATCTCGCTGAGGGTTTAGTGCAACCTCAGGCATATTAGTGGTACTTAGCTGTACCACTTTTTGCGAGTTAACGTGATACACCGCACTGTAATGGCGATTTTTATTAACTTCGTTCCATTGCTGCTCTTCACGTGGTTTTATTTGCGCATCGTTGTTGTGCCATACATTAAGACCTTTGTGTTCAACAATGGTGTCAAAATCGTATAGTGAGGCTTCGTCGGTATATTCTTTGGCTTTTACTTTAGCTGCTAATTTTGGATGGTTTTCAAAATATAAGCGCTCGCCATTTTCTGACCATTTAAGGGATGCTGTTTTACCTAGGGTCCATGTTTTATCAGGTGAGGCTATTGTTGAAAGTTTATCGTTTTTATATAGCTGTAAACTGTAGCTTCGACGGCGCGTGTCATCATTTACATAGTTACCTAATGTAAACACTGCAATATTGTCAGTTGGGTGCCATGCTATTTTATTTGCGATTGCGCCCGGTTCATCAATTAATACGCTGCTATTAAAGTCACTTAGCTCAATTAACGCTATTTGGTTGTTATTACCATCGCTGTAACTTTGACTCACTAATAGCTGGCTGTTGGCTGAGTTAATCGCGTAGCTAAATACGTTTTCTATTGTATGGGTGCGTTTATCAGATAAATTTACGATAACAAGCGCATAGCTCTTATCTTTTTTATCGGGCGTGATAGCGTTGTCTACTTCGTTTTTAGCGCTATCGGTTTTATCTTCTACTTTTGCGTCATCGTCTTTTTTATTTAAACGATAAGCAAGCCACATACCGTCATCAGATACCGTGTAATCTTTTACATCAGCAAAGCTTTGTTGAGCACCTGATTGTGTGTTTACGAGTACCAGATTGTTTTTAAGTGTGTCTTTTTTTTTGGTTGTTTCTTTTTCAAGTAAGGTAGGTACTTGTGTAAAAGCGACCCAGTTAGCGGCTTTATTAATATGAGGCTTAGTGCCGCGCTCTACTTCGGCGATGAGAGTATTGCT
The DNA here is from genome assembly GCF_011378625.1 of Pseudoalteromonas sp. c7(2019). Taxonomy (NCBI): domain Bacteria; kingdom Pseudomonadati; phylum Pseudomonadota; class Gammaproteobacteria; order Alteromonadales; family Pseudoalteromonadaceae; genus Pseudoalteromonas; species Pseudoalteromonas sp. c7(2019). The sequence goes on along the minus strand of NZ_WTKS01000004.1, from coordinate 302,289 downwards.
TTGTAGTGAGTAAACTTGGCCAGTTGCATTTCCACGATACGGCGTTGCACTAAAAGTGAGTACTTGACCATTGTCAGATAGTTGCGTGCTTTTAGCTGATTTAAAACTAAAAACGTCTTTAAATTGTAGCGATTCTTTGGCGTGTATGCCGGTGCTAGTTAAGCTGGCAACGAGTGCCGTGCTTAATAAGGTGAGTTTTGTTTTCATTATTGATTCTCGTATTATGACATTGTTTCATTGTAACGAGTTTGGTTCATAATTCGAGCGGATCAGTTAAATGGCAGCTACATACGACAAAACGACCCGCAGGTCGTTTTTTGGTATTTAATTTATTAATTTAGCAAACATTACAGCCAAATTTTTTGTAGCTCAAGCCATTGTTTTTCAAATTGAACACTTGGCTTTGCTTTAAAGTCGCTACGTACAAACTGATTCATTTTGCCTTCAACGTAGGCAAGTAAAAAGTTTGCAAGTGTAAGCTCATCACTTTGAAAGTTTTTACCTTCACGTAATTTACGCTCACGAAGTACTTGTTTAAACTGAGTTTCTAATTTTTCAAACAGACTTTGTACCCGCTCGCGTAAACGTTCCTGCTCACCTTGTAATGCGTCGCCAGTTAAAATGCGAGTAATGCCTGGGTTTTTTTCAGCAAAGGTTAGAAGTAATAATAGAATGTTATAAATGCGCGTTTGGCTTTCTTTTTCGTTTTCAATAATAATATTTATACGAGATAAAAGGGTATCTTCAATAAACTCAATTAAGCCCTCAAACATACGCGCTTTGCTCGGAAAATGACGGTATAGCGCAGCTTCAGACACACCCACCTCAGCAGCTAGTTTTGCTGTGGTGATGCGTTGTCCTAAATTAGTTTCTAACATTTGTGCGAGTGCTTGCAGTATTTGCTCTTTGCGATTACTTCTTTTTGTCGCAGGCATGAACATTCCTTTTTATTAGTTATTCTTAGTGGCGCAGTTAAGAACCCTAGTCATTTTTTGTTCAAATGATTGGCGTATGTTAATGTTTTATTCAGTTTGTTTCCAGCCTTTTTATAGATGTTTAGCCAGCTGTTCGATCACCTTGCGAGCTATTTCTATTTTACTTGTTGTTGGTAATTCTAGTTGTTCATTGTGCCAGTACAGTGTTAAAGCATTATGATCGGAATTAAACCCTAAGCCACTTTTTGATACGTCATTAGCGCAAATCATATCTAGATTTTTATTTTGTAGTTTACCTTTAGCATAGCTTTCTACATTTTGAGTTTCGGCGGCAAATCCAACCGTATAGGGGCGGTTTTGTGTAAGGTTTGCAATAGCTGCAATTACGTCAGGGTTTTTAGTTAAAGTAAGGGTGAGTTCGTCGCCTTGTTTTTTCATTTTTTGAGTCGCAATGTTTGCAGCTCGATAATCCGCAACAGCAGCGCAGCCAATAAATGCATCTGATTGTGGTGCATAGGTAAGTGACTCAGTTAATAGCTCCTCAGCGCTTTCTATATTGATAAGGTTTACGCCAGTAGGGGCTTTTATAGTGACTGGACCCGAAATTAAATTAACCGTAGCACCGAGTTGCAAAGCGGCCTCTGCCAGTGCATAACCCATTTTTCCTGAACTGTGATTTGATATAAAACGTACCGGATCGAGAGGCTCACGTGTTGGGCCTGCTGTTATTGTAATTGTTTTTCCTGCAAGTAATTGCGGTTGCTCTTTTGCTGTACATAGCGCAACTAGCTCATGTGGCTCTAACATGCGTCCAGCGCCTATATCGCCACAGGCTTGCTCACCTTTACCTGGGCCCCAAATAAGTACGTTACGTGCTTTTAATGTGGCTAAATTAGCTTGTGTTGCTGCGTGTGCATACATTTGCTGGTTCATGGCTGGCGCAACTGCGACTTTTGCAGGCGTTGCTAGTAGTAACGTTGTTAGTAGGTCGTCAGCAATGCCGGCTGCCATTTTAGCAATAATATTACACGTCGCTGGAGCAACTAAAATTAAGTCAGCCCATTTTGCAAATTCAATATGCCCCATTGAAGCTTCAGCAGAAGGGTCTAGTAATGAGTCAGAGACTGTTTCTCCACTAACGGCTTGCATGGTCAGTGGTGTAATAAAGTGTTTAGCTGATTCAGTCATAACTACTTTTACTTCACAACCAGAGTCTTTTAATCGCCTAACGAGTTCTGCACATTTATAAGCTGCAATACCGCCGGTAATACCTAGTACAATTTTTTTGTTTGTTAAGTTAGTCATAGATGTTCATCAGTTTTTATTAAATATTGGGTTTAAAATAACAAATCTTTACCCATACAGCGAAGTTTTTTAATTCGAAATAACAGGCTAAATTTCAAATTTGCATTACATTTATAAGACACTTTCGCCTCTCAAGGATGAATAATGCAACTTACTTCACTACCAAACTCACTTCGACCTCGTGAAAAGCTCATAGCAAAGGGGGCTAAGGCGCTGACTGACGCAGAGCTTCTTGCCATATTTTTACGAACAGGGTTACCGGGAATGAATGTAATTGAGTTGGCTCAGCATTTATTAAACGAGAACAAAACACTTCATAATTTGTTTAATGCCAGCATTGAGGAGTTTTGCTCTCAAAAGGGGTTAGGGACCGCTAAGTATGTTCAGCTACAAGCTGTGTTAGAGCTAAGCCAACGTTATATGCAGGAGCGTTGCCAACGAGACGCCGTGTTTAATTCGCCAAACTCAGTTTACGATTACCTAACAATTCAAATGCGGGGCTTACAACAAGAAGTATTTATGGTGTTATACCTAGATAGCCAAAATAGATTAGTAAAAGATGAAATACTTTTTTATGGCACAATTAATTCTGCCAGTGTTTATCCGCGTGAAGTGGTAAAGGCTGCGCTTAAAAATAATGCAGCCGCTGTTATTTTTGCGCATAATCATCCAAGTGGTATTGCAGAACCGAGCCAAGCAGACAAACTTATTACTAATAAATTGCAGCAAGCACTGCAATTGGTCGACATAAGTGTGCTCGATCACATCATTGTTGGTGGAGAAACGTGTGTTTCGTTTGCCGAGCGAGGCCTGATTTAGCTTTGTTAGATACAGAAGTGTGTTAAAAATGAGCTGTTTAACGTGTTTTGGCAAATTAGTTTAATTTAAATGCAGTTTTTACTTTCCCTAAGGGCATTCGATCTTTATAATTAGCCGCTATCAAATTTACATATATGAGCTGATTGGATAGATCAGTGTTTGATCTTTGCCTGTAAAAGCTGTATAAAGAGCGCCCTTCGATTTATCTCTAGGGCGGAAATACACGGCCTTAGATTAAATTAAGCTCGAGCGAAGTTATTGGAGATATATAGACATGTCTAAAGTATGTCAAGTTACAGGTAAGCGTCCTGCGGTTGGTAATCACCGTTCACACGCGAGAAACGCGACTAGACGTCGTTTCCTACCTAACCTACAAACACACCGTTTTTGGGTTGAAAGTGAAAAACGTTTTGTAACATTACGCACTACTACTAAAGGTATGCGTATTATCGATAAAAAAGGCATCGACACGGTTCTTACAGAAATCCGTGCTCGCGGCGTTAAAGTTTAAGGATCTGAATCATGCGCGATAAAATCCGTTTAGTTTCAACTGCCGGTACTGGTTTTTTCTACACTACTGACAAAAACAAACGTAACATGCCTGAGAAGATGGAAATCAAAAAGTTTGATCCAAAGATTCGTAAACATGTTCTTTTTAAAGAAGCTAAAATTAAGTAATTTTAGTTCTTTTAGAATTTAAAAACCCAGCTTAGGCTGGGTTTTTTGTTTTTAAAATATGATTAGTGAATTGATATAAAAAAACCTCGTTGGCATAACCAACAAGGCTTTTAAATCAAAAAACGTTATACCAATAGCATTAAATTAGTGAGCTATTTAATGCTATAAAATAATCATGTTTTTAATGAAATTGGTATCATTAGATTTTTGTGAATGCATCTTGTAGTGGTGGTACTACTTGCTTTTTACGGCTCAGTACACCATCTAACCATACTTTATCATTCTCTGGTTTTACACCGTAAGCCTGCTCAACTAAGTTTGCATCGTCAGATACAATTAGCATTTCTGAGCCTTCTTTCATTATATCGGTAAGCAGTAAAAATACAGAGTGGCGATTACCCTCAACTTTTAGCTTAGCAATATCGGCTGCAAGGTCTGCTTTAATATCGTCAAAAACAGCAAGGTCGATTACTTCTAGTTGGCCAATGCCTACTAGGTTACCGTTCATGTTGAAATCTTTAAAGTCACGCATTACTAAATCGCGTGCTGGTGTGTCTTCTACCGCAGATTTAACGCGGAACATATCCATACCCAATTCTTTAAAGTCTTCTACGCCTGCAATTTCAGCTAGCGCTTCAACACATTTAATATCGGCAGTGGTACATGTTGGTGATTTAAATATGACTGTGTCGCTTAAAATTGCACACATCATAATGCCCGCGATGTCTTTAGGGATTTCTACGCTGTAGAAGTCGTACATCATTTTAATAATGGTGTTTGAACAACCAACAGGACGAATCCAACATTCAAGCGGAGTAGATGATGTTAAGTCACCTAATTTGTGGTGATCTACCACGCCAACAACGCGAGCTTGGTCGATATCATCGGGTGCTTGTGTTTTTTCTGTGTGATCTACAATATACACATCTTCACCCGCGTAGCTTAATTTAAGCTCTGGTGCTTCGAAGCCAAATTTATCAAGGATAAATTGAGTTTCAGGTGAAATTTCACCAAGACGAGTTGGAATTGCAGGCTCATCGATTTGGTTTTTTAAATAAGCCAGTGCAATTGCACCACAAATAGAATCTGAATCTGGGATTTTATGGCCCACTACATACATAGACATTGACGGAACTCCTTTAAATTTGCCGATATTCTAACAAAGTCTGCGGCCTTTAACATATAGACAGCGCAATTAAGTTTTAGTTACACTTTAAAATCTTGAATTTACTAGGTGTATTAATATGCGACTGGGCCGTAAAGGTTGGAACAACGTTATAATATTTTCGATGTTGATTATGATCTTCTTCTTAAATGGCTGGCATAAGCAACTTTTGGGAGGGGAGGATAAACCAACATTACAAGCCGTACTCCCCCAGCAAAGTTTTGTACTGACACTGCAATTTGTTGATCAAAAAATTGAGCGAATAGGAACAAGCTGGCGTACAACCCCACTACAAAAAGACATACCGCTTGTGTGGCAAGCATCTGAGCAGCAACTTAGTGATTTAATTAACCAATGGCAAAGCGCGCAGTTAATGGGTGTTAACGAATCTGTTGTTTTTAATCCTAATGCACCTTTATATGTTGCTACATTTGAGTTGGCTGGCGAGAGTTTACCTTGGGTTTATTTGCTTTATAAAGGCGATGGGCAATATTACTTACTCGAAAAGAGTAGCCAACGAATACTCGCACTCGATTTAAAAACTGCACAGCAGTTATTTCCTAGTTTTGATTTTTCACAAAGTGAGTCTAATTAATGCCTGAATTACCAGAGGTAGAAGTGAGCCGAATGGGCATCACTCCCCACGTACAAAACCAAGTTGTTACAAAGGTAAATATTTACAATGCCAGTATGCGCTGGCCAGTGCCAGATGACGTGTATCAACTTGAAGGGCTAATTGTTACTAGTATTGAACGACGAGCTAAATACTTACTTTTACACTGTGAACTTGGGAGCACTATTTTACATTTGGGTATGTCAGGTAATTTACGTGTTGTAGATAAAAGTGAGCCGCTTAAAAAGCATGACCACGTAGAGTTTATTTTTGGTAACGGTAAAGCACTGCGCTTAAATGATCCTCGTCGCTTTGGTTGCTGCTTATGGCAAGAGCCAGGTGAAGTGCATAAGCTACTCTCTAAGCTTGGTCCTGAGCCGCTTACCGATGATTTTTTTGCTAAACGCGTGTACGAACAGTCGCGCAATAAAAAAGTACCCGTAAAGCAATTTATTATGGATAACGCAGTGGTGGTTGGTGTTGGTAATATTTACGCGAATGAATCGTTATTTAAAGCGGGTATACATCCAAAGCGAGAAGCGGGAAAAGTATCGCTCAAACGTTATCAAGCACTTATCCCTATTATAAAAGACACGCTTGCTGCGGCCATTATGCAAGGTGGTACAACGCTTAAAGACTTTGCACAAAGTGATGGTAAGCCTGGGTATTTTGCTCAAGAGTTATTAGTATATGGGCGCAAAGGCAAGCCATGTATGACGTGTGAAAACGAATTGGAAGAAATTAGATTGGGGCAGCGCAGTACTATTTTTTGCTCAAATTGCCAAAAGTAGTTATCTAGTTATCTAGTTATCTAGTTATTTGAATTTTATCGATTCTAAATTTAATGATATTTAAGGGCCAGCTTTAAAAGCGGGCCCTTTATTTTAAAGCTCGAACGGTGCTACACCGACCGCTTTCATTTTATATCCTACCTGCGCTATTTCGCCCGACCATGTTTCAGTACTTATTATTCCAGTTACAACAATTGCGTCGTATAGGCTATCTATTGGTACTCCACCTTTAATTGTTACATGGACTATTTGATTTGGCGGTGGTGGTGGTACGTGTATACAGGCGCCAAAATAAGGAACGAGTAAAAACTCGGTAATTACTTCGCTATCGCCCTCAAGTGGCACAACAAAACCAGGCAAACTCACCGATTGGCCATCAAGTGCCTTTACCACTGGAGCATCTAAATCGGGTTGCACCCAGTTTTGATCACTACCTTCGTGATTAGCTTGTGCTTGAGTGTCTATTTGCACGTGGTTTTTAGGGATTAAGTCTTCCCAAAAAATTTCTTTTGGTGGATTAGCATAACTCGCTACGCTTATAAATAATAAGCCAATAGCAGCAATGTACTGAAAAGCTGTTTTAAAAAATGTCATAAAATCCCTAAAAATTATGCTTTTATACTCATACCATCGCTGAGTGAATAAAAATAAGCGCGAGTAGCGGGTATTAAGCCAATAATAAAACCGGCTGCCATAATAACGCCGATTAAGCCCAGTTCATAGTAAGAGAGTATTGTGATATTTACGCTTATACCGGCATGACTTTGTAAGTAACCGCCGGCTGAAAAAATAGCTAAATAGTAAAGCACACTACCTGCTAGGCAACCAAGTAAAGTGGTCAGTAGTGACTCAATACTTATAAGTGTAAATAAATGCCAAGGGCGAGCGCCTACCGAACGTAATATAGCAAGTTCGCGACGACGCTGACTCAGGTTTGCGAGCAATGTCGTTAGCATGCCAAGTAGGCTAATTAAAACGACAACAGCTGAGAATAGCAAAAGTATTTTTTCTACTATGGCGAGCATTTCCCATAACTCTTTAAGTGTTACGGTTGGCATAATCCCAAGCAAGGCTTCTGGCTTATATTGATTTATATTACGCCTAATTTGTAGCGTGTATAAAGGCGATTTGAATCCCATTAAAAATGCCGTAATTTGTTTTGGATGCCCAACTAGGTTGTTATGTTCGTCATGCTCATGCTCATGCTCATGCTCATGCTCATGCTCAAGGCTCGCTTTACCGCCGTGAATTAAATCGATTGCAGCCAAAGGAATATGCAGCGTTTTATCAACAGGCGTGCCAGTAGGGTTTAAAATACCGACGACTTTAAATGGGTTATCGTCATGATGATGAAAACTGGTGTTCCCCATACCGTGCGATATAACAATAGAGTCGTTAAGTTTATAACCTAATTTATTTGCAACTTCACTACCTAGCACCACTTCGTTAATTGCAGCAAAAGGGTGGCCTTTGTTAAAGGTTAAGTTTTGTTTTTTTGCAAAGCGATAATGGCTAAAGTAATCAAGTGTTGTGCCTAGTACCGCTTGGCCTTTATGGCTGTCGCCTAGGCTTATAGGTATGCTCCATTTTACGCCTCGCTGACTTGTTATGTATTCATAACTTTTCCAGCTTACGCCGTTATTAGTATGGCCAATTCTAAATACTGACGAAAGCAGCAACTGTATGTCGCCGGTACGCGCACCAACAATTAAATCAGTGCCCGAAATAGTATTACTAAAACTACTTTTAGCATCAATTCGTACACGTTCAATACTTAAAAGTAGCATTACACTAATTGCGATAGTAAATAATGTAAGCAGTACACTTGCGCGGCGGTTTAATAAGCTTTTGTAAGCAAGTTTAGCGAGAATCATACTTGTTCCTGCAAGCTTATAAGGTCAATGGAGCGGTCAAATAAAGGCTTTAGTGTTTCATCGTGGCTCACAAATACCAGCGTACTATTAGATAACTTTGCCTGCTCAAACAGTAACTTTATAAAGCTTTCACGGTTATTTGTATCGAGTGCAGAGGTGGGCTCATCAGCAATTATTAATTCAGGGCTGCCTATAAATGCGCGAGCTGCAGCAACGCGCTGTTGCTGTCCAATACTCAATGTCGCTACATCTTTATGGTGATACTGCGCAGTAAGGCCTAAAGCATTTAATAACCGCACCGCTTCTTTTTGTAAGGCAGAGTTTTTATTTGATGATTGCTTTAATATTTTTTGTTTTCGACTTTTTGAAAACTCACACCCAAGCGTTATATTTTCAATAGGAGTTAAATAAGGAAGCAGGTTAAAGTTTTGAAAAATGTAGCCAATGTGATCCGCTCTAAAAACATCACGGGTAGTATTGCTTAATGTAGTTAGGTTTTTGTCTAAAATTGATACCTCACCGCTAGTGGCTGTATTAATGCCAGCAAGAATCGCTAATAAGGTCGATTTACCTGAGCCACTAGGACCGTGTAAAAAAATATGCTCACCTTTTTCGATAACTAGCTCTTTTATGTTGAGCGTGGGTGAGCTATCGCTTTTATGCCACTTAAAAGTTACGTTTTTTAGGTTTATCATTATCTTGTTACCAACCCCAGTAGTTTAGATCTTTGCGCATTTTTAGCTGTCTTATTATATTTAGTGGCTTGGGTTTTAGTTTATCGTTACTTTGTAAAAATTCATTAGCTGCATTCAATACGCGCTGGCTAGATTGACCATCGGTATATGGATGAAGTTCCTGACAATAGCTTTCAATATTTTGCATTAAATTACTAGGTTTAGTAAGCGCGTGTTCAATAGCTGCTTCTACTTCATCAGCGTCGGTAATATCAAGTAAATGAGGAAGTGGTTTTTGATTACAAAACGTGACTACCGGTTTACGCAGTAGTAAAAACATTAAAAGAACTGACGATGTATCGCACAGCATAACATCGGCAGCTTGCAGTAACGGCAAAACGTTATCGGTTTCAATAAATGTTAGACTTTCGTTACTCAGCGCTTTGTATTTATTAACCCATTCGGCAGGCATTTTAGGATGAAACTGCATCAAAATATGCCACTTACCTTGTTCACTAAAATGTTTTATTTGCTCATATAATTTAGGAGCAAGTGATAGCTTTCGTGAGAAAGTAGAGCATATAAGTAAAGTAGGGCGAGGGTCGTCACTTACATAAGGATTATTTGAAGTATTGCTAAAAAGTGGATCGAGTGTTGGCCAGCCAGTTTCAGTTACTTTAAAGAAACCATGCTGCTTAGCTAGCTCTTTAAATCGGGTTGTTGTATTTGGGCCTTGCGTACAATATAAATCGTAACAACCACGAATAGTAAAATGACCACGATTACCTTCAGAGCTGCGCTTTTCAGAATTAAAACCATGAAATACAGCTACTTTTTTACCCGGAATAAAGCTAGGTACTATATTACCCGGTATAAATGTAATGTTTGGAGCCCAGCTTTTTACATCTTTTATGGTATGTAAACGTGGCTCGTCTGTGGTTAAAAAATCGGGGTTTACTTCGCTACCCGCTAAAAACCAGCGTACTTCACCACCATGTGCCAATATTTGCGCCTGCAAAGGTCTCAAGATAGCGTATGAATAATTCTGAGAAATATACATTAAGTATTTTTTATTTTTAGTGGCAGTTAAGTAGTTCAAGCTATCTCCTCAGGCTGGTTAGCACATTAAGTTTACCCCATTGCGACTCGCTTATAAATATATGCCTTTATTTGTTTTAAGCATCCGATTGAGCTTTGAGGTTGGCTAGATTATTATACAGCCCATATAACCCCATACCATACTTTGCTCAAAGAGCATCCCTAACCCCGGAGATAGCATGACTAGCTATAAAGTTTTAGACGTAAACGATGATTTACCCATTCGTACCAAAGGTGAAGTACACAGCGGTAAAGTTCGTTCAGTTTATTGGTTAACTGATGAAGACAGCGCACGATTAATTAAAGACAAAGGCTACCAAGTACCGACAGGTACTGAGCTTGCGATTATGGTTATTTCAGACCGAATTTCTGCATTTGATTGCATTTGGCAAGGCGAAAATGGTTTAAATGGCGTACCAGGTAAAGGTATAGCGTTAAACTCAGTGGCAGCCCATTGGTTTAAGTTATTTGATAAAGCGGGTCTTGCGGGTAATCATATTGTTGATATTCCGCATCCGTATGTGTGGATTGTACGCAAAGCCAGTACCGTAAAAGTAGAGGCAATTGCTCGCCAATATATTACGGGCAGCATGTGGCGTGACTACGCTAAAGGCATACGTAACTTTTGTGGTATTGACTTACCAGAAGGCTTAAAAGCGAACCAAAAGCTTGATAACGTTTTAATTACGCCATCAACAAAAGGTATTATTGAAGGCGTTGCTGATATTCCGCCAGTTGATGATGTAAATATTACTCGCGCTAACATTACTAATAACTTAGATGTATTTAACTTTAAATCGGCAGATGACGTAACCAAATACGAAAAACTGTTAGTTGAAGGTTTTAAATTAATTAGTGATGAGCTAGCGAAGCTTAACCAAATTTTTGTAGATACAAAATTTGAGTTTGGTTATGTAGAGGATTTAAATGGCGCGCAACAGCTTATATATATAGATGAAGTAGGCACGCCTGATTCGTCACGTATTTGGGATGAAGCAGCATACAAAAATGGTAAAATTGTTGAAAATTCTAAAGAAGGTTTTCGCCAATTACTTATTAATAATGTGCCAGAGAGCGACGTATTATTAAATAAAGATCGCATGAGTGAGCGTGAGCAATTAGCAAAAGATTATATTTTACCAGAATCAGTAATGCTTGAAGTGTCAAATACCTATGTTGGCATAGCGAGCAAAATTGTAGGTAAAGATATTGTGATCCCAGAGAATCCTCGCCAAGAAGTCATTACTATTTTAGATAATGATTACGGATTAATTGTTAAATAGCAGCACTTAAGTGCTAACAAAGCCAGTAACTAAGTCTTTATTTTTAGTTACTGGGCTATAATTCTTGCAATTAGTGCTCGTCTCTAATTAACTTAACCTAACATTAATATTTAGGTGTTGTTATGTTTGAGCGGGCATTTCAAAAGTTTGCTAAAAGTCATTACTTTTTAGCTATAGGTTTGTTTTTTAGTCAGTTTGCTTTAAGTGCGAATATTGAATTAGTAATAGAAGATCAACACGGCCAAAAGTTATCAGGTGCAGTGGTTGAGCTTAATATTGCTGACAAACAAGCCACACCATCAAATTTGCCCATTGCTATAATGGATCAAGTCCATAAGCAGTTTTTACCCGAATTATTAGTTGTACAACAGGGTCAAAAAGTTAACTTTCCTAACAGCGATAATATTCGCCATCATGTTTATTCTTTTTCACAAGCTAAGCCTTTTCAACTAAGATTATATTCAGGACAACCAAAAGAGCCCATTACGTTTGAGCAACAAGGGGTTGTTGTTTTAGGGTGTAATATTCATGACTCTATGGTTGGCTATATCTATGTAGCGAGTAGTGAATCCGTATATAAAACAGATAAAAAAGGCTATGTTAGTTTGCCTATTAATACGCTGCCTGCACAAGTGAGTGTGTGGCACCCTTTACAAACAGCGCCATTGGAGAATAAAAAAATGATAACAATTAATTCTCAAAAACAGTTACAGATAACAGTAAACACATCGACCCCAGCACCTAGAAATACCTTTGGTAGTAAGTTTAAGGCTGGTAATGACTAATAGTTTACGAAATCGCATAACCATTTTATGTGTTGGCTTAGTGTTATTAACCACTATGGTCAGCTTGTTTAGTTTTTGGTGGTCTACGAGTAAATTTCAAGAAGAAAAAGTAAATCAAGACATTACCGTAGCGCAAAATGTTTATAAGCAATATTTAAAATCAAAAGAAAGCCTACTACTAACCGCAGCAAAAGTACTCACCTCCGACTTTGGTTTTAAGCAAGCTGTAGCAACGCGAGATGCCGGGACAATAAGCAGTGTGTTGTTTAATCATAGTCAGCGTATTGATGCCGAATTAATGCTGTTACTTGATTTATCGGGTAAGCTAATTTCCGCCAATACTGACGAAGACGCTTTTGCACATAACTTAAAGCCGTTAATGGAAGAGCTTTTAAGTGCGCCAGAAGAGTCTAGTTTTGTGGTGCTAAATAACGAGCTTTACCAAATTATTTTATTACCCGTAAGAGCGCCACGTACAGTGGCATATAGTTTGGTGGGTTTTAAAATTGATGGCAATGTAGCCCATGAACTAAAAAGCTTAACAGGCATGGATGTAAGTTTTATAGGCAGCGCTGACGATATTGTTATTAGCTCATTAGCTAATCGCCCTGAGCAATTTGAACCTGTTAGCTATTTTAGTACCGTAACCACATCGCGTTTTTTTGGTGAGTATCTGGTGTATCGTAACCGAGATATAGATTTACCATCGTTGTTGACCCATCCTATAATTATTTTACTGAGCGCCGATTTAACACAAAGTTATAGTGACTTCGAAAAACTTCTTTTTACACTTATTATTTTAGCTATTTTAACTATGTTTGTAGGTGTTATTACGAGCAGCATATTTGCAAATAATTTAACTACGCCACTTACTCAACTAGCTGTAATAGCAAGGCAATTTGCACAAGGTAATTATGCTTTTGAATTTAAAGGGCGAAGGCAAAGTACCGAAATAGACACGCTAGTCGCAGCGTTTGATAGCATGGGTAATGATATTAATCAGCGCGAGCAACAAATTAGCTTTCAAGCCAGACACGACTCCCTAACAGGCTTTTATAACCGCTCAGCCATGCTTGAGGTGCTTGATGATGAGTTAGATTCATCAGCCGAGTACACGCTCGTTGCAATAGACATAAAAGGTCTTCGTCATATAAACGATAAGCTCGGTCCGCGCATTGGTGATGACTGCCTAAAGGCGGTTGCTTGCAGAATAAGTGAGTTTTCGGATGAGTTAGGGGGCTTTCATGCCCGTATTGGCGGCGATGAGTTTTTAACTGTTTTTCCGACGGCTGCAGCGCGTGAACACAAAAGCGGTATTGTTGGCTTAATGGCACAATTACAAGCGTGCTACACCATTCAAAAACTAAAAATTAATTTACGCTTTAGTGCGGGCATTGTGCAGTATCCTACACAAGGTATTGCAAGTGATGACTTAATGCGCCGTGTGCTAATTGCAGTTGAAAGTGCTGCAAACACACAAGAGAGCATACATTATTATCAAAATGGTGAAGACGAGGCGCACTTAGAGCGCTTAATAATGCTTGATGAATTAAAGCAGGCTATTAGTGATGACGATGGTCAATTGTTTATGACTTATCAGCCAAAATTACATTTGAAATCGCAAAAAATAGATAAAGTTGAGTCGCTTATTCGCTGGCAGCGAAAAGATGGTAGTTGGGTTAACCCCGAGCTGTTTATTGACTTAGCTGAGCAGTCGGGCCTTATTGTTGAGCTTACAGGGTGGGTTGTTAATACGGTTGTAGCACAAGTAGCGGATTGGCAGTCTAAAAATATAAACTTACAGGCTGCAATAAATGTATCTGCGCAAGATATAGCATTTCCGGGCTTTCATGCTGCATTAGTTCGTACGCTTAAAAAGTACAAAGTAGATCCTAAGCTGATTACTATTGAGCTTACTGAGCGCGATATGATCGAAAACGAAGAAAAAGGTATTAAAGCGCTCGAAAACCTAAAGGCAATTGGCGTTAAAATATCATTAGATGATTATGGTGTAGGGCAAACATCACTTGGTCGATTAAAAATGTTACCGATTGATGAGCTTAAGCTAGATAAGTGCTTTATCCTAAAACTTGATGAATCGCAAAAAGATCAATTTATAGTGCAATCATCAATTACGTTGGGGCATCAGCTAGGTTTCTCGGTTGTAGCTGAGGGGGTTGAAACACTTGGCTCATTAAATTTACTTAGAGGTATGCAGTGTGACCATGCACAAGGCTATTACTTAAGTAGGCCTTTAAAAGCAGAACTATTAGAAGAATGGCTGGAGGAATACTATGAAAAAAATTAAATACTTATTAGCAAGTTTGTTTTTAATAATTAGTGTACCGAGCATTGCAAGCAATGGAAAACTGCTAGCTACGCCGGGAGTTTCTCAAATTGAAGGCAGTGGCGGCGGTGGTATTGTACCGTGGGCACAACTTGCTGGGTACGCAAGTGATGACGAATTTTCGGTAAATGGCTTTTGTAGCCGCGCAGATGTAACCGACTACACACTTGACGTATGTGGTGCACAACTTAATTTATTTAATCGTGTTGAGCTCAGTTATGCCCAACAGCGCTTTGATGTACCAGCACTTGATGCTGAAATAGAGCAGTCAATTACAGGTGCTAAAATACGTTTATATGGCGATATTGTTTACAGTGATTGGCCACAACTTAGCTTAGGTATTCAGCATAAATCACTGGATGATGGCAGTATTGCAACACTTGTAGGCGCAGAAGATACTAGCGGCACTGACTACTACCTCGCTGCTAGTAAGTTACATTTGGGGGCTATTGCTGGTTATAACTGGTTTTGGAACGTAACTACACGATACAGCGAAGCTAATCAACTTGGTTTGCTTGGCTACGGTGGAGAAAATGGTAGTGGTAAAGTGCTATTTGAAGGCAGCACAGCACTATTTTTTAGTCGTGAAGTCGCCGTAGGTGTTGAGTATCGTCAAAAATCAAATAACTTAAACTTAGGCGAACAAGATTGGAAAGACTTATTTGTAGCATGGATGCCTAATAAGCACGTAAGTGTGACAGCGGCTTACCTTGATTTAGGAAGCATTGCAGGAGCTGACGATCAAACAGGTTGGTATTTATCGGTAACAGGGTATTGGTAATGAAAAGCGTTGGTATTTTTATAGTATGCGTAGGATTGCTTTGTAGTTGTGCTAGCTCAACACAATTATCGCTTTATCAAAAGCTCGATGGTAAAGCGGGGATAGGCAGAATTGTTGATAGCTTTATCTATCAAATAGGTAATGACGAGCAGATAATTCATTACTTTGAGCACAGCAATATAGCGTACTTTCGCCAAGGGTTTATTACTCATATGTGCATGCTAGTAGAAGGCCCATGTACATACGATGGCGACTCTATGGTGGCAATTCATACCGGTATGCATATTACAGAGAAAGATTTTAATCATGTTGTTGATTTGCTTATAAATGCAATGAATGAGCAAAACATTAGCCATAGTTTGCAAAACGATATTCTCTCTAGAATGGCACCACTTCGTGGTGAAATTATAAAAATGTAGCCATAAAGGCTTTAAAGTAATTATTAAGTAAAGGGAACCTTGCTTTGATGTCATTGTCCACTTAGAATTATTTCATAAAAACAATAATTGGCAAATATAGCTTGTATGGCTTACCTATTTATCTCTCGCAAAAATGTACACGCAAAATACTATAGAAAAATAATCAAAAAATTGTCGATGGATTGCCAATTACATATCATGGGAGCCCCTAAGCTTTCTGCTGTTAAGTATTTAAAAGATGCGTTTCAAGTTAATTTTACTGATGTAGTTAACTCTCAGCTAAAACGCAAAAGAGCACGTAATGCTATCTGGAATAGTCCTATTATTACTGCTGTTTACAGTGCTGGGTTAGTTTTATTTGAACGATTACGATACGCTAAGTATTTAGCCTTATTAACCGAGACTAATCCTGACTGCATTGTTATTTGGAACGGCAATAAACTTCCAAATACGACCGTTGCTATGGCTGCAAAAGCATTAGGTGTTAAGCAGTTTTATTATGAAAATGGTTTACTACCCGGTACAAGCAGTTTAGACCCTAATGGTATTAACTATAATGCGTCGTTAAGCCGTGACCCTTCTTTTTACCTAAATTTTGACCCACAAAATAAGCTAAACTTTTGTGCGCCGGATTTAATTCCAAGAGCTGATCATAAAAAGCGCTGTGAATTTGAATGCGCCGATGTGCCAGAACGCTATATATTTGCGCCTTTTCAAGTACCTCACGATACTCAATTAGCTAGCTTTTCTCCGTGGATAAACTCTATGGACATGTTTTACGACGAGGTGATTAAAGCGGTCAAAAGCTTAAACGATCCAAGTTTAAAAGTGGTTTTTAAAGAGCATCCGTCGTGGCATAAACATTACGCTCATCTTTATGAAAAAGATCCGATTGCAATTTTTGCTAATGGAAATCAAACAAGTGATTTGATTAAGTGCGCTGAAGCCGTATTAACGATTAATTCAACGGTCGGCTTAGAAGCATTGCTGCTCAATAAACGAGTTTTAACTCTTGGACAAGCCTGTTACAACATTGAGGGTTTGGTAAAGCATGCAAGCACTGCAGAGCAGCTAGCAGAGAATATGAACGAAGTAGTGCAGGGCTGGCAACCAAATACATTATTAAAGGATAAGTTTTTTAGCTTTATTGAACATGTATATTGTATTCCTGGCGTTTGGAAACACACTGAAGATAAACACATTAAAGCGATTGAAGCGCGTTTTACGGGTAATGACGAGTTTGCTAAGTATCATGGTGATAAGGAATCGTAGTGAAAAACCTAATTAGCTGTCAGCAATTACACGAGCAACTTAATAATCCTGCATTAGTGATATTTGATGCAGGTATGCTGCGCCCAGGTGTTTTGGGTACTTATTCGCCGCAAGCAATGCTGCCTAACGCTAAACGTTTTGACATAAAAAACGAATTGGCCGATAGATCAAATCCCTTACCAAGTATGGTATGCAGCGAGCAGCAGTTTACCCACATGATGCAAAATGCAGGTGTAAATAACGACTCGTTTATAGTTGTATACGAAGATGGCGGTTTATTTAGCGCAGCAAGAGCGTGGTGGATGTTTAAAGCTATGGGGCATCACAACGTAAAAATACTCAGTGGTGGCTTTAAAAAGTGGTTAGAGAGCGATTACGCCACACAACAAGGTTATAGCAAAGCGTCAGGTAAAGGTGATTTTACGGCAAACTATAACTCTGCGTATTTTATTAATAGCCAACAAGTGGTTGACGTAATCGATGAGCCTAACATTGTGTTGCTAGATGCACGTGCTTATAAGCGTTTTACAGGCGAAGAAAGTGAACCCCGAAAAGGTATGCGTAGCGGGCATATCCCAAATAGTCGCTCGTTACCTTTTATGAATTTACTCAATAAAGGTGAAGCAAAACCACTTACTGAAATTAAAGCGATATTTAATGACGTGGTTGATGATGCGCAGCAGCTACAATTTAGCTGTGGCTCAGGTATTACAGCCTGTGTTTTAGCGTTATTTGCTACCGAGTGTGGTTACAGTAATTTAAGCGTTTATGATGGTTCGTGGAGTGAGTGGGGCGCAAGTGATTCATTGCCCATCGCCACGGGAGAAAAGTAGACGTGTTGGATATGTAAAGCTTGCTCACGTTAAAAGCGCAGCGTCTCTAAACCTCTTTGTGAATAACAGTATTTAAAAATATTACTCACAAGGAGAAGTGAAAGAGAAGAAAATGAGAAGGTAAAAACCAGTGCTTACTCGTATTTGAATACTATTTTTATACAATCACTTACTCTAAAAGCGCAGCGCCTCTAAACCTCTTTGTGAATAACAGTACTTAAAAATATTACTCACATGGAGAAGTGAAAGAGAAGAAAATGAGAAGGTAAAAACCAATGTTTGCTCGTATTTGTATTAAATGGTTTTTACTTTCTAAAACCATAAGGGCAGTTTTTACAACCATTTTTGCAGCACGAACCACGCTTTAAAAAAAACCACTTACTAAAAATCATGTAACCACTTTGCATGCTGTAGTCGAGCCCTTCAATTAAATTGTCGTTACCTCTAAATTGCTTTGCAAAGTCTATTTGGGTTTTAATAGGTTGTGTATAAACACCCTCTAAAAAAGTATTTATTTTATTAAGCGTGCACTTGCGGCATAAACAACTTGTTGCTGTGATATCAAGCGGTAAAATAGCTGGCAGCTCATTGCACCAACACGCTGATATATCGTCTACATTACACGTTAGAGTACTGTGGCATTGAGTGCAGTTAAGTTGAGTCATTATAATTCTTTTTAGTAACAGTGAGCCAAGAATAACAAATATTATGAATACACAAAAAGCATTAGCTGAATTTATTACATTTGGTGAGCAAAGGGACGAAGCTATATCGGTTATCGTTTCAAGCCCTGCTGATAGCAATAAAACTCATTATACTCTCTCAACCGAGGTTTTAATCGATGTCCTTAAACGCTGTTTAAGTAACGAAATAAACTTAGATGATTTAGAGCTTTGGGCAAACGTAATTGAATCGCGAGATGACATTGATTGTGCAGAGCATGAAGGTTTTATTTATGCGCTCAGTAATAGCGAGCAAATGGGAGAGCTTAATCATCAAAAGCTTGCTCAAATAGTTGCGTTAGTAAAAATTTGATTTGTTTAAAAAGCGAGGTATAAAACCTCACCTACAATATATGCAACCCTGTAGGTGCGAATTTACTTCGCGCTCATGTAACGTGGCTTTGGTGTTTAGAAAGCGAGGTGTAATACCTCACCTACAAAAAAACCGCACTTCAATTGAATGCGGTTTTTTAAATTGAAGACAATCGTTTTAAGCGATTATTTATGATATCCCAAGCACGTTTCTACTTCGTTTTTAGAACCTAAAATAACGGCTACACGCTGGTGGATTGCATCAGGCTGAATATCCATAATACGTTCGGTACCGGTTGATGCGATACCGCCAGCTTGCTCTACTAACATAGCCATTGGGTTTGCTTCGTAAAGTAGGCGTAATTTATTTGGCTTTTTAGGATCTTTAGTGTCGGTAGGGTAAGTAAATAAACCACCACGGCTAAGTACACGATGCACATCGCCCACCATTGCTGCAATCCAGCGCATATTAAAGTTTTTAGCGCGCGGGCCTGTATCACCTGCTAGCAAATCATTGATATAGTTTTGCATAGCTGGTTGCCAATGGCGTTGGTTAGACGTATTAATGGCAAATTCGTTTGTATCAGCAGGAATATCAGCAAAATCTTGTGTAAGTAAAAAGCTGCCTTGTGTTTTATCAAGGGTAAACATACGCGTGCCTTTACCTGTAGTCAGCGCAAGCATTGTTGACGGGCCGTAAAGTACGTAACCTGCTGCAACTTGCTTATGACCTGGCTGCATAAAAATGCTTTCGTCAGCGGCGTCAGAACCTTCAGGCGCTTCCATAATGGAAAATATAGTACCGACAAGCGAGTTAATATCGGTATTTGACGAGCCATCGAGTGGATCAAATGCCACTATAAATTTAGCGTCTGGGTTACCTGCTACTGTGTAGTCTTCTTCTTCAGAGGCGATTGCTTTAACCGTACCTGATTCCAGTAAAATATCTTTTAACAGCTGATTAGATAATACATCGAGCTTTTTTTGAGTTTCACCTTGAATGTTTTCATCAAGGGTTGAGCCCAATACGCCAGAAAGCGCGCCTTGACCAACGCGAAACGAAATTTCTTTACATGCCGCTAAAATTGTTCGAATTAATGATAAAAGTTCTCTTGAACAACCATCTTCTAGTAATACTGGAGGGAGTCTACGCATTCTATTTTCCTGATAACGTGTTAAAACCAATCATAATGTGAGAGAGATTAGCTTAGAGCGCTGAAATTCGTCTTAAATAACTGTATTGTTTAAATAGCACCCTATAATGGGACCACCTAATCGTACTTAAAACACAAATAACAAAGATAAGATTATGAAAAAAATACCACTACTAAGTTACATATTCTTTACTGTGCTGTGCTCTATCATAACTCAAGCGCACGCAGCAATTAAGTCAATTGATGAATTTACTACGCAAATGAATCATTTTCCGGGCTATTATTCGTTTTTTTACGATACCCAAAACGGAAAAGTATATTTAAAAGTTGATAAGTTTGAACAGCAATTTTTACTGCAGCAAAGCTTGCCTTACGGTATTGGCTCTAACGACATAGGTCTTGATAGAGGTCAGCTTGGTAATACTCACCTTGTGCAGTTTGAGCGTTTTGGCGACAAAGTAATGCTGCGGGCTGTAAATACTTACTATCGTGCTAATACAAGTAACAAGGCTGAACAGCAAAGTATTAAAGAAGCGTTTGCATCAAGTATACTTGCTGGTTTTAAAGTGGTTGCAGAAGATAAAGCCACAGCACTTATTGATTACACGCCTTATTTATTAAGTGATGTACATGGCGTAAGTCGCAAGCTTGCTGCACGTAAGCAAGGGAGCTTTAGCCTTGATGAATCACGTAGTGCCGTTTATATGAATCGCTCAAAAGCATTTGTAAAAAACACCGAGCTTGAAGCTGTACTTACATTTAAAGGCACAAAACCAGGTGAATTTGTTCGCCAAGTAAGTGCCGACCCTTATGCGCTTACTGTTCATATGCATCATTCACTTATTCAATTACCAGATGATAACTACACGCCCCGTAAGTTTAATCCGCAATCAGGTTTTTGGAGTATAGAACATAAAGATTACGCAGCGCCGCTTGGTGAGTCACTGTACGTGCGTTATATACCGCGCCATCGTTTAACTAAAAAGGACTCAAGTTTACCTATTAGTGAGCCTGTTAAACCAATTGTTTATTACCTTGACCCTGGCGTTCCAGAGCCCGTTAAAAGCGCTTTGCTTGAAGGTGGAAAGTGGTGGAACGACGCATTTACTGCGGCAGGATATAAAAATGCATTTATAGTAAAAGTGCTGCCAAGTAGCGCCGACCCTATGGATATTCGTTACAACGTCATTCAATGGGTACACCGTGCAACGCGTGGTTGGTCATACGGTAGTTCGGTAATCGACCCACGTACAGGTGAAATACTTAAAGGGCACGTAACACTCGGCTCATTGCGTGTTCGCCAAGATATTTTAATAGCCGAAGCACTCGCTGCTCCTTATTTAAAAGGCAATGAAGTTGCTAAAAACTTGCAAGCAATGGCGCTTGATCGCATTCGCCAATTAAGCGCGCATGAAATTGGCCACACGTTAGGTATTGCTCATAACTTTGCGGCATCGGTAGGTGATAGAGCTTCTGTAATGGATTACCCACATCCGCTACTTAGTTTTAATGAACAAGGTAAGCTTGATGTAACGCGCGGGTATGCAACAGGCATGGGCGTTTGGGATACCCAAGTAATTAAATATGGCTATAGCGATTTTACTAACCAAGATGAAAGCGCAGAACTCGCTGCTATTTTAAAAGAGAACAAAGCCAAAGGCCTTGAGTTTATATCAGATAGTGATGCTCGTGCTAAAGGTGGCGCACATCCAACAGCTCATCTATGGGATAATGGGACTAATCCTTCTCAGGAGCTTTTACGAGTACTCAACGTGCGTAAAAAAGCGCTTTCGCAGTTTGGTATTAATAATATTAAAACGGGTGATTCATTATCGCAATTAGAGGAAAAACTAGTTCCGCTTTATCTGTTTCACCGTTTTCAGGTTGAGGCTGCGGTTAAGCTTATTGCCGGTGTTGATTACGAATACGAAACACGCGGTGACTCACCCGTAAAAGGCGCACAAGTCGTTAATAAAAAAACACAGCAAGAAGCAGTAAACGCTATTTTTGAAACGCTTAAGCCAAGTAACTTATTACTTCCTGAATCTGTGTTATCGCTAATTCCGCCAAAAGCATATGGCGAGTCTAAATCGCGCGAGAGCATAGTTGGGCGCACAGGGTTAACGCTCGATGCAATGGCATTACCCGAGGTTGCAGTGCAGCACAGCTTGTCGCTTTTATTAAATGCACAGCGTTTAAATCGCTTAGCGCAGCAACAAGCGCGTAGTAATGACTTTTATAGTTTAGATGAGTTACTTGAGGAGCTATATAGCCAAGTGTTTAACGTGTCATCACCTAATACAATGATAGGTAAAATCACTCAGCGCGTGCAATTTTTAACAGCAAAAGCTATGGCTGATTTAGTAGCAAGCGATAGTGCAAGTCCTGAAGTGCAAGCGCAGTTACGTTACTACCTAGTTAAGTTGAGTGAAGACTTTAACCAAAACTCAATGCTGAGCCATACAAGTACTGGCGAGAGTGCGTTTAAACAATATTTAGCTGAGCAAGTAAATCAGTTTTTAATTAAAGGGCAATGGCCAAACAACTTTAAAGTGCTGCCAATCCCACCGGGCTCACCAATTTAGAATAAAAAGTAGAAGCGCTTATTTTTAATCAATCATAAAGCAAAACACCGAGTATATTTATACTCGGTGTTATTTTATTCTAAAAACGAATACGTACACTAAGACTTTATTTGCACTAAATCGTAATCGGCCATACCAGGTACTATTGCCTGTAAGCGAGACTCGGTTACATCGAGTGCATTTAAACATTCGCAATACTCAGAAGCTTTAAGCTCTAATTGATGCGCCTTTTTTTGTAGCGACTTATCAATTTCTCTTGAGATAATATCCATGCGTTGGCCCATGTCGTTAATACGATCTTCTATATTACCTTCGCGCGATTTAAACGCATCTCCGAGTGATACCAAAATAGCACCTAACGATCCATGCACTGCAGAGTGAATTTGCTGGCTGATCTCTTTAGTAAAAAAATCATCTATTTGCGAAAGTGATTGAGGGGCTATAAAAAAGAAGTCATCGCCGCGCTTAAACTTATCCATTAGCGCGCGCTCTACATACTTTAGTTGTGTTTTTAGTACTTCAGGCTCTTTATCTGACATACCTTCAACTACGTGTTCAATAGCGCTTAAACCTAAGTTAACACCATCGGTAGCAAGGTTTACTAATTCGGGGACTGTGTGGCGAATACCATTACTAAACTGTTCGAGTACTTTGCTTTCGTCATCGCTTAAATCAACCCAATAACCGCGAATAAATAGTTGGTTATTGTTATTAATTTGTACACGAGTCTGGCCTTTATCTAATATGCGAATCGCATCGTCAGTAATAATTAAACCATGACGTAATTCAACATCGCATTGGGCTTGAGCAAAGACACTGCTGCTTGAGAGCGCTATGGACAACGCCAATATCGAACGAGATAGAAACGCCATAAACACCTCAAAAAGACTAAAATGGAAGGCGAGTAGGTTAACAAAAAAACAACTTTATGCAAGGGAAAATAAACCTATCAACTATCTCACACAATAGCTGTATAGAGCGCAGCTTGAGTTTTTAGATACGGCTATGTTGAGAAAAATAGATAGCACAACAAAGGACTTAGTATAAAGCTAAAGAGGTAGTGTTAGCTCACATCTAAATAAGAACACGTGGTTTTAAAAATGAAGTTTAAAAAGATACAGCTATTTAGTTAATTAAGCTTTTAATAGCTGACTCCAAATTTACTTTGGAGTCAGCTTAAAAGGCTAGCGGTTAAAAGCCAAAATCTCTAGTGTGAAACTACTATTAATCGAATTGCATCAAGTTGTAACTGCGTTTTTTCAATATACGTAGTTAGGTCGTTGCGTTGCTTATCGTAGAAGGTAATTTCTTCTTGGCGAATATTTGGGTTAATTTGCTTAAGGGCAACAAGTCGTTCTTGCTCTTCACTGAGTGACGTTTGCATTTTAACAAGCGACGCTGCGCGAATAACTTCAAGCTTTTCTTGTGCCATATCTTTAGCGGTAGTAATCATAGGGTGAACAGCGCTTTGTAGTGCACCTGCAAGTTTACTTGCTGTTTGGCGGCCAACGGCTGATAACTGCTGATTAAAGCCTTCAAATGCCACATTCTCACCTAAATTATTACCTGCTTTATCTAGCAATATACGAATTGGTGTAGGCGGTAAAAAGCGACCAACTTGTAATACTTTTGGTGCCATTGCTTCTGCAACAAAAATAAGCTCAACAAAAAAGGTACCAGGCGGTAACTTTTTGTTTTTAAGCAATGCAACCGATGCGCTACCAAAGTCGTCGTCACAAATCATATCCATGGTGCCTTGCACCATTGGGTGATCCCAACTAACAAAGTGCACGTCTTCTTGCGAAAGCGCCGTGTCGCGATCAAAGGTAACGGTCATACCGTCTTCTTTAAGCGATGGGAATGATGGGTTTAACATATGTTCAGTCGGCTTTAAGATAATGGTATTTTCGCCTTTATCTTCTTGGCTTACGCCAAATGTGTCGAACACGTTGATCATGTAACTTGGTAATTCAAACTGATTATCGAGTTTTTCGATTTCAGCTACAAGTGAATCTGCAGCACCTTGACCCGATGAATGTAGCTCTAGTAAACGATCTCGTCCGCTTTCCATTTTTTTACGCAGTACTGCATTTTGCTGTGCTACTTGCTCAAGTAATGGATCGAGCTCGTCTTCATCGCAGTTATGCGCAGAAATATATTCAAGTAGATCATCACGGAACTCTTTATAAAGCATTTGGCCTGTTGACGAGGTAGATTCGAATGCATCTAGACCTTCGTTGTACCAACGTAGCAATACTTCTTGAGCGGTGTTTTCAAAATATGGCACATGAATGTTCACATCTTGCGTTTGACCTATACGGTCTAATCGACCAATACGCTGCTCTAGTAAATCTGGGTTCAATGGTAAATCAAACAACACTAAGTGATGCGAGAACTGGAAGTTACGACCTTCTGAGCCAATTTCTGAACACAATAATATTTGTGCATTATCGTACTCGTCTGCAAAAAATGCAGCAGCACGGTCACGTTCAATAATAGACATACCTTCGTGGAATACCGATGCTTTAATTGCTTCGCGTTCACGCAGTATTTGCTCAAGACTGATAGCTGTTTCAGCTTTAGCACATATAAGTAGTACTTTTTCGCGCTTAAGCGTTTTAAGTGTTTCGATTAACCAATCTACACGTGGGTCAAATAAACCCCAGCTTGCGCTTTCGCCTTCAAACTCTTGAAATATTTTTTCAGGGAAAAGAGCACGGTGTGCACTTAGTTCAGGGTTTTTAATGCCGCCCATATTACCGAGAACCGACATAGCGGTTTTATATTGTTTTGGCAATGCCATTGGGTAGGCGTGTAATTTACGACTTGGGTAGCCATCAATGCCGCTGCGGCTATTTCTGAATAATATACGACCTGTGCCGTGGCGATCGAGCAGCATGTTAAGTATTTCTTTACGTGCTGGTAAATCACCTTGCTGTGCTTTTTCAAGAATATCAGTAATATCGGTTTCTTTTAATAGCTCAATTAGCGTGGCTTTGGCTGTGTCGTCTAGCCCTTGCTCTTGCAGTAATTGATTTGCAGCTTCAGCAACGTCTTTATAATTTGCTTCTTCTTCTTTAAACACGTCGTAGTCGTAAAAACGATCTGGGTCGAGTAACTGTAAACGTGCAAAGTGGCTGCTGTGACCAAGTTGGTCAGGCGTTGCGGTAAGTAAAATAAGGCCAGGAATATCTTGGCTAAGCTCTGCCATACGTTGATACTCTGAGCTTGGCTTGCCGTTATTTATACTTAGGTGATGGGCTTCATCTATAACTAGTAAATCCCAATCAGCAAGCGTTGCTTGTTCAAACCAGCGTTTTTTCTTGGTTAAAAACTCAAGACTGGTAAGTACCAATTGCTCTGTATCAAACACGTTTGGTGAATCTGCAAACGCTTCGTCGCAACGTTCTTCATCAAAAATAGAAAAGTGTAAGTTAAAGCGGCGTAGCATTTCTACTAACCATTGGTGTTGTAGGTTTTCTGGTACAACTATTAATACGCGACTTGCACGACCACTAATAATTTGTTGGTGTAAAATCATGCCCGCTTCAATTGTTTTACCAAGGCCTACTTCATCTGATAAAAGTACGCGTGGTGCAAAACGTTTACCCACTTCTTGGGCAATATAAAGCTGGTGCGGAATAAGATTAGCACGCTGACCAATTAAGCCTTTAATAGGCGATTGTTCACGTTCAAATTTATGTAACCACGTTTGGTAGCGAAGTGTATAGCGATCAAAACGATCGACTTGGCCCGCAAATAAACGATCTTGTGGTTTATTAAACTTAATAAAATGATCTAAAAAGGTTTCTTTAAGCTTGGCAGTTTCGCCGTTATCAACACGGGTGCCGTGATAACACAGTAACTCGCCTTGTACTTCAATAGACTCTACTTCTAATTCCCATTCTTCAACGCTTTTGATCACATCGCCAGGATTAAATGCCACACGGGTAACAGGTGCTTCTGCCGAAGAATAAACACGGCTCTCACCACTGGCAGGAAATAATATGCTGACCTGACGGCCTTCAATGGCAACAACGGTGCCTAATCCTAAATCTGACTCTGTATCACTGATCCAACGCTGACCTAAGGAAAAATTCATGTATGTCTCGTCTATGATGAAAAAGGCGGCTATGTTACCTGTAAGCTAACACCACTGCAAGGCGCTATTTGGCTCACTTTTAATTAATTTTGTAAGTGTTAATTATTACTATTAAAACAACTTGTTTATGACTCTTTTTTAGGTAAATCAAAACTAATTACAGTTTGTAATAAAACGGACTTTTATGACAAATAGACTAAACTTACATTATGCCTTGGCAATTAAGTATTGCAGGTTTAAGTTTTGCCCGTTTTACTTAGTTATTTTGGTATAGCATAAAAATCATAAAACGTAAGGAAAGTGCTATGGAAAAAGCTTCGAACCTTGAAAGTAAAATGTATGTGCTAGATACCAACGTACTACTTCACGAACCCCTCGCTTATTTGTCTTTTCAAGAACATGACGTTGTAATTCCGATGACAGTGCTTGAAGAGCTTGACCACATAAAAGACAGAAAACACGACGTAAGCCGCGATGCGCGCGTCGCTATTCGTGGATTAGATGAAGTACTTAAAAATGCAACGCCCGAGCAAATGCTACAAGGCGTGGCGCTGCCGAGTAACAAAAAGGCAAAAGCGAGCTCTGCAGGTACCCTCATTATTGTAAACGACCATTTATTTGCCGACTCCATTTCTGGTTTGCCTGGTAACGAAAACGACCATCGTATTATTAATTGCGCCGTGTATTTACAAAAGCAGCACAGTGATTCAAAAGTTATATTAGTAACAAAAGACATAAACATGCGTTTAAAGGCCAAAGGCGCAGGGCTTAAATATGTTGAGGATTACCGTACCGATCAACTTATTGACGATATAAGCTTACTCACTAGTGGTTATAAAAAAATTGAAGGTGATTTTTGGGACCATGTAGGGGAATGTAATACGCAGCAACACGGACGAGATACCTTTCATCATGTGCCTAAAAACTTAATACCTGATGTATTTTGTAATGAATATTTACTTGATGGAGGGGATCAGTTTGCGGCGCGTGTTAAATCGTACGATGACGAGCACATAACGCTAAAAGATATTGGTGTTGAGCGTTTAATGCATCAACAAGCATGGGGCGTTAAGCCCAAAAATATTTATCAGGGAATGGCGCTTGATGCGCTGCTCGATACAAGTATTGAACTTGTTATTTTAACCGGCCCTGCGGGGTGTGGTAAAACCTTGTTAGCGCTTGCCAGCGCCCTTGAAATGGTCATCGAAAAAGGTATTTACGATAAAGTAATAGTTACCCGTAATACGCCAGAAATAGCAGAGTCCATTGGCTTTTTACCCGGCACCGAAGAGGAAAAAATGGCGCCATGGCTTGCAGCCATTACCGATACGCTGGAGGTATTGCACAAAGGCGACGAAAATCCGATATCAAGCCGAAACTACATTATGGAGAAGGCTAATGTTCAGTTTAAATCGGTTAACTTTATGCGTGGGCGTAGTATTCAAAATGCGGTGGTCATTTTAGATGAGAGCCAAAATTTAACTGCATCTCAACTTAAAACGATTATTACTCGCTGCGGCGAAGGTACTAAATTAATTTGTACGGGTAACTTGGCGCAAATAGATAGTAACTATTTAACGCCAGTAACATCGGGCTTAACGTACATAGTAGAGCGCTTTAAAAACTTTGAGGGCAGCGCAACTATAAACCTCAACGGTGTTGTACGTAGTCGCTTAGCGTCATTTGCAGAAGAAAATTTATAACTTGCGCTTAACAAATTGGCTCGATAGTCTATCGATTGATTTTCGAGCCAAATGGCAGGCAGTACATTGAATTTTTTACCTCTGAAGCATTATTATCGTTCATTATTTATTGCGCTTTTAGTGCCATTGATTGTCGCTTTTTTACTGTGCTTGCACTTATATAATATAAAGCTTGAGCGGGCGGTTGAAAAACGCGAAGCCGATTTTACGAATGTTTCAGCACAGGTTACTCACGGGATGGAGTCGGTGAGTAATCTACTCACCACCATGTTTAGCTTATACGAACAAACGACCTATCCAAAAGTAAACCAAAGCTTACTTGAGGGCATAAATCAATATGATGGTTACTATTACCGTCACTTTAGTGAGCAAGGCACTGAAATTGTAGGTAAGGGGGAGTTTGCGTTATCTACTAAGGCATTAGTACAGTGGCAGCAGGCTATTACATTAGGGCCTTCGTTTAATACAACGCTTGCATTAATGCAGTCGTTGTCTGGTGTAGCATATGTTGATAATAATGGCTTTGCTTATGTAAGCAGGCGTAACAAAAGCCAAAGTTTAATGCTTACTGAAATCCTAAATGGAAAATTTAAGCCAAAATTTGCACCAAACAAACTTACTTCAAGTCCTATTGTTAAAGTGAATGATAAATCGTATTTTGCTATTGGCCGACAACGAAGCACCGGCTCAGCCGATTACATTATTTTGATTTATGATGTTCAGGCAATTTCTGGGTGGTTAAAAAAGGTTTCACCGAACAGTGGTGAATACGTTTTTATGAACCAATCACATCAAGTTATCGCCAGCTCTAAACAGTTAATAGAGCAAGCAACAGCATTAAAAAATTATTGGCCTGATTTGGCCCAGCACCATAGTAAAAAAACAGTCTTAACTAGTGATAGTAATTACTTTATGCAGCCAATGGATGAGTTACCTATTCACGCAGCATTTTACGAGCACAAACCCCAACTAATCAGCCCAATTAAGTATGAAATACTATTAGAGTTTGCATTTTTAACGCTATTTTTAAGTATTATGTTTGGCGTGTTTTTTTGGTTAAGTCAGCGCATTTTTATTAAGCCAATGACTCACTTAATGTCGTACCTAGAGAGTAACGGTACACAGCAAGAAGTGCAGCTCGATTATAAAGTACCGCTGAGCTGGCAGCCTTGGTTTTCTAAAGTGAAGCGGGTATTTACTAAAAACAAACAGTTAGTAGATTCATTACAAAGTGCAAATAAAGCGCTGGACGACCAAGTTCAGCTGCAATCAGAAAAACTAAGCCGCAGTTACGAAGCAAAAGAGCGCCACTTGGCTTTGCTCAACACTATGCTAAACAGTGTGCCAGATCTTATTTATTTTAAAAATATTGATGGATCATTCTTAGGATGCAATAAAGCATTTGAGGCGTACATCGGTAAAGATCAAACTGCATTAGTCGGTAAATATGTAGATGATTTAGGTGATAACGATCAACAAATAAATGCGCTTGAAAAACAAGTATTACAAAATAGAAACAGTGTTGAACAGCGAATAGAAACCGATAAAAAAACGTATCAACTTACTATTGCACCTTTTTATAACGAGCACCAACATCTGTTGGGGACTATGGGTATTGGTCGCGATATTACCGAACAGCAACAAGCATTATTGGCCTTAAAAGCATCAGAATCTAAATTTAGAAGTGCGATTGAATTTGCGGCTAACTGCGTGGTTTTACTCTCGCTTGAGCACACAATATTACAAGTAAATAAAGCGGCAAGAAAGCAGTTTTCTGAACAGCCAGTACTGGTTGGTGAGCAGTTAAAAGCATTGTTTGACGATACTCAATGGCAGCAAATAAAAAGCACTTTAGCGCAATTGCTAGATGACAAAAAACGCGTATACCACTTAACGCTTGCTCAAGGGCGCTTAACAAGTTGGTTGCAACTGAGTGTATCGCTTGTATGGGATGAAAACCGCGACCCAGCTTATTACGTTATTCACATTCAGGATGTGAGCGCATTAACTAAATCAAAACTAGATGCCGAACGAGCAACTTTAGCTAAAAGTCGTTTTATAGCCAATTTAAGTCATGAAATACGCACTCCTCTTAATGCTGTTTTAGGGCTGCTTGATATGCTTATTGAGCAAGGATTAACGCAAAAGCAATTACAACAAACGGATCAAGCTAAGCATGCAGCACAAAGCTTGTTGCTAATGCTCAATAGAATGCTTGATTTTGCACGCATAGAAAGTTCGCAAACCGATTTAAAACAAGCATCTTTTAGTATGGTTGAGCTGGTGGATATTTGTGAAAGTTTAACGGCTCCATTGTGCGAAGGAAAAGGTATTGAATTTGTTATTGATATTGACCCGTTAATAGCGCCTGATTTGATATGCGACAGTATTCGCTTACAGCAAATATTAGGTAATTTATTAACAAATGCTGTTAAGTTTACAAAAACAGGTTCTATCACTTTAAAAATGGAACTTATTGAAAGCGATAGCCTAGAGCAACAGCATATTTGCTTTAAAGTAATTGATACCGGTATGGGCATAGATGAAGCCGATCAGAGGCGTTTATTTGACGCCTTTACGCAAGGTGATGAGTCTTCAACACGTATACATCATGGTGTTGGGTTAGGTTTAGCGATTGTTAAACATGCGGTGTCATTAATGGGAGGGGAGATTGCTTTAAAGAGTAAAAAAGGTCATGGCTGTGAGTTTTACTTCAGCGTTAGTTTTTTGGTTGATACCACTAAAAATACGATGTTACCGACTAATACATTGGCTATTTTATCGGATCAAAGTAAAGAGCTTAAGCAAGTAACAAATGCTTATACAGAGCTTGCTAATATTAATTTAGATGAAGTACTCAAATACCCAATTAAGCTCTCTAATACTCAGCAAATAATAATCGATGCGGCCGATTTACCTGCACTTTTAAATGTTGAAGCAATTAATGATTCGTTATCAGCTAAAGAAACATCGGTAATTATTATTAATCATCAGCACACACTTAATTTACCAACAAGTGAGCATTTAGCTGCGCATCACGTTAAAGCCTCTGCATTGGGACAAAGGCTATTTAGCTTGAACTCTCAGCAACAGCCTAAAGCTAGTACCAATGCCGTAATATATAATACTGCTGAAACTAAAGTTGATATATCGGGTCTACTTGTATTAGCCATTGATGATAATCAACTTAATTTAGAAATAATTAGCAGTGTATTACGTCAAGCAAACGTAAGTGTTGTTACCGCTTTAAGCGCATCTATCGGCATGGAATTATTGCAAGTTTTAAAGCCTGACTTAATATTGATGGATGTGCAAATGCCGCAAATAGATGGCTGCCAAGCTACGGCATTAATTCGTCAACAGTTTGACGCAAAGCAACTGCCTATTTTTGCTTTAACGGCTCATTGTGAACCCGCTGATATTGAACGTTCTTTAAAGTGCGGTATGAATAAGCATTTAACTAAACCGGTTGTTGCTAAGGTACTTATTGATGCAATTGCCGATTTAAACTTAGTTAAACCAAGCTTTTTTGAAAAATCATTCGCATTAACGCAGTTTAGTATGGATGAAAAGCTCCTCAATACAATGATTGGTAAATTTGCTAATTTATGCGAAACCCAGCTATTGCAAATAGAAGAAACAACCAATAAGGATGATTTGGTACGCTTAGTGCATAGTATAAAAGGTGTAGCAGGTAATTTAGGCTTTAGACGATTGTCTCACTGCGCTTTATTGTGTGAAAGAACACTTAAAACAACTAACAAGCCTGTTGAAATAACACTGAAAGAGCTTATTATGCAGTTAGAACAGGTAATTGTTTTTATAAAAGGGGTAGGGGCTAGGGATGTCGAAAAGAGCTAAAGTACTTATTGTAGATGATGATCCAATCAACAGATTAGTACTTGAAAAAACACTTAAAGTAGAACACGACGTATTCTTAGTTGAAAGTGGTGAAAAAGCACTGACCTTTGTAAAAACTGCGCAAGTTGATTTAATTATCCTTGATGTGATTATGCCAGGAATTGACGGCTATGAAGTGCTTGTGCAACTTAAAGAAAATCCGATAACTCAATCGATCCCCGTTATATTTATATCAGCTAATCGTAGCCATGATGACGAAGCTAAGGGCCTAGAGCTCGGTGCTATGGATTATATCACCAAGCCATTTAGCCCTTCTATTGTGCGTGTTAGGGTCCGTAACCAATTACTTATAAAGCAAAAAAATGATCTGCTAGAGATGTTAGCCTCAATCGACGGCTTAACTGAAATCCCAAATAGACGCTACCTAGACGAAAACTTAGCTCGTGAATGGCGCCGAAGTAAACGCAGTGGCACCCCGCTATCGGTGTTACTTATGGATATAGACCACTTTAAGCGTTACAACGATTGCTACGGACATCGTGCTGGCGATGAATGTTTAAAGGATGTTGCACAAGCACTCGCAGCTCAATGTGAACGTGGTAGTGACTTTATAGCTCGTTATGGTGGTGAAGAATTTGCAGCTGTATTACCTGGAATGAATAGGCATGAAGCTATGGAGTTTGCTAACAAATTACGCAATGCTGTAAATGCTTTGAATATAGAACATAAAGGCTCATTAAATGCAGACCACATCACTATTAGTATAGGTATCGCCACCACTCAAAGTGGTAAAGTGTATGCTGAGCAAGCGTTATTAGAAGAGGCCGATTTAGGCCTATATGCCGCTAAAGATGCAGGGCGAGATAGAATAGTTGCACTCTAAAAACTTAATATACAAAAACGCCAATATTCATATATTGGCGTTTTTGTATATTAAGTTTTTTATTGGTTACTGCGTGATCATACCTAAAGCGGTTTCACCAATGCCCACTAACTTATCATTTTTAAATACAAGTGGCGTACATTCATCTTTCGTTGTTTTAGAATCTGAATGCTTGCTATGAGTTACATAAAAAAGTACTTGGTATACATCGTCATCTTTTTTTAATAGCTCTGTGAAATTAGGCGTTTTTAATTGCGTTAAAACAGATTGATAACTGCTATCCATTTTTAGCTCTGATATAGCTTCACGATTATTTTTATGTTGTGCTTGCCAGCTTGATGAGTTTTTCCCTGCCCAATGAGTCTCAGCTTCACCATCTGATACGGCAATAACACAGCCTGTTAAAAATGGAGCGATTAAAGCGGCTGCTAAAAGTGATTTTTTCATTTTTATTTACCTTAATAAGATTTTTAATTGGTTATTAGCTGTATTAAAGCAAAGAGTAGACCATATTTATAAGTTGTTATTAATCAGTTTGTTAAGTGGGTTAAGCTGTTTTTATCTAATAAAATATTAAATGTATTAGTAAAAACAGCCATTTTTTAGCTTATTTGATTACTACAATAAAATCACTACACCAAGCGGTTGCGTGATTCGCCTTTATTAAATGCAGCAATATTTAAACTTACTTCATTAATTAAACGCACAATAGATTCGGTGCTTGCCCATGCTATATGTGGAGTAAGTAAAAGGTTATTACCTTTGTAATTAGCAAGTGGGTTTGAAAGCTCAGCTGGTTCTTTAGTTAGTACATCAACACCGGCTCCAGCAATTAGGTTTTGCTCAAGCGCTGTAGCTAAGTCGGATTCGTTAATAATTCCACCACGTGCTGTATTAATAATTATAGCGCTTGGCTTCATCATTTTAAGCTCATTAAGTGCAATTAAATCACGTGTTTCATCTGTTAGCGGACAGTGTACGCTGATTATATCGGCTGTTTTAATGACGTCTTCAAAAGGCGTACGACCGTCGCGACATTTAACACCTTTGCGCTCTGCAACAATAACATTTGCGCCAAATGCCTCAGCCACTTTAGCAACGCCTTTACCTAGCGTACCACCGCCTATAATGGCAAATGTTTTACCTTGTAAGTCGTTAAAGCTGTAATCGAGTATGCAAAACATTTCACTTTTTTGCCACGCGCCTTGCTGGCAATCCGCCTGATAGCGGTGGGTGTTACCCAGTAAGTTAGTAATTAAAGAAAACGTATGTTGAACAACAGAAGGTGTTGAATAGCCAGCTACATTAGTTACGGCAATACCAAATTCTTTAGCGGCTTCTAGATCAACATTATTAGTACCAGTTGCACTTACACAAATTAATTTAAGCTGTGTAAGTTTGCTAATAGTGTCGCGATTTAAAACGGCTTTATTAGTGATTAATACATCAGCACCTTGGCAATGTTCAATAACTTGCTCTGGGCTAGTAAGTTCATAAGTCGTTAATTTACCAAGTTGTTCAATACCAGTAAGAGACGTTTTAGCTAACGTTGCGTTATCAAGAATAGTAATGTTCATTATGAGCCCTAAAATAAGTGGATCTGAAAGAGTTAAAATCGTAAAAAGATGCCTACGATCCATCAAAAATCTAAAATACGAGCTTAAGGTACTACGAAAGAAAGGCTTTGTTAATGGTATTACTACCAAATGATTAGAGGGCTTTGTATTAGTGGTCTGCCCACTAGCAGATTGAGAACATGGTATTTTGCTAGACTGATCAGATTTTTGCACTTTTAAGCAAGCTCATGGTCATAGAAGGTAATTAAACTCGGCTTTAAAGCAAGTTGCTAAAAATAAAAATCGTTTTTTGGTTATTTCGCATTTTAGATTGGCTGAGTTATAATCGGATATAGACATAAACGGTGCGCTTTGGCGTACCGTTTTTTAACATTGTAGATGTAGTAATGAGTGAATTAGAAGATAAATACGCAGATATACGCCCATACAACGACGACGAAGTTGCGGCGTCGCTTACACGTTTAATTAACGATGATGCGTTTATTGATGTAATAGCAAAGTATAATTTACCGCGCTTTTTATCGGCAGTGCCTTTTATTGCGCGTCCAATGGTAAGAAGTCAGTTACGCAAAAAATGGGGCAAAGTAAGCACCGTTGAAGATGTGCAAAATGAAGTGGCACAATACTTAGATAAACTAGTGAAGCGCACCACATCAAAAGTTACCTTTTCTGGGTTAGAACAGTTAGATGCTAACCAGGCCTATTTATTTATTTCAAACCACAGAGACATAGTGCTTGATCCTGCATTAGTTAACTGGGGTTTATACCAACATAAAATGAAAACAGTGCGTATTGCTATTGGCGATAATTTATTGCAAATACCTTACATTACTGAGCTTATGCGTCTAAATAAAAGCTTTATAGTTAAGCGCTCTGCTAAAGCACCAAAAGAGATGTTAAAAGCACTGACTCAATTATCGTCATACATTTACGATTCTGTGGTCGGTGGAAATTCTATTTGGATTGCGCAAAAAGAAGGGCGTGCAAAAGACGGTTTTGATCAAACTGATCCTGCGCTTTTAAAAATGCTGCAATTAAATGGGCGTAAACAAAAGAAAGAGTTTGGCGATTATATTAAAGAGTTAAAAATAGTGCCTGTTTCTATTTCTTATCAATATGAGCCGTGTGCAATTGCTAAAGCCAAAGAGCTTTACCACAAGCAGCATCATGGTGAGTACGTTAAATCGGCTGGTGAAGATATTGCGAGCATTGTTGAAGGCTTTAGTACTGCTAAAGGGCACGTGCATTTAGCATTTGGGCAACCAATTGAATCTAAATGTGATAGCGCTGAAGAGCTTGCTAAAACAATTGATAGGCAAATTGTTGATTCGTTTTATTTACACCCAGGCAATTACATCGCTGGTGGTTGTAAAGATGCGGTAATAGACTCTCCTGATACAGCGACATTTGAACAACGTTTAGCCTGTGTACCTGAAGAGTTAAAACCATTAGTGCTAGCTATGTACGCTAAGCCATTTCACCGTAAAACAGAGATAAATACTAATAGCTGTGAACATTAATACTCACAGCTCAATGAAACTAAGCAGCAATTAAATTGCTGCTTTTTTTTTGCTCAAAAATAACGCTATACTAATACCTCCTCTTCAACTGGGCGGTACTTATGCATGCAACAAATTGAAATATTTGATATTCCAAGTCCTTGCAAGAGTATTTGCTTAGTTAATAACAGAGGGTATTGCAAAGGGTGTTATCGTAGTCGGGATGAACGCTTTTCGTGGAATACCTTAACTAACGACCAAAAAAAGAAGGTGCTTAGTTTGTGCCAGCAGCGCTACAAACGTTATCTTCAAAAAAAGCAGCAAAATGCAGTGCCAAGCACACAGGCGCAGCAGCAAGGGTTCGACTTTTAAAAGCTTAATCCATACTTGGCTCTTAGTGCGTACACAGTGCCATTGTTAGTTAAGTTAATTAATGACATTTTAAGCTTTTCTACCAAGTTTTCATTACGCTTATTTAAATAATGATAAAGCGGATAAGTATTCAGCACTTCTTTTACAAAGCAACCTTGAGGTGAAGGTAGCTCATTGTTTTGCATTATAAAGTTAATCATTAAAGCTCCCTGTACTTTTTTCTGAGCAAGCAAATTAAGTTGGGTATTCATGCTTTTAACTTTAATAATATTCCCTGCAAACTGTGTGCTTGCTAAATAATGTTCTTGGACAGGGTAGCCATCAACAATTGCGACGCTATCGAGCTGTTCTAAACTGCTAGGTAAACAGTTTTTATACAATACTAAGTCAAACTTAAAGAGCTCATAATCGACCCTAATTAAGTTTTCGTAATTTTTTTCAACGCTTGCATCTCTTCCTAACTGCCCATCAAGTACGCCATTATTTGCAGCTAGCAAAGCATTTTGGTGACTAAAATCGATTATATGTATTTTAAAACCGATATCTGCGTATGCTAACTTTAATAACTCTAAGGCATAATCAGCTTGTGGTGTACTTTGCGGACGATTAAAAGTGAGGTTGTATTGATGACTAAAACAAGAGGCACTAAAAAATAAATTTACCAATAATAACAAGATACTAAAATGTCTATTCATTATCAGTTCCAATTACTACAGAAATAAATAAAATAAGACGCGTATAATAACAAGGAGATTACCTCTTGCCCAGTTTCGGGGTTAATCAAATAATTTTAAAAGCGAATGAGGAAGTATTGTGAGTTTTAATTTATGCCTATTGCCACGTGAAGAAAAATACCAAATTCAGTTAGATTATGAAGCGTCTTTTTGGGCGTATCAAATTAAGCGAAATAAAAAAACGAGAGAGCAAGTTTATAATACAATCCATAGCCGTCCAATGGCTGAACAAATGGTTTTGAAGCAAAAATTTGAGCAGTATTTAGCGCTAATGCTTAGCTAAGTGTTGATATAAAAATGTATATAGTTGAGTTGCTGGATGGGCTAAAAGTTCCACTCGTTAATAAATTTTATAAAAAACATAATGTAAGAGGGCGGGCTAATAAACAAGATAAGGTATGGGTTACTTACTATAATAATGAAATAGTTGCAGCATGTAGGTTGCAAGATAAAACAGAGTTCTTATTTTTATCTACCGTGTTTGTTGCGCTGGAACATCGCGGTAAAGGTGTTGCTAAACAGCTATTATCAACACTCTTAAAGTCGCAAGATAAGATGATTAATACCTTCGCATATAAAAACGTAGTTGATTTATATTGTGCTATTGGTTTTAACCAGGTGTTAACATATACTCTTGCTTTACAAGTACTTTTTGATACTTACAAACATCGAAATATAGTCGCTCTAGAGTACCCATAATAATAAATAATAATATGGAATCAGCATGAGTAAATGCGTTAATGGGATCATTAGTTGCTTTGTAGTTTTAATAACTATCCTAAGTTGCCAAGTAGGCGCACAAGTAAAACGTTTATCTCCAAGCGAAGGCTTATCGCAAAGCTACGTTAATACAATGCTTATCGACACTAATGGTTACCTTTG
Source organism: Pseudoalteromonas sp. c7(2019) (assembly GCF_011378625.1). Classification (NCBI taxonomy): domain Bacteria; kingdom Pseudomonadati; phylum Pseudomonadota; class Gammaproteobacteria; order Alteromonadales; family Pseudoalteromonadaceae; genus Pseudoalteromonas; species Pseudoalteromonas sp. c7(2019). The sequence continues at coordinate 264,231 of NZ_WTKS01000004.1, read as the reverse complement.
GCTTTCTACTGAGGCTGGGCTTAATCGTTATGATGGCTATCAAGTTATTCCAATAAACGGCCCTAATGGTGAATTAGAAGAAGCGATCATTGATCGTATTTACCAAGACCCTCAAGGGCACATTTGGATAGCCTCTTTACTTGCAGGCCTATTTAGATACGACCCCGTAACAGATTCATATCAGCAATTCCTAGAAAAACCTACCAGTGAAGAAGAGATTATCAATCAGTCTGTGTTTAGTATGGTGGCCGTTGATAAAAAAACACTTTGGATTGGCCGAGGCCGCGATTTTGCAAAGCTTGATATCGCAACCGGAAAAATAACAACTATTTTTGAGCTGCCTGCTAAATATAAAAATACTCTTGTGAGAAAGCTGTTTGCTTACAATGGTTATATATTTATAGGTACAAGCCATGGCGCATACGTATTTGATATTGCCACAGAGCAAGTTAGACCCCTGCAGCATTTAAAAGGTGAAGCTGAACATATTTACCAAAATAATGTTAAGTCTTTCGCATTAGGTGAAAATAAACAGTTGTTAGTAGGGGCGGTACAAGGCTTATACGAAGTTGATATTAGTAATTTATCAAAAATGTTTGAACGCCCAGATTTACCTTTTAAAAGTAAAGTATTACTAAGTGACCTAAATGTTTGGAGCATAGTAAACGAACACGGAACAATAGATTTAGCTACCGACAAAGGCTTGTTTAAATTTGATTTAAACACCGGGGAGATGATTAAAAACACTCGAATAGCCCAAAGTAAGTACACACTTGCCGATACCAGTATTATTGATATGGCAAAAGATAAATCGGGTGGTACGTGGGTTGCGACTAAGACTGATGGTGCGTTTTATTTATCTCATGACAGCTATCATTTTAATAATGTCGATGGCACTTTGCTCGGGGGGGATGGTTTATCGCATCACTCTATCTGGGGGATTACCGAATATAAAGACAAGCTTTGGCTTGCAACGCATAACGGTATTACCGAGGTTGATTTAAAAACAAATATTGGTAAAGCTTATTTAAAAGATTACAAAGTCGACTTACTCACCACTGAGTTTACCGTATATGAAATAACGCCTTATAAAAATAATTTATGGCTTTATACGAACCGTGGTTTGTTTATTTTTGACCCTGTAACGCATCAAGTTAGCGAACCTAAAGTGCATAACCCTGCTAATCAGGAGTTAATTACCGGTAGGGTGCATGGCGTAACACTAATGCCAAATGGCGATCTATACTTTGTACACTCAGATCATGGGGTATTTATATACAATATAGATTCTCAAGTAATAACGCGTTTGGGTGGCCAGTTTGATCAGTTTGAACCATTTTTAGCTCATGGCTTTTTACCTGCGCTGAGCAATAAACCAGATTCACCATTATTTTTTAATGCCGGTATTTTATACCAAGTAAACCCAAGTGATTTAGCACTTAAAATGATTTATAAAGTGCCAAAACAGCATGAAAACGTAGCCATTAGTGTGCTTTCTTACTTAATAGATAACAACAATATATTGTGGATATCACTTTCTAATTTCGGCTTAATAGGCCTTGACGCATCTACCTATCAATTAGTCCATACAATTGATTTAGAAAGGAATAAATTAGGCACTCTGCTATACGATATGGTGCTAGATGATGATGGCATGATCTGGATGAGTAGCCATAAAGGCATTTGGCGATTAAACCCAGAAACACTTCATTTTCAGCAATTTTCTACATCAGAAGGGCTACTCTCTGCTGAGTTTAATAGCAACGCCATGGCACAGCTCAAAGATGGCCATATTGCGTATGGTAGCTTAAAAGGTTTTACTTATTTTCATCCAATGGAAAACCAAAACTATCAGTCGCTTATTGATCACGTAAATATTACGCGAGTTGATTTAATGTCACGAGATTTATCGCTTGATTTAAAACAACCGCTCAACGAGGTTGTGTTAAACCATGATGATATAGGGCTTGAAGTTGCATTTTCGGCCATGGCATTTAGTAATCAAGAACGCATCATTTATGAGTATCAACTCGATAACGGACAAAAAAGTTATACCCGAAATAACAACCGTGTATTGTTTCCAAAATTGAATCCAGGTAATTATCAATTAAAAGTTTGGGCTAAAGACCCCCTGACTGGCGAATATACCTCGCCTGCTATTTTAAAAATAAAAGTAAAGTATCCGCTTTGGCGTGCACCTTATTTTATGGTGCTTTACGGCATGCTGTTTATTGGCTTTGTTGCTATGTGGGTTATGCGCCGTAATAAAATTCAGCGTATTTTATTGGCAGCAAATAAAGAAAGTAAAGAAAGCGAAGCCCGTCTAAAGCTAGCGCTTGAAGGTAGCGAATCGGGTGTTTGGGATTGGGAATCAAGCAATCCAAGTATTTATCAACCTCGCTTAGCGAGTGAGTTAGGCTACGAAAATGAAACCGTGAGCCTTGATGAATATTTATCTAAAATTCATCCGCAAGACAAACAGCTATTTCGCTTAGAGTGGCTTGAGTTTTTATCTACCGATAAAGGTTACTTTAATTGCACCTACCGCCTGCGCCATGCAAAAGGCTATTGGCGCTGGTATAAGGATTTTGGAAAAGTAGTTGAGTGGGATGATAAAACGCCACAAAAAGTAGCGGGTACCTACACAAATATGACCCGTGAGATGGTGTTTGAAGAACACGCTTTACTATTTACGGCAGCATTTGAGCAAACACGTGATTGGGTGTTTATCCTCGATAAAAATTTAAATATTCGGGCTTCTAATAAATCACTGCAAACTGCCTTTAATTTCTCTGCTGAGTCGTTATCTAGTCGAGCATTAAATTTAGGTATATCGCGCAGCAATCGTTTTGATTATTTACGCATAATGCAAAAGCTATCTATTGGAGAACACTTTTCGTGTGAAGACAGTGTAGTTTTAGCAAGTGGTGAGTCGCGTCATGTACTTGTGAAAATAAGTGCAGTGGCCGATAACGAACAGCGCCTTAATAGTTATGTCATTATTTTAACCGATATAAACGCACAAAAATCAGCCGAAAACGAGCTGCACTTATTGGCCAACTACGATGCCTTAACAGGGTTGCCAAATCGTACGTTATTTAATGACCGCGTTGAACACGCCCTTGAGCAAGCAAAATTTCACGAATGTAAAGTCGCTTTATTACATATAAATATTAAGCGTTTTAAATACTTTAATGACTCTTTGGGGCATGCAGTTGCTGATGAGCTAATTAAAGAAGTTGCTGAGCGTTTAAAATGCTCCTTGCGTCCATCTGATAGTGTTGCTCGATTTGGTGGCGATGAATTTGTAGTACTGGTGGAAGATATTCAGCAAATCGAACAAGTACTCATTATATGCACTAAGTTGATGGATTGTGTGAATCAAAATATTACGATTAATGGCCAAGTTGTAAACGTTAATTTAAGTATTGGTGTGTCTATATCACCAGATGATGCACAGCAAGGCTCTGCGCTTTTAAAAGCTGCGAGTATAGCGTTATATCATGCAAAAGACTCTTTAGAGGGGCGTTATCAGTTTTATAAGCAAGAGATGAATCAGCATGTTCAAAGAGCGCTGCATCTTGAGTCTCAGCTAACTAAAGCGTATCAAGAAGAAGAATTTTGTAATTACTACCAGCCTATCATTAACGCTGAAAGTCAAAAAACAGAAGGCTTTGAAGTACTGCTGCGTTGGCCTGAAAATAAGCTTGTGCAAACTCAAGAGTTTTCGGTGGCAGCAGAAGGTATAGGCCTAATTACAAAAATTATGCTGCAGACTTTTGCGCGCGCTTTATTAGAGCTAAAAGAGTGGCGAAAAGCCTCTCCTAGCCTGTATTTATCTATTAATTTATCGGCTCTTGATTTTGAGTTTAAAGATCTTGTTCCTGAAATTAAAAAAGCGTTAAGTAATTCAGGAGTATCGTCTGAGGCAATTGTTTTTGAAATAACCGAATCAATATTAATGCGTGATTCAAAAGAAGCGCTACACAGCATGGAACAACTTAAAAAGTTGGGCTGTAGATTGTACATGGATGATTTTGGTACGGGTTACGCATCGCTTACTTATTTAAAGCGTTTTCCTATTGATGTATTAAAAATAGATAGAAGCTTTGTACAAGACATAGGCATAGATTCTGACGATGAAGCTATTATTCAATCAATACTCGCGCTTGCAGATAGTTTAGGTAAAGAATGTGTAGCTGAAGGCGTAGAAAGCTCGCACCAACTCGCCTTTTTAAAGGCGCGAGGATGCATGCATTTTCAAGGGTACTTATTTAGTAAACCGGTACCTAATACCGAAGTACTACCGCTTATTAATCGCAATTGGAGTGATATATTTAATTAATAATAGCAGTACTTATTTAAGGCCTTTTACCGCAGTGCCTGCAAAACAAATGGCTATTATGCTCATTCAACTGCGTTTTAATGGCCTTATTAGCTTCTAGTTTACTCAAGCCTAATTTATAGCGTAGTTCTTCTAGGTGTTCTTGTTGAGTATTATTAAGGGTGCCATCTTGAATTTGTTCATGTACGGCATCTTCAAAAAATTGGCGGCGTTTACGTATTTGTTCTGAAAAACTAGACGCCAGTAAACCGGTAGGTATTGCAACCATTCCCATGCTCAGTAGTGTAATAACCCCGCCGAAAAACTTACCCAATGGCGTTATAGGTACTACATCGCCATAACCAACGGTTGTTAGTGTTGCCATTGCCCACCACATAGCCGCAGGAATAGAGCCAAATTTATCGGGTTGTATGTCGTGCTCAATTAAGTAAATTCCGCATGAAGCTAAAATAAGCACGACGGCCATAATAAAAAAAGCAGCCATTAATGAACTACCTTCATCGTTAAAGGCTTTTAAAAGTAGCTGCATGGCGCGTGAGTAGCGAGTGAGTTTAAATACCCTTAATAGTCGGAGCACGCGTAAAAAACGTAAATCGAGAGGGAATAAAAACATCATTAAGCTTGGTAAAATCGCAATTAAATCAACAATTGCCAAAGGAGAGAAAAAATAGCTAAGCCGACGTTTGGTATGAGACCCTTCCATTGCTGCATATCGTGTTTTATCTACGCAAGCCCAAAGCCTGGCTAAGTACTCAATAGCAAAAATAGCGACCGAGACAATTTCTAAAACTAAGAATTCGTTGTAATACTGCTCTGCCACACTTGGGATTGATTCAATAACAATGGCTACAACGTTGATCATTATTAAGCTAATGAGTGCAATATCAAGAATATGTCCCGCTCGATGGTACTGGCCTGTGCCTTCAAACAGGCAAGCCATTTTTTGTCTTAAAGTGTGTGGTTCATTCATTATTTAAGTTTAAGTACCATGTTAATACTGCCTTCTTCAAAGTCGCGACTAATTTTAAAACCTAACTTACGGGCAAGCTCAATCATCCCTGTATTCTCTGGTAAGGTTATGCCTTCAATCGATTCCACACCTTGACGTTTACAGTGGTTAATTGCTGCACTCATTAGTATGCGACCAAGCCCTAAACCTTGGCAATCTGAGCGAACTACAATGGCAAACTCAGCATGCAGGTTATCGGGGTCCATAATGACGCGAGACACACCTAATGTGCGAGTTTTACCTTCAAAGCGTTGGCAAACAATAAACGCCATTTCACGGTCGTAATCAATTTGCGTCATTTTAGCGAGTTGATCGTGGTTAAACTGTGGTAGTTCGCCAAAAAAGCGTTTATATCTGTCTTCTTTATTAAGTGACTCGTCAAATGCTTTATGAGCTTGTTCATCTTCTGGCTTTATTGGTCTGAGCGTAGCTTGGGTATTGTTTTTAAGTGTTACCACTTCAACAAGTTCTATAGGGTAGGGACGAATAGATAAGCGCTTACGATTGCTCTGAGTTTGATAGCGGCTAAGTGTCATGGTGGCATCGAGCACTAAAAACTGTCCATTACTGGCAAGTATAGGATTAAGTTCCATTGAGCTTATGTCAGGTTGATCAATAACTAACTGAGAAATACGCGTTAGCAGTGCACATAAACGATACTTATCAACTTTTTCAGGGAGTATGCGCTCCTTTAGTACGCCTTTATCGTGCGCTGCGGCAATTAAATACTTTGCTAAGTTCATATTTAGTGGAGGCAGAGCAACAGCGGCTTGCGCATATTCAAGGCCGGTTCCTGCTTCACCTAATAATATAACAGGACCAAAATTAGGCTCGGTTTTAATTGCAATTCGCAGCTCATTTGCGCCTGCTCGCGGCGCCATTTTTTGTAATGAAAACCCTTCAATAACAGCATCCGGATAAGTGTTTTTAATACGGATAAGCATTGCAAAAGCGGTTTGTTCAACCTCGTTGGCATCGTTTAAGTTAAGCACCACACCACCTACTTCAGACTTTGAAGCAATGCTTGGGCTAATAAGTTTTAACGCGACCGGAAAACCAAGTTCTATGGCTTGCTCTCTGGCTTCTGTTGGGGTGTAAGCCACCTCAGTTTGAATGCATGTAATACCATAGTGATTTAATACTTGGCTTGCCTGATGGGTAGGTAAGTAGTTTTGTCCGTCATCTAAAAACTCATTAATAAGCGCTTTAGCTGCTACTTTATTTATTTTTGCGTCATCTGTATTCGACTCAGGTGTTTGCGTTAAATGCTTTTGGTTACGGCGATACGTTACCAAGTGCATAAACGCGCCAACAGCACCCTCTGGTGTTCTATAAGTTGGTATTGCGTTGTTTGAGCACACTTTTCTGGCGGCGTAAGATGCGTCTTCACCCATAAAATTAGTTATAACGTAAGGGCGCGCCATTTTAGGTAATGTTTGTAAGGTTTCTACAATAATGTTGGCGTAGTCTTCGCTGGGCGCAAGCGCTGAGGGAGTATGGATAATCAGTAAGTTTTTAACTTCTTTTGCGTGCAGTAAAATTTCTAATGCTTGCTTATAACGCGCAGGTGCTGAATCGCCAAAAATATCCACAGGGTTTGAGGTGGTTTCTGATTGCGGAATTACTTTATTTAGCGCATTTCGGGTTTCAATGCTTAGTTCTGCTAATTTACCGGAGCTTTGAATTAGCTCATCAACGGCCATAACACCTGGGCCGCCACCATTAGTTAAAATTGTCAGTTGCTCTACTTTTAATAATTTTGGATGCATGGCGAGTGTTTGTGTCGCTGCAAATAGCTCTCGTAAATCATTTACGCGCAGCATACCCGCTCGTTGAAATAACGCATCGTAAACAGCATCAGAGCTTTGCTTTCCGCCTGTGTGAATTTCGGCTGCAAGTGCGCCTGCACTTGTTTTACCTGTTTTAATTGCAATTACAGGTTTACTAAAGGCCGCAGCTCTTGCTGCTGATATAAAGCCACGAATATCTTCAATGTTATCAATGTAGAGTAAAATAGCTTTGGTTTTAGCATCACGACCTAAAAAGTCGAGTAGTTCATTAAAGTTTATATCAAGGCAATCACCTACCGATACAAAATATGAAAAGCCAATTTCTTTGTTTTTAGCCCAATCTAAAATAGTTGAGCATACTGCTGCTGATTGCGATACAAATGCAATTTTACCTGGGCTTGCTACAGTATGAGAAAAGCTCGCATTTAAACCAATATGAGGGATCAGCAAGCCCAAACAATTGGGTCCAAGCAAAGTAACCTGTTTGGCTTGAGCGCATGCTTTAAGTGCGCTTTTTTGCTCTCCAGAAAGCCCATCTGCAATAACAATAGCCGTTTTACAGCCAAGCTCTCCAAGCTGCTCAATAATATCAATTAAGGTATTTTTGTTAGTACAAATAACAGCAAGGTCGGGTACTTTTGGTAAGTCAGCAATAGAGGGGTAAGCAAGTACGCCATGTACTGCGCTATGGCTTGGAGTAACGGGCATTATCGGCCCTTTAAAACCGCCTTGAAGTAAGTTGCGCATAACCACAAAACCAGCACGAGTTGATATATTAGAGGCACCAATAACGGCCACTGAGCTTGGGTTAAAAAACTGGGTAATGCGCTTAAGGCTCATGGTTTTTCCTAGGCTGATTAAATTTTGCGTTATTTATAGTCTCAATGTACCCTGTTTACTGTGTTATTTCGAGCGTCTAGATGCTTATTATTGATATCAATCAAGGAGATTATTGTGAATAAAACCCCCGGTTTTTACATTGTTATAGCGGCTATTTGTTTAAGTATAGGCTTAATTAGCTTAGGGTTTATTTTAAAGAGCACAGCTCTCAGTGTAAAAGAGATGGAACGTACTGTGCAGGTTAAGGGATTGGCCGAACGAGAAGTTATAGCCGATACGGTAATTTGGCCTCTGCAATTTAGTGATGCCGACAATAATCTTGAAAAATTAGTCAGCCGAGTTGAGAAAAAAAATGATGCTGTAACTGCTTTTTTAAAACTGCATGGTTTTGACGACGATGAAATAACAATAGGCAGCCAGTCAGTTATTGATAAGCAAGCACGTGAATACAGTAATGAAAATCAGCAATTTAGATACATAGTGCGTTCAAATATTATTGTTTATTCTGATGCGCCAGATAAAGTGCAAAACGCGCTGAGTAAAGTAAGCCAGCTTGCTAAACAAGATATCGCAATAGTACAGGACAGCTACGAAACAAAAGTTGAATATATTTTTACTGGCCTCAATGATGTAAAACCTGCGATGGTGCAAGAAGCAACTGAAAAAGCGCGTGAAGTCGCTAATAAATTTGCTAAAGACTCTAATTCAAAATTAGGCAAAATAAAAACAGCTCGCCAAGGGCAATTTAGTATCAGTAATCGAGATTCAAACACACCGCAAATAAAAAATATAAGAGTGGTAACCAGTGTTGAATATTATTTAAATGACTAGGAAATAATATGTCAGAGTCTAAATATGGTCAGTTTGTACTGGCGCCCCGTTCGTATTTTTTTACTGCTATAGCGAGCGTGGTGTTTGCGTTTATTGGCTTTAGTTATAATGCATGGCGAATGGAGGCAAGTGAAGAGAACAACAATACACGCATTGCTAGCTTTCAAATATTACAAGAACTAGCCGAGCTTGAGCTTATTGTATTTGCGGCACATTACGATAATAACAAAATAGATGGCAGCCCTAGAAAAGGCTGGGTTAAAGTTAACTTAATTCATGACTTAAGCTACTTAGCCGTTGATAAAGTACATTTAAAAACAAAAGACTTACAAAAGGTCTGGCAAACAAATTGGCCAAATATGGTTGATCAGCAAAGTGCTGCGCAATCTATTACACATGCCATAGACAGTGTACGTACAGAAGTTGTGAGTGAATTAAAGCGCCTTGATTAAGTGAGCAACTTGCGCCGTTGAGCGTTGCAAGTAAGCGGCGCTCAGTAAAATTGTGGTCTCGTTAACTTTTTGCCCTTTTAGTACGTTGGCAAGCTGCTGTTTTGCGTTAGGATTTTGTTTTTGCTCTATTTCCATTAATGCTAACAAAGCTGAAAATTCATGCTTTACCGGTGTGCTCAATTTATTTGCATAGACAATGTAGCAGGCAACTGGTGTTAATCCGTGAGAGTTGGGCTGCGCCAACGCTTTAACTAAGTCATCATTTGATTCAAACAACATTAAAGAGCGTACATAGTTAAATGGCAGCTTTGTAGCATCGGCATGCTTAAACACATTGTGCAGTACGTTATTTCCTTGAGTATCTTGTACTAAAAAGCCTTTATTTACTCTCAGCGCTGGGGTAAAAAAGCTCAATGCGTCAATATTAGTAAGTTGGTTAATAAATAGAGAAGGTGCTGTATTAGTACTTAATATACGGATTGCTATGTTTTGCATAAAGTCATACTTAACACTCAACCGTTGGGCGCTGTCAGATAAATGGTTAAGCTGCAAAGTTTGCTGAGCAGGGCTTAACTGCCTAAAGTCGTTATCGAGTTCATTTAACTGCTGCTTTGAAATACGCGCATTAAGTAGTTGTATGCTTAAATCCATTATTATTTCCAAAATCTTTTTTGCTACTATAAAACAAAAAAGGCCGCAAATGCGACCTTTCATATTTAAAGCAATTGTTTAAATTGGTTTTAAGCCTTTTTGCTTGCTACCCATTCATTAACAAAGTTTTCTAGTACATTAAGTGGTACAGGACCATTTTTAAGCACTACGTCGTGGAACTGGCGAATATCAAATTTATCACCAAGTTGCTTTTTAGCTTCTTCACGAAGTTCTAAAATCTTAAGCATACCCACTTTATAAGCCGTTGCTTGTGAAGGCATTACAATATGACGCTCAACCATTTTAACACCGTCAGATGTTGCATTAGGCGTGTTATTTACGTAGTAATCAATACCTTCTTGACGAGTCCACTTCATTGCGTGAATACCCGTATCAACAACTAAGCGACATGCGCGCCATAATTCCATTGAAAGACGACCAAAATCTGAGTAAGGGTCTGAGTACATGCCCATTTCTTTAGGAATGAACTCTGAGTATAAACCCCAGCCTTCAATATACGCTGTGTAGCCACCAAATTTACGAAACTTAGGAATACCTTCTAGCTCTTGCGAAATAGCTATTTGCATGTGGTGTCCCGGAATACCTTCATGGTATGCCAGCGCTTCCATTTGATACGTTGGCATTGCTTCCATATCGTAAAGGTTAGCGTAGTAAACACCTGGGCGTGAACCATCAGGAGCTGGCTGTTGGTAAAATGCTTTACCTGCTGCTTTTTCACGGAATGCTTCAACCGCTTTTACTTTTAAACCTGCTTTTGGTTTAACAATGAATAACTCATCTAAACGCGTTTTCATTGTATCAATAAGCCCAGTGGCTTCATCAAGGTAGCGTTGTTTACCTTGTGCATCATTAGGGTAGTAAAATTGCTTGTCAGTTTTCATAAACTGCATAAACGCTTTTAAGTCGCCTTTAAAGCCAACTTTGTCTTTAATCTCACGCATTTCATCATGAATACGTGTCACTTCAGATAGACCAATTGCATGAATTTCTTTAGCAGTTAAATCTGTTGTAGTTGTGCGCTTAAGTGCGTTGTTATAAAACGCTTCGCCATCAGGTAATTTCCATGCGCCATCGCGATCATCTGCGCGTTTTTCAAGCTGTGCAAGGTAATTAATTAACTTAGAGTAAGATGGTTTAACAGCCGATTTTAATGCATCTGATGCATCGCTGATTAACGAGTCTTTTTCGTCTTGGCTAATTTCAAGCGCTGTTACTTTACGTTTAAAGTCAGCAAGCAATGTAGAATCATCGCCTTTTTCAAACGGTGCACCGTGAATAATGTTTTTGCTTGAATCAATAACATGCGGGAATACAAATTTAGGGGCAATGATGCCTTTTTCTGCACGTACAGTTAAATCAACGATAAGCTGATCAATAACACCAGTTACACCATTTAAACGAGAAATGTAGTCTTTAGCTTCTTTTACATTACTAATTGAGTGCTGATTAATTAAAAATGCAGGGATCATAGAATGCGTACCAAACATTTGGTTCACAGGGTAATTATGGTAGCGCCATTTAAAGTCAGCAATTGAGCTTTCAAGATCTTGTTTTTTTAAGTCGTAGCTAACTTTTGTTGCATCATCTAATAAATCACGGCTGATTGCTTTTAGTGCAACTAGGTCAGCTTTTGTTTGCGCTAAATCTTTAAGCTGTCTTTCTTCGCTGCCATCATCCCACTTATCGTAATCTTGCTTAATACCCATGTATGTTTGATATACAGGACTGCTCATTACGTCGCGGTTAAATGTATCTTCAAAAAATGCATTGGCTTTGTCTATTTCACTTTGTTGTGATTGAACTGCTTGTGCAATAGGAGCTGAAGTCGCTTGTTGTGTTGTTTGCTGGCAACCAGCAAGTAGTGCAACGCTTACTGCGGCCGCAATAAAAGTAAGTTTACGCATTGTTTTCCCTTTTGTTGTTAGAAACCCATTAGGGTATTTTATATTTATTTTTTGTGTAGCGCTGGGGGCTACACAAATAATTCTAGCAGGTCATTTAAAAAGCGATGACCTTTTAAGCTTACCTGCCAATGGCTGTCTGTTTGAGTCAATAAACCTTTATTAATTGCTTGGGTTAATGCACTTTGCTGACTTTGCAGTGGCAGTGTTGTAAGTTTATTAAAATCATTAATTGGGCAAGGCTCAACAAGGCGAAAGCGATTCATAAAAAATTCAAACGCTAAATCGTCTTGCTCTACATGCCAGCTTTTATACATATACGGTTTAATTAAATCCATATAGCCGCGTGGGTGTTTAACCTTTTCAGTACGCGTAATAAGCCCTGTATTTGCATCAGTAACCTTACCATGCGCGCCGCAACCAATACCGAGATAATCGCCAAAACGCCAATAATTTAAGTTATGTTGGCATTGATAACCCGGTTTTGCATAGCCCGATATTTCGTATTGCACGTAACCTGCTTGAGCTAGTAACTCAACCCCTTGCTCTTGAATGTCCCACAGTGTTTCATCTTGTGGCAAGGTAGGTGGCTTTGAAGCAAATTGAGTATTGGGTTCAATAGTTAGTTGATACCACGATATATGAGGAGGATCGAGCGCTATTATTTGCTTTAAATCGCTCAGTGCATCATCAAGTGTTTGCCCAGGTAAGCCATGCATTAAATCAAGGTTAAAGCTATTTAAACCGGCTTCTTTAGCTTGTTGCGCGGCATAGTTTGCCTCGTCGCTGCCATGAATCCGACCAAGTGCTTTTAACTTGTCGTTTTGCATGCTTTGCACACCGATAGAAATACGGTTAATGCCTGCTTTTACGTAATCTTTAAAACGACCTGTTTCTACTGTACCTGGGTTGGCTTCAAGGGTAATTTCGCAGTGTTCTTCAAGACCAATTAGGTTGTCGACTTCATTTAATAAACGAGTATAAGCCGCACCAGTTAATAAGCTTGGAGTACCGCCACCAATAAAGATACTGTGAATTTTACGTCCTTGCACTAAGTGCAAATCTGCTTTTAAATCATCAATTAAATGCTGAACATATTCAGCTTCAGGTATTTCACCTTTTTGTCCGTGGCTATTAAAATCGCAGTACGGGCATTTTTGCACGCACCAAGGTACGTGCACATATAAGCTCAGTGGTGGAAGGTTCACAGGCCGCCTTTTTGCTGTAGCTCTAGCAGTAGTTTTTGTAGTGCTTGGCCGCGATGACTCACTGCATTTTTTTGCTCTTTTGTAAGCTCAGCACTGGTACAATTTTTCTCTGCTACAAAAAATACAGGGTCGTAACCAAAGCCACCGTTGCCATTTTGAGTGATCGTAATTTCGCCTTCCCAGCTTGCACTGCAAATAAGGGGGGTAGGGTCATCTGCGTGGCGCATTAATACCAGTACACACCAAAAACGAGCACTACGGATAGGGTTATTACCCAAGTTTACGAGTAACTTATCAATGTTATCTTGATCGCTGGCACCAGGGCCTGCAAAACGGGCTGAGTAAACACCGGGTGCACCATTTAGGCCATCAACTTCTAAACCTGAGTCATCGGCAATAGCAGGCATGCCAGTAATTTTAGCGGCATGACGCGCTTTAATAATGGCATTTTCAACAAAGGTAGTGCCGGTTTCGGCAACTTCACCTACGTTAAAATCGCTCTGTGGAACTACATTAATATTCAGAGGGCTTAGCATGTTAGCTAGCTCATTTACTTTGCCAGGGTTACCTGTAGCAAGTACTAAAGTTTTGGTCATGTTATTAATCTACGTAAAATTTTTGCTGAAACTGTAATTTTTGAAATTGATTACTTTGTTGTATTTCAATCTCAAAGCGTAAAATCTCTTCGTTGGTATAATCAACTTGGGCAAGGTAATAAATTGAATCACCTTCTTTTACTTCTTTAAAAGTAAGCGTTTGTTTGTTGCCAAGTAGGTTTCTAGCTGTGCCAGTAAGCTTTGCTGTTTGGGCTGTATTTTCGGCATTATTTTTTAAAACAGAAATATTTACAATGCCTTTGTATCCGCTTCGCTCAAGGCCATACGCTTTTGCTATTTTTGGCTGAATAAAAGTAGAAGGAAAGGCGATGTAATGCACTTGCCAAGGGCCAAGCTCTTTATATTGTGCGCCTTGCATTTCTTCGCTTTGCGCGTTAAATGCAAATGCTAAACAAGCAATAAAACAAAACTTAATTAAACGGTTCATTATGTATTCCTCAAAACATATAAAAAAGAGGCCTTTGGGCCTCTAATTAAAAAATCCATATTAGACTAAAAAATCCATAAGCAGCATTTGCAAAAACTGAATACCAATAATAAGCACTAAAACTGATAAATCTAAGCCACCCATTGATGGCAATATTTTACGAATTGGTTTTAGCATTGGTTCAGTAAGCTGATGGAAAACCGCTTCTATAGGGTTATAACCTTGGCTAACCCAACTTAAAATAGCGCGAATAATAAGTACCCAAAAAACTAAGTTAAGGCCTTCTTTTAGTACCGTTATAAGTGCTTGTATAATTACAGGCTGTATTGCCCACGCATTATATATAACAAGCATTAAAGTACTAATTTTGGCTACAGCCACTATAAATGCCAACAGCAGAGATGCTAAATCAAGTCCGCCAAATCCCGGAATGATTTTACGCAGTGGTTTTACCGCAAACGAAGTGGCTTTAACCACAAACTGGCTCATTGGATTATAAAAGTCGGCTTTTGCCCACTGCAGCCAAAAGCGCAGTAATACCACCATTAAAAACAAATCAAACAGGGTACTGATTAAAAATTGCATGGCATTCATAGTGTAACCTTCAATAAAAAAGTGGTTTTAAAGTTCTTTTTCCATTTGCTCTGCACGCGCAATACACGCATCCATTGCATCGCCAACGGTTTTAGTTAAGCCTTCATCTTTTAAGTGCTCAACAGCTGCGTGAGTAGTACCGCCTTTAGATGTTACGTTTGAACGTAGTTGCGAAATACTAATATCAGGCTGGCTAAGTGCCATTTCGGCGGCGCCAAGGGCTGTTTGTTGTACTAAACGACGAGCGTCTTCATCATTAAAGCCCAGCGCTTTGGCTTTTTCTTCTATGGCTTCCATAAATAAGAAAAAGTAAGCTGGTGATGAGCCGGTCACAGCAATAATATCGTTAATTTGTGATTCTTTTTCGACCCATACAACAATGCCAGTGCATTCAAAAACTTGTTGTACAAACTCGTGTTCGCTTTGTGTTTCGCCCGCGCCATATAAACCTGATACACCACGGCCTAATAAAGACGGTGTATTTGGCATACAACGTACCATTTTAACGTCTTGACCTAGCATTTCACGTAAACGTTTTACAGTTAAGCCAGCAGCAACAGAAATAAACAGTTTATCGCTAAAATCTACGCCCGACTCTTGAAACGATTTACATAAATCGCCCATCATTTGTGGTTTAACAGACAAAACAATTACATCAGCATCGCGCAGGGCTTCGTTATTGTCACTGGTGGTTTGCACCTTGAAATCAAAGGCTACCTTTTCAAGCTTTTCTTGGTTGCGATTAGTCGCAATAATGTTACTTGCGTTAAAACCGTTTTTTACCATGCCACCAATAATGGCGTAGCTCATATTACCTGTGCCTATAAATGCGATTTTTTTATCTGACATAAATCTGTTATCACCTTTTAAGTTCGTGTTCCAAAAATGTCTGTGCCGATCCTTACCATGGTTGAGCCTGCACTAATGGCAGCTTCAACATCGTTACTCATACCCATCGACAAAGTATCTACTTGAGGATATTGGGTCTTTAGTTTATCAAAGCAAGTTTGTAATTGCTCAAAAGATTGAATTTGCGTATCCAGATCGTTGCTTTTAGCGGGAATCGCCATTAAACCTCGAAGTGTTAAGTGCTCACATTGGTTAATAAAATCGGCAAGTTCATTTATTTCATCTGGGCGGCAGCCCGACTTCGCTTCCTCATTACTTATATTTACTTGAATAAGTATATTAAGAGGCTGTTTATCGTCTGGGCGCTGGGAATCTAATCGTTTCGCTATTTTTATGCGATCAACACTTTGCACCCAATCAAAGTTGGCAGCCACTAAAGCACTTTTATTAGATTGAATAGGGCCAATGAAATGCCAAATGATGTCGCTATATGACTGTAGTTGAGCTATTTTATCTATAGCCTCTTGAACATAAGATTCACCAAATTCGCGCTGACCATGCTCATAAGCTGCAATAACATCTTCGCTTGGTTTGGTTTTAGACACTGCCAGTAGAGTGACTTCGTTAGTGTTTCGTTGTGCAATTTTTGCCGCGTCTGCAATTCTAGCGTAGGCGGATGTGAGTCGTTCTGCTATTGTAACCATATATTTATCAGTTAGTTGTGGAGTCATAAATGGATATTACCGAATTATTAGCGTTTAGTGTGCAACACAAAGCATCCGATTTACATTTATCGTCGGGTGTTTCACCTATGATACGCGTAGACGGTGATGTTCGCCGCATTAATATACCAGCCCTTGCAGACAAAGACGTAAACAGCCTAGTTTACGATATTATGAACGATAATCAACGCAAGGACTATGAACAAAATCTCGAAGTGGATTTTTCGTTTGAAGTGCCTAATTTAGCACGTTTTCGTGTGAATGCGTTTAACTCTAATCGCGGGCCTGCTGCGGTATTTCGTACCATACCAAGTGAAGTGTTAACGCTTGATGATTTAGGTGCGCCAGATATTTTTAAAACAATCTCCGATACCCCACGTGGACTCGTGTTAGTGACAGGCCCAACGGGCTCTGGTAAATCAACAACACTTGCCGCTATGGTCGATTATATAAATCAAAATAAACATCACCATATTCTAACAATAGAAGATCCAATCGAGTTTGTTCACGATAATAAATTAAGCCTTATTAATCAACGTGAGGTACATCGCGATACTCATAGCTTTTCAAACGCGCTACGTAGTGCATTGCGTGAAGATCCAGATGTAATATTGGTCGGTGAGTTACGTGATTTAGAAACAATTCGTCTTGCAATGACCGCTGCTGAAACGGGTCACTTAGTGTTTGGCACGTTGCATACAACATCTGCACCAAAAACCATTGACCGTATTATTGATGTATTCCCAGGTGAAGAAAAATCAATGGTACGTTCAATGTTATCTGAATCTTTGCGTGCTGTTATCTCGCAAACACTGCTTAAAAAGATTGGTGGCGGGCGAGTTGCAGCACACGAAATTATGATTGCAGTACCTGCTATTCGTAACTTAATTCGTGAAGACAAAATTGCACAAATGTACTCGTCTATTCAAACCGGTGCGTCTGTGGGCATGCAAACAATGGATCAATGTTTAACTAATTTAGTTAATCACGGCATTGTTACAAATGCGGCAGCGAAAGAAAAAGCACAAGACAAAACACAATTTGGCGGGTAAGAAACTATTATGGCTTTATCTTTAAACGACTTTTTACTCATTATGATTGAGAAAAAAGGTTCTGACTTATTTGTATCGAGTCAGCTACCTGTAAGCGCAAAAATAAACGGTGAGCTAACAGCCCTAAGTGACGATAGGCTTACTGATGAGCAATCGCTTGAGTTAGTAGAATCTGCAATGAGCGAAAAGCAAAAAGCAGAGTTTCATACAACGAAAGAATGTAACTTTGCGATTGCCACTGACGAAGGGCGCTTTCGTATTTCTGCTTTTTGGCAACGCGATAAAGCAGGTATGGTTATTCGCCGTATTGTTACGCAAATACCTGATGTGAGTGAGCTAGGTCTTCCTTCTATTCTTACCGATGTAATTATGTCTAAGCGTGGCCTTGTTTTGTTCGTCGGTGGTACTGGCACGGGTAAATCAACATCGCTAGCCGCACTTATTGGTTACCGTAACCGACATCAACGTGGTCATATACTGACTATTGAAGATCCGATTGAATTTGTTCATGAGCATCGCAAAAGTATTATTACTCAACGCGAAGTAGGGCTTGATACCGAAAGCTTTGAGTCAGCACTTAAAAGCTCATTACGCCAAGCTCCCGATGTAATTTTGATTGGTGAAATTCGCTCTCAAGAAACTATGGAATACGCACTAAGCTTTGCCGAAACAGGTCATTTATGTGTTGCAACACTGCATGCTAATAATGCTAACCAAGCGATTGACCGTATTATGCATTTAGTTCCAAAAGAAAAACACGATAAGCTTAAGTACGATTTAGCACTTAACTTACGTGCAATTGTGGCCCAGCAATTAGTACCGACTGCTGATGGTGAAAGCCGTGTTGCAGCTATTGAAATATTGCTTAACTCACCAATGGTTGCTGAACTGATTAAAAACGGTGATATTGGTGGTATTAAAGAGGCAATGGCTAAATCGAAAGAAATGGGCATGCAAACCTTTGACCAAGCATTATTTGAGCTGTATAGACAGCAGCGAATTAATTACGCTGATGCACTGCATCATGCTGATTCGCCAAATGATTTACGTTTAATGATTAAACTGCGCAATAACGAGCAGCAAGGTGCGGGCTTTTTACAAGGCGTTACTATTGATGGCCTTGACGATAAAAATAGCGATCAATAATTTAAAAAGTAATAAATATAAATACTTAATATAAAAAAAAGCGCCAATTGGCGCTTTTTATTTATATAACAGATTATTTATATAGCCTGTTTATTCACCGTAACTAGACTCAAAAAAACTTTCTAAAATAATAACCGCAGACATATTATCTACGTTACCTTTGCCTAAGTTTTTATAGCCACCACTTTCAAAAAGTCGCGCTTTAGCATCCGCAGTCGTTAAACGCTCGTCTTGTGTTTGCACTGGAATGCCATAATGATTATGTAATCTGTTGGCAAACTTTTTTGCTTTAAAGGTAACCTCTTGTGACGTTCCATCCATATTTAGTGGTAAGCCAACAACCATTAAGTCAGGCTGCCATTCGGTTACTTGTACAGCAATATGGTCCCAGTTAGGAATGCCATCTTGTGCTTTTACAGCCTTAAGGCTAGAGGCGCTGCCTGTTAGCTCTTGCCCAATAGCAATACCAATACTTTTGGTGCCAAAGTCAAAGCCCATTACAGTGCGTTCGCCTTGCGGCTTAAGCGATTTTTTTGTCATGTGTATCTTGTTTAAGTTTGCTAAGGGTTAAGTTACTATTATGCGTGACCAGCTTCAGGGCTGAGTTGGCTAATATCAAAGCCCAACATTGAAACTGCTTTTTCCCATCGTTTTTCAACGGGGGTATCAAAAATGATCTTCGGATCGGCTTCTATTATCAACCAACTGTTATCAAGTAACTCTTGTTCGAGTTGTCCTTGCTCCCACCCTGAATAACCCAATGTAATAATAAATTGTTCAGGTGCTTGTGCGGTAGTTAAGCTTGCTAAAACGTCTTTTGAGGTAGTGATCATAATATCGCTACTGAGTTTTTGGCTTGCTGAATAACCTGATTGAGGAGAGTGCAAAACAAAACCACGGTCAGTTTTAACGGGTCCGCCTGCAAACACACTTACTTTTGCTGCGTTTTGCGTTTTGTCGTTATCAATTTCTATTTTATCTAAAAGTTCGCCAACGGTAACATCAATAGGTTGGTTTATTACCAAGCCCATAGCCCCATCTTCATTGTGCTCACAAATATAGGTAACAGCACGTTTAAAAAAAGGGTCTTGCATCGACGGCATCGCGATTAAAAAATGATTTTCTAATGACTGCATAGATTTCACCCTTTTTAGTTAATGAACTTTGAGTATGGCACATACCTTTGTTTTTAAAACTAAAAAAGCACTTTCATACAGTTTAAAAATTAATAGTTAACAACTATATTAAAATTTATGACACGAAAGTGCTTTTAATAACGATAGGTAGATACTTATTTATCTAGCTTTCTTTCAATGGCATCAAACAAAATACCTGTAATAGAAATATCATAAGCAGCTTCAATTTCGCGCACGCACGTTGGTGCAGTTACGTTAATTTCAGTTAATTTATCGCCAATAATATCTAAACCTACAAATATTAAGCCTTTTTCTTTAAGCGTTGGTGCAACCGCTTGCGCTATTTTTAAATCTGACTCGCTAAGTGGACGGGCTTCGCCTCGACCGCCAACAGCTAAATTACCGCGTGTTTCACCATTTTGTGGAATTCGCGCTAAACAATACGGAATAACCTCACCATCAATAACCAATACGCGCTTGTCGCCTTGTTTGATCTCTGGGATGTAATTTTGCACCATAGCAAAGCGGCTGCCGTGCTCGGTTAGCGTTTCACAAATTACACCAATGTTGGCATCGTCTTCTCTAAGGCGGAAAATAGATGCGCCACCCATGCCATCAAGGGGTTTTAAAATAATGTCTTTATGCTCGGCTAAAAACTCACGAATTTGTTTTTGGCTACGTGTAACAAGTGTGTCTGGCGTATGTTCGCTAAACCATGCTGTAAATAGCTTTTCGTTAGCATCGCGAAGGCTTTGTGGCTTGTTAATTATTAACGTACCTTCTTGTTCTGCACGCTCTAAAATATACGTCGCGTAAATGTATTCGGTATCAAAAGGAGGATCTTTTCGCATTAAAATAACATCAAGGTCGGCAAGGGCTATAGTGGCTTTTTCTTCAAGCTCGTACCATTTTTCTGCATTATTAAACACTTGCGCTTTAGACGCTGTAGCGTACGACTTACCTTTACGAAGAGATAAATCATCCATCTCCATATAATAAATTTCGTAGCCGCGTTCTTGCGCTTGCATCATCATTGCAAAACCGGTGTCTTTTTTGATGTTAAATCCACTAATAGGATCTGAAATAATACCTAACTTAATTGCCATGCGCTGTGCCTTACTATAAATGTTACTGTTTATATGAGGGTGCTTTTAGTTATTTCAATTAGCTAAATCGCCAAATTGAAGTTGTAATGCACTTAAGACCGTTAAAGCGGCTGTTTCCGTTCGTAAAACGCGCGGGCCTAAGCGAATATCCACAAATTCTAGTTGTTTAGTTAGTGCTATTTCATCGTCGGTAAAGCCGCCTTCTGGGCCGACTAAAAAGCGTACGCCATCTTTAGGTACCGTAATGGTTTTAATGCTGTGCTCAGCACGAGGGTGAAGAGTGAGCTTAATTGCATTGGTTTGTTGTGCAAGCCATTGTTTTAAATCTACAGGGGGATGAATAATTGGCACAAAATTACGCCCAGATTGCTCTGCCGCTGCTATTGCAATTTTTTGCCATTGTTGGTGTTTTTTCTCAAGACGATCGCCCATTAGTTTCACGCCACAGCGCTGACTAAAAATAGGGGTGATTTCGGTAATGCCCAGTTCAACTGACTTTTGAATTGTAAAATCCATTTTATCACCACGGGATACACACTGGCCTAAATGAATTTTAAGCGGGGATTCTACATCATGAGGATTAAGCTCTAACGGCATTACGACGACTGTTTTTTTTGTTACCTCAATTATTTCACTAAGGTATTCGCCGCCTTCGCCATTAAAAATAGATACATGCTCGCCTACTTTCATGCGCAGCACTCTGCCAATATGCCCTGCAGCATCGTCATCTAAAGTTACAGGGGTGTTTAGGGCAATACTCGATGTTTGATAAATATGAGGAACTCGCATAGGGCGTCACTTATTACTTAGCGTAAAAATATATACTGCTATGGTAAGTAAGCTGGGAGCTGTGCGCAATTATTTATTTTTATTAAGTTGCTCTGCAAGGTCTATTAAATCTTGTGGTGTGTGCGCTATATCGTGATGATTTTGCGAAGGTTCTGTTAACGTCTCGTCAGTAACTAGGCTTAGTGTATAGCCTGTATCATCAAAGCTTATTAAAAAGCGCTCTTCATGTAACGAGTTATAAATAAAGCGTTGTTTATCGCTTGCTAGTAAGTAATCGGTACTATTAAAAAGGACTCCGTGTAAATCGTGATGCTCTTTTAGATAGTTAATTAATTCAGAAACGCTTATTTCGTTTTCAAGGTCGCAATAACTATAGTCTTTAATAAGTTCGTCAAACATCATTTTTACTAACTGGCGGGTATTACTGCCTGCTGCAATAAGCGTACTCGCTTTTGTTTTACCATTATTATTTACATAGTATTCGGCAAATGCTCGGCTAAATTCGTTGTCTATGTCAATTAACAAGTAATTCGTTATTTCAAGTGGCATAGAGCTAGGACCTTGTTGCATTTAAGTAATTACCATTATTACTTAAATGCAGACTTTTAATGGCTGTATTTTAGTAAAAAGGTCTAAAGAGAAAACATGCTAATAAGTAAATAGCCTATAGCACAAAAAACAGCAAACTCTATACATGCTACCCCAATATTATCTTGATGGTCTATTTCAAGAGCCGTATCAATATTTGGTAAAGAGATAACTTTTATCACATACGTTAAGCTGTAAAGTAGTATCCACATTACACCGCAATGCATAACGAGTGTAAATATGTTTTCTACCATTTTACCGTTTTGAAATGCTGCGCTAGATAAACCTGCATATACAGCCAATGCTAAGCCGATTGATTTACCAGCATACCTTATACCAATAGATGTATTCTCTAGGTTAAAGTTACTTTGTAGCGAAGCTCCTTGATTTGCTTTTGCAAAACGGTGTTCTCGTATTTTACTATCCAGTGCAAACATTCCCTGAAGCGTAAAAAAGCTAACACAAGCAATAAGTAAGTTACTGAATCCTTGGGTGTGCGTCCACGTGTACAAGCCAAGTGCGATAATACAGTTAGCGATTAACATGCCTGAATCTACCAATGCAGCACATACATTTTGTTTTAGTATGGCAGCTTCTTCGTTAAACCTGTGGAGTATCCATTTTCTGTGAATTAAATGACCCACTTTTATAAAAGTGAATAAAAGAATAATAATAATTAACACTTTTAACGGGTTTGACTGTGCGGTACTTATACTTATTTCGTCAAATAAGAAAGCCATAGTGGCTATAACAACTGATATTTCAGATGCAAAACTAATACCCATGGCAAAGTTGTCGTGTTGTGCTAGCTCATCTTTAAGCGCTTGTTTTGCTTTGATTTGAGTGACAACTCGTAAACAAAAAATAGTTATGCAAATAACCGCAAAACTAATGGCAATCGCAATAAAACTAGTGTTAGATAAAGACAAATATGACATGGTAATCCTAATTAAGTTAACCTTTCTAGGTTTTAATCATTCTAGTACGGTTATTGATGATATAAAAGAGAGGATTGATGAGTAACGTAAAGCAACTTCCTATTCAATTACAAAAACTTGGCTTGATGCGCTTTGAACAGTTATACCCGCAGCAAAGTAAACAAAGTGAAGTTGTAAGGTTATTAGCATTAAGCGACTTTGCTTGGCGCAGTTTAGAATCACAACCTGATTTAAATACTTGGCTATTATGCAAAGACGAAATACAAAATAGAGTAATAGATTCTCCTTTTAAAAACCTTAATTTAGCTGATATTGATGAAGTGCAGTGCCATAAAGTACTTCGCCAATATCGTGAAAAGTACTGGCTCAAAGTCGCCTTTTTAGATTTATGCTGTAACAATCCCATTGCCGATAGTATTAATTACATAAGCCAACTGGCTGACATGCTAATAAATAGTGCTAACCAATGGGCGCATGCACAGGTGGCAAAAGTAAATGGTGAGCCGCTTGATGAGCAAAACCAAGCAATGCCGTTAATGGTGTTGGGTATGGGAAAACTTGGCGGACAAGAGCTAAATTACTCCTCTGATATTGATCTCATTTTTGCATATCCGCGCAGTACAAAAACCCAAGGTGGCCGCAGAAGCCTTGAGGCTCAAGTATTTTATACCAAAGTTGCACAAAAGCTCATTGCATCACTTAACCAAGCCACCGGTGACGGGCAGGTATTTAGGGTTGATATGCGCCTACGCCCGTTTGGCGAAAGTGGCCCTTTGGTTATGAGCTTTAATGCCATTGAAGATTACTACCAAGAACAAGGTCGCGACTGGGAACGCTACGCGATGTTAAAAGGGCGCTTAATTGGCACGCCTAACAAATATTGGGATGAATTTATTAAGCTTTTAAAGCCGTTTGTTTATCGCCGGTATATTGATTTTTCGGTGATTGAATCTTTGCGTAAAATGAAGTTAATGATTGCACAAGAGGTTCGCCGTAAACGCTTAACTAATAATATAAAATTAGGTGCTGGTGGCATTCGTGAAGTTGAATTTATAGTGCAAGCCCTGCAAATGGTACGAGGTGGGCGAGAGGCTAACCTACAAACTCAATCATTACTTAAAGCATTAAATGAGTTGGCCCTCATCCAAGTTATAGATGAGCAAGAAGCAAGCGAGCTTAAACGCAATTACCTTTATTTGCGAAAAGTTGAGCAGTACTTACAAATATTTGACGATCAGCAAACGCAAACACTCCCCGATGATGAATTGAATCAGCAGCGCTTAAATTTATTATTAGAACAAGCTGATTTTTCTGCCACTTTAAGCACTATTGAAAAGGTAATGAAGCAAGTTAACGGTGAGTTTGCTCTCGTTATTGGTGAAGAAACCGCGCCACTAGATACCTGTGAAGGCGCATTTATTAGTGCTTGGGATCATGGTGATGTGAGCTTTTTAAAAGAGGCTAGAGATGAATGGCAAACACCCCTTAGCGATTTTAAATTAAGACTGTCTAAGGTAAACATAGGTAACCGAGGGCGTGAAACCCTTGATAAATTAATGCCTGTTTTATTGAGTCAGTTAAATGACTTTAATGCCAGCGCAGCTGCTTTTACAATGGTTTGCCAAATTTTTAATAAGATAATTTCACGTACTGCTTATTTAGAATTGCTGTACGAAAACCAAGGTGCATTAAAGCAACTTGTTTTACTGTGTTGTCATAGCAAATGGATAGGCGAGCATATTTCTCGCTACCCTATATTGCTGGATGAGCTAATAGACCCGGCTGTTCTTTATAAACCGACACCGTTAACCGCTTATAAAGATGAAATAAGGCAGTATTTTTTACGAATAGAGCATGACGATTTAGAACTGCAAATGGAGTCGCTTAGGCAATTTAAGCAAACGCATCAATTACGAATTGCAGCTGCCGATGCAACCGGTGTTCTTGATGTAATGAAAGTAAGCGATCACTTAACCGTACTGGCCGAAGCGATTGTTGATCAAGCTGTTAATATTGCATGGCATAACACCGTTAAGCGTTTTGGTATGCCCCCTGGCACTGATGATGAAAACAAAGGCTTTGCTGTTATTGCATATGGTAAAACAGGCGGCTTAGAAGTAGGGTACGACTCAGATTTAGATTTGGTGTTTGTGCATAATCATGATGGCTCAAGCCAAACCAATGGTGAAAAACCGATTGATTCTCGCCAGTTTTATTTAAAACTCGCTCAGCGCTTAATGCATTTATTTAATACTCGTACTGCATCAGGTATTTTGTATGAGCTTGATACTCGATTACGCCCTGAAGGTGCATCAGGTTTACTTGCTATCAATTTAGAGAGCTTTAATCACTATCAGCAAACTCAAGCATGGACGTGGGAACATCAAGCACTTGTGCGGGCTCGGTTAATTTTGGGCCAAGACGATCTTATAGATCGTTTTTCACAAATCCGTAAAAATATACTTTGCCAACAGCGCGATGATACCGTGTTAAAAGCCGATGTAATAAAAATGCGCGAAAAAATGCGCGACCATCTAGCGAAGGGAAATACTGAGCAATTTGACTTAAAACAAGATGTTGGTGGTATGGCTGATATTGAGTTTATTACGCAATATTTAGTACTTAAACACGCGAATGAGTTTGAGCAGCTTACCGTTTATTCAGATAACGTAAGAATATTAACGGATGCAGCAAATATAGGCTGTATTACTAAAGAGCAAAAACAGCAGTTGATCAAAGCGTATATTGATTATCGCTCGTGTTATCACGTGCTGAGCTTGGATCAAAAAGGCAAATTGATCTCGCGAGAAGCTTTTTTACAAGATATTACTAACGTAACGAATATTTGGAATAGTATTTTTGAATTGAATTGAATTGAATTGAATTGAATTGAATTGAATTGAATTGAATTGAATTGAATTGAATTGAATTGAATTGAATTGTAAAACCCAAGCGCTTGCTTGGGTTTTTTGTACGTGTAACCCCTTAAATCTTTAGCTTTAAACAGTTTGTTCGCACAAATTCTGATGGTAACTCTGTAATAACCGCAGCTCTTTGTTTGTGGCAAAAGTAAGTGTAAACCTCATGCTCAAAGTCGTCATTTATAGCACGACCAATTTGATAAAGTGCTGAAGTAAAGTTGCTGTCTACTCTAAAATGATCTTTAACTACGTAGTCTTTACTTAAATACCAGTAAAGCTCAATACCTTCATTTTTAGCATATTGATAGAGTACGTCTTTAAGTGTTGTGCCATTTTCAAAGCGTCTAGGTTCAACTTCTCCAGTCCAAGTGGTCGGCATTGGATCAACTGTTCGCGCACGTTCAGCCAATACTCTATCTAAGGTCTGTTCTGGTGTTTTAAGTTTTAAAACAAATTGATCTCGTTCTTTATTACTTTTTACTTGGTTACGAATAGAGGAGTAAAAACGTGATAATCCTTCGGCAGCTGCATTTTTAGATTTTTTAATATCAAATAAAGAGCCATCACTCAACAAAAAGTATACGGCGAGTGCTATTAGTACAGCTGCAAATGATAAATGCCTAATCCAAAACCACATGATTATTACCCACCTTATTTGTTCCTATTATTGTTATACCATTACTTTTTATAAAAAGAAGGGGTATTTTTATCAGGTCGAGTTTTAAAACGACGGTGTAGCCACATATATTGTTCGGGTGCGGCATTAACAGATTGTTCCATGCGTTGATTTACACGTGTTACATCAGCCTTATTATCACCACTGGGGAAGTTTTCAAGCTCTGGCAGTATTTCTAAGTGATATTTACCATTTTCATCACGGCGAGTTATTAAACTCATTGTTTCGCAGTTTTTACTGCCTGCAAACATAAGAGTACCCGTTGTAGTTGCAGCGTCAGGTACTGCGTAAAATGGGACAAATTCACAGCGGTTACGACCGTAATCTTGATCGGGTAAGTAATAACATACCTTTTTATTTTTTAATGCTTTTAGTAAACCTTTTACATCTTTTCGACCGATTAAATATTCGTTAGAGCGAAGGCGCCCATTAGTCGTAAAGTATTCCATTAGTGGGTTGTTATGAGGGCGATAAAAGCCAACACCCTGACACTCTAAGCCCATAATACGGCTAGCCATTTCAAGATGCAGAATATGAGGTACAAGCAATAAAACACCTTTACCAGACGCTTGTACGCGTTCAAAGTGCTCAAGCCCTTTAAAAGACCCTAATGCTTTTTGTGCTCGCCACTGCGGCCACCACCAGGCCATGCCAGTCTCAACCATTGCAATACCAGTGTTTTCCATATTTTTGAGCACAAGGTCTTTTTGATCTGCTGCGCTCATATCAGGAAAACACAGCTTAATATTTACTTCTGCAATATGGCGACGGCGCTTCATAAATTTATGAACTAAGCGACCAAGCTGTTTACCCATTGCCAATTGTAGTTTTTGCGGTAACCAAGAAATTAAATATAAAAATAGAACGCCAATCCACGTTAACCAGTATCGAGGGCCCAAAAAAGATGCTTTAAAAGGAGATGAGGTGACCACAAAAATATCTCTGAGAATAAAAACGATAGTTTAACGCTAAGCGCTGTAAAATACAAAAAGCCAGCATTTAGCTGGCTTCCAATGCGTTCATACTGCACGAGTAATGAAAATTAAGCGGCTTTTAAACCTTGGTTTATAGCAACTAAATCTGCACTTGTTAATGTACCCGCAGCTTGTTTTAGGCGAAGGGTAGATAACACATAACGGTAACGTACATCAGCAAGGTTACGCTTTGCATCGTACAAATTTTGCGTACTTACTAGTACGTCAACAATGGTACGAGTACCTACTTCAAAACCAGCTTCAGTTGCTTTAAGGGCACTTTGAGCTGAAACAACCGCTTGCTCTAGCGCTTTGTAAGTAGCAATGTCTGAAACAACTTGATTATAAGATGTAATCACTGTGCGAGTTACTGCGCGGTAATTTGTTTCATAGTCTTGGCTCGCACCTACGTAAAACGCACGGGCCTGATTTGTTGCAGCAACTGTTGCACCACCTGAATATAAAGGTACGCTAAAGTTAAGCCCTACAGAGCTTGAGTCTGAACGTGGCTGATCATCAAAGTTAGCGCCATTTATTTGATTGTCTGTAAGAGAATCGCCATAACTAGCACTTAGGGTTAGCTTTGGATAATGACCCGCTTTTGCTAATTCAATTTGATCTTTTGCAATATCAACCGTTACTTTAGACACTTGTAGGTTTATATTTTTATCTTCAGCTACTTTAACAAAGTCGCTTGAGCGCTTAGTTGGTTTAGTTGTTGAGAAAGTATCTGTATTTAAAAAGTCTAATTTTTCGTGATATTTACCTGTAATCTCACGAAGTTGCTCACGTGCTGTTTCTACAGCATTACCTGCAATAATTTCTTGAGCTACAGAGTTATCAAACTGAGCTTGCGCTTCGTGTACGTCAGTAATTGCTGTTAAGCCTACCGCATACCGTTGTTTTGTTTGCTCAAGTTGACGTTCAATTGCACGTTTTTCAGCTTCAACAAATTCAAGGTTATCGCTTGCACTTAATACGTTAAAATAACCTTCAGCAACGCGTACAATTAAGTTTTGTTTAGCTGCATCGTATAGGCCGCTTGCTTGAAGCGCTTGCTTGTCGGCAATATCTAACGTATTCCAGGCACCTAAATCAAATAATGTTTGGCTTAAGCTCACACCGCGAGAGAATTGGTCTGTATCACTTTCAACTTTTACTTGGTTAGATAAGTCGCCAACGCTTTGGTACGACGTTGCATCGCTTTTTGTATAACCCATAGTTAAACCAATTTGAGGTAATAGTGCACTCATCGCCAAATCGCTTTGGTAAGACTGCGCATCGGCTTGGGCTTTTGCTTTTAAAACAGTAGGATCGTTAGCTGTCGCTATTTCAAAAACTTGTAGTAAATCTTCAGCTTTCACTGCTGTTGCACCTAATGCGCATGATAAACTAACTAGCGCCGCAAGAATGTTCTTTTTCATGTGGGGTTCGGTCCTTAGACAATTTTTGTACTAAAAGCATGTTAACCTGTTTTACTGCATAACAAAAAAAATAATTAGTAAAACAGTATGTTCAAGTGTAACAGAATATATTAACGCATTTTAAAGCTTTAGATAAGTAGGAGGTATGTACGTGGTTGATAAAAAGCTCGTTCAATTTACACATAAAGATGTGAATTTAAAGCCAATAAAAAACCTTTATAAAGGTTTTTTTCAGGTTGATTTATACCAGTTTGAACATGCTCTTTTTGCGGGTGGAAAATCTAAAGTAATTAGTCGAGAAATATTAGAACGTGGCGATGCTATTGCAGTACTCCCTTACGATCCAATATCAGATACTGTTCTTTTAATTGAGCAAATACGTATTGGCGCTATTAAAAGCAAGCATTCGCCTTGGCTGCTAGAGTGTATAGCCGGAATGACAGACGGCAGTACGGATTACGAATCAGTTGTAAAAAAAGAAGCGTATGAAGAAGCTGGGCTTAAATTAACTGAACTTGAATTTATGCTTTCATACCTATCAAGCCCTGGTGGTACAACTGAGCGCTTACATTTATATTTAGCGCGTACTGACTTAAGCCAAGTGAAATCAGGTGTATATGGTCTTGAAACTGAAGGCGAGGATATAAAAACTCACATTCTATCAGTTGATGATGCGCTAATGCGCCTCAATAACGGTGAAATGGATAATGCGGCAACGGTTATTTGTATGCAGTGGCTTGCGCTAAATCGCGAAAAAATGGCAAGCAAATGGGCATAAACTCTTACTAATATTATGGTGGTACTTTGACAGCACAATTAGCAACAAAGCGATATATTCAGAGCCTCCCAAAGTATTTAACACTTTGTGAGCATAACTATGTGCGACTATTAAAGTTGTTACCGAGCGAGCGCAATATAGGAAGCATTCGTGAAGTTAAACTTGGCAACAGTGAGTTTGCTACAAAAATTGATGGCAGCGCAAAATACACTATGGATATTTCAATTAAGCAGCTAACAGGAATGGTTAAAGGGATTACGCCACTGTATTTAACGGTGCGTTTGTATCACGATGCCAAAGTGGCTGAAATTGTTCATCACGATTATCATCAACGCATAAAACCATCTTATGGATACCCTAACCCTAAAATGCATCAAAAAGATGAAAAGTATCAACTTAATGCTTTTTTATACGATTGGTTAGTGGCCTGTGTAGAGCACGGACAAGCGACGTTAAATTGGGATGTAAATAATGGCTTGGTTTGATGATACATATACATTTGATAAATCATCTTTGTGCATTGCTCATATTACTGACAGCCATTTATTTGCAGACAAAAGCGGTGAGTACTTTACTGTAAATACCGCAGAACATTTTGAACAAGCCTTGGCACACATAGCAAAACAATCAATAGACTGCATTATTTTTGGTGGCGATTTAACACAAGATCATAGTTTTGAATCGTACTTATTATTTAGTGAACTTATAAATGCCAGTGACATTACTTGTCCTGTATTTTGGGTGCCAGGTAATCATGATGAACTAGCAATG
This sequence comes from Pseudoalteromonas sp. c7(2019), assembly GCF_011378625.1. NCBI lineage: Bacteria > Pseudomonadati > Pseudomonadota > Gammaproteobacteria > Alteromonadales > Pseudoalteromonadaceae > Pseudoalteromonas > Pseudoalteromonas sp. c7(2019). The sequence goes on along the minus strand of NZ_WTKS01000004.1, from coordinate 233,675 downwards.
CTTAATCGCATAAGTGGTGGGCAAATAAATTCGGCTAAACATATTATTGCTAATGGGATTGAGTTACTTCTTATTAATTCTAAAGGGCCCACGCCCGCAGGATGGGTTACTGGCACGCATTTAGATGAAGTAACGGACGCTTTAGTCAACTCGAATAATAGTAAAGTTATATTTTGTCATCATAATCCGCTGCCAATAAACGGCTACCTTGATAAACACTTATTAGAAAATGGCCCACAGCTTTTAAATATCTTAGTTAATAGTAATAATGTATCTGCGCTTTTTCATGGGCATGTGCACAATGATTACGAACAAAGTTTTAGAGGGCTGCCCATATATGCGACCCCAGCCAGCTCAATACAGTTTGTAAAGCACACTTCACAGTGGGAGCAAAAAAATGCGGGACCAGCTTACAGAACGCTAAATATAAAGAGTAAAAAAGATAAAGTAGAAGTAAAAACGGAAGTAGTATGGCTAAACGCGTAATTTATATTCATGGCTTTAATAGTTCACAAAAATCATATAAAGCTGTGCGCTTTGGTGAGCTTATGGCAAACTATGACGTTGATTATTGTGTACCGAACTTAAACCACGAGCCCCTACAAGCTATAATTGAGCTTGAACAATTACTAACGCCAAATACCGTTTTATTAGGTAGCTCGTTAGGTGGTTTTTTTGCCACGTATTTATCGCAGCGTTATCAAATTCCTGCAGTGGTTATTAATCCCGCGGTCGCACCCTATAATTTATTACAGTCGTTACTTGGACCTAATTATAATCCGTATCAAGATTATCATTACGATTTAAATAACAGTCATATTGAGGCACTTAAATTACTCGCTGTAGATAAATTAGCATACCCTGAGTTACTGTACTTATTACAGCAAACAGGCGATGAAGTGTTGAACTTTCAACACGCAGTAAAATATTATTCGCAATGCAAGCAATTGATAGAATTTGGTGGCGATCATAGCTACGTTGAATTTGAACGCACTTTTGCAAGTATTGTAGATTTTCTTAAAATCACGTAAAACTAGTTAGCCTGAACTGAGGTTAGTTACTATATTAACGCTTTAGCGCATATAACAATAAAACTAGTAAAACGTATTAGAGCCTTAGCGGATATAAAGACAAAAACTATGAGTGATCAAAATTATAACGCCGAAGCCATTGAAGTACTTAATGGATTAGATCCGGTAAAACGACGCCCAGGGATGTACACAGATACAACACGTCCCAATCATTTAGGCCAAGAGGTTATCGATAACAGTGTCGATGAAGCTATGGCTGGTCATGCTACTCGTATCGACGTAATACTCCACGAAGATAACTCGCTTGAAGTAAGTGATGACGGGCGTGGTATGCCTATTGATATTCACCCAGAAGAAGGTATCCCTGGGGTTGAATTGATCTTCACTAAATTACACGCCGGTGGTAAGTTTTCTAATAAAAACTATCAATTTTCGGGTGGTTTACACGGTGTAGGTATTTCGGTAGTAAATGCGTTATCTACGCGTGTAGAAGTAACAGTAAGGCGCGACGCTCAGCAATTTAGAATGGCATTTGAAAGCGGCGATAAAGTAGAAGACTTAAACGTAATTGGTACAGTCGGTAAGCGTAACACCGGCACTACGGTTCGTTTTTGGGCTGATGTTAGCTACTTTGATTCACCAAACTACTCAATTACTAAACTTAATCATTTATTAAAAGCCAAAGCCGTTTTGTGTCCAGGGCTGCGAATTAAGTTTGTTAATAAGCAAACAAAAGAAACCCAAGAATGGTTTTACGAAACAGGCTTAAAAGATTATTTAGTTGAAGCAATTAAAGGTTTTGAAACATTACCGCAAGACCCGTTTGTTGGCGAATTTAAAAGTTCAATTGAAGGCGCTGACTGGGCTGTTGTATGGCTACCAGAAGGTGGTGAATCAATAGCTGAAAGCTACGTAAACCTTATTCCTACCGCGCAAGGTGGTACGCATGTAAATGGTTTACGCCAAGGCTTACTTGAAGCAATGCGTGAATTTTGTGAGTTTAGAAACTTACTCCCTCGTGGTGTGAAATTAACTCCTGATGACATTTGGGATCGTTGTAGTTACGTGTTATCGGTTAAAATGCAAGACCCTCAATTTGCCGGTCAAACAAAAGAAAAACTATCATCACGCTCGTGTTCTGCGTTTGTATCGGGGGTTGTAAAAGACTCGTTTAGTTTATGGTTAAATGAACATACAGATACCGCAGAGTTATTAGCTGAGTTATGTATTTCAAATGCGCAAACTCGCTTGCGTGCAGCTAAAAAAGTAGTGCGTAAACGTGTTACTGCAGGTCCTGCTTTACCGGGTAAACTTACCGATTGTAGCGCGGCTGATAACGACCGTACCGAATTGTTTTTAGTGGAAGGTGATTCTGCTGGTGGCTCTGCTAAACAAGCAAGAGACCGTGAATTTCAGGCTATCATGCCGCTACGTGGTAAAATTTTGAATACCTGGGAAGTTGAGTCAGGCCAAATACTAGCATCACAAGAAGTACACGATATTTCAGTGGCGCTGGGTATTGATCCAGAATCAACCGATATGTCGGCATTACGCTACAATAAAATTTGTATATTAGCCGATGCTGACTCGGATGGACTACACATCGCAACACTATTATGTGCACTGTTTGTTCGCCATTTCCCAGAGTTAGTAAAAACAGGGCATGTGTATGTAGCAATGCCGCCATTATTTAGAATCGATATTGGTAAAGAAGTTTATTACGCACTTGATGAGCAAGAAAAAACCGCTATTTTGGCGCGCATAGAAGCCGAGAAAAAACGCGGAAAAGTAAACGTACAACGATTCAAAGGTCTGGGTGAAATGAACCCGTTACAACTGCGTGAAACCACGATGGATCCAAATACACGACGTTTAGTGCAGCTTACGCTTGATGAAGAAGTAGAAACCATGGAAATGATGGATATGCTGCTTGCTAAGAAACGATCGCCTGATCGTCGTCAATGGTTAGAAGATCATGGTAACAAGGCACTCGTTTAATTATCTGTGCTTAACACTAGGAGAGGCGAATGAAAAAACTACTAGGAAGTTTGCTGTTACTTGGGCTGACTACCGCTCCTGTAATGGCGAAAAATATACTCGATAAGCTCACCGTAGCACCGGGATTTGAAATAAGCTTATTTGCAAATGATGTAGAAAATGCACGTCAAATAGCTGTTTCCAAAAAAGGTATTGTGTATGTTGGCTCTCGTAAAGCGGGCAACGTATATGCGCTTATTGATCATAATAGCGATGGCGTAGCAGATAAAAAAATTGTTGTGGCTAAAGGCCTAAACATGCCCTCTGGCATAGCAATTAAAGATGGCGATTTATACGTAGGCGAAGTACATCGTATTATTCGCTTTAAAAATATTGATACCCAATTAAAAGATCCAAAATTTGATGTGGTTTATAACACATTACCGAGCGAGCGTCATCATGGTTGGAAATTTTTACGTTTTGCACCAACGGGCGAGCTAATCATTCCGGTGGGTGTACCGTGTAATATTTGTGCTGAAGATGAACGTTTTGGTCGTATTTTTGCGCTTAATGTAGAAACAAAACAAATAAAAACAATAGCCAAGGGCGTTAGAAACACCGTCGGTTTTGATTTTCATCCAGCTACTCAAGCTTTATGGTTTAGTGATAACGGTCGCGACATGATGGGCGATGATATTCCGCCTGATGAGTTAAACCGTGCAACGCAAGAAGGTGAGCATTTTGGTTTTCCGTATGTTCATGCCGGTGCAATTATTGACCCTGAGTTTGGTGAAGGTAAAAATATTGCCGATTACACGTCGCCAGCTCTTGCACTTCCAGCGCATGTAGCGCCATTAGGTATTCATTTTTATAACGGTAAGCAATTTCCAGCAAGCTATAAGCAACAATTATTTGTTGCTGAACATGGCTCATGGAACCGTTCTAAAAAGTCAGGTTATAAAGTAGGGCTAGCAACAATTGAAGTAGGTCGCGTAACTAAATATACGCCATTTATTACTGGCTTTATGAAAGACGAAACAACATTTGGACGCCCTGTTGCATTTGCAGAATTAGGTGACGGCAGTCTGTTAGTAAGCGATGATTACGCCAATGTAATCTACCGTGTAAGCTATAAGAAAAACTAGGTAAGCTTTAATGAGTGATACAGATACCTTGCTAATGCAAGGAATTGAGCAACAAACAATGGGGCGTTTTACCGAAGACGCCTATTTAAATTATTCCATGTACGTGATCATGGACCGCGCCTTACCGCATGTAGGTGATGGTTTAAAACCAGTACAGCGTCGTATTATTTATGCGATGAGCGAACTGGGTTTGTCGGCTAACGCTAAGTACAAAAAATCAGCCCGTACAGTGGGTGACGTCCTTGGTAAGTACCATCCACACGGCGACAGTGCATGTTACGAAGCGATGGTATTAATGGCGCAGCCGTTTTCTTACCGCTACCCTTTGGTGGATGGACAAGGAAACTGGGGCGCGGCAGATGACCCTAAATCGTTTGCAGCAATGCGTTATACCGAAGCGCGTTTATCTAAGTTTTCAGAAGTACTGCTTAAAGAGCTTGGCCAAGGCACCGTCGATTGGACACCAAACTTTGATGGCACAATGGACGAACCTGTTGTACTGCCTTCTCGTTTACCGCATATTTTACTAAACGGTATAACGGGTATTGCCGTAGGTATGGCAACCGATATTCCGCCACATAACGTACGTGAAGTGGCTAGTGCATGTTGTTTATTACTTGATAAACCAAAAACAGAGCTTGAAGAATTACTTGAGCTTGTACATGCACCAGATTACCCAACAGATGCTGAAATAATTACCCCAAAAGCCGATATTCACAAAATATATAAAACCGGTCGAGGGTCTATCAAAATGCGTGCGGTTTATACCGAAGAGCATGGTGATATTGTTATTACAGCGCTGCCGCATCAATGTTCTGGTGGTAAAGTACTTGAGCAAATTGCAGCGCAAATGAACGCTAAAAAATTACCAATGATTGCCGATTTACGTGACGAGTCAGATCACGAAAATCCAACACGCATTGTAATTATTCCGCGCTCAAACCGCATTAAAGCTGAGCCATTAATGGCGCACTTATTTGCAACCACCGATCTTGAAAAAAATTACCGAGTAAACTTAAACATGCTAGGCCTAGATGGCCGCCCGCAAGTTAAAGACTTACGCTGTATTTTAAGTGAGTGGCTAATATTTAGACGCGAAACAGTGCGTCGTCGTTTGCAGTATCGTTTAGATAAAGTATTAGCACGTCTACATATTTTAGAGGGTTTGTTAGCCGCCTTTTTAAATATTGATGAAGTGATTGAAATCATTCGCAGCGAAGATAAACCAAAGCCTGTATTAATGGAGCGCTTTGATTTAACTGATACGCAGGCAGAAGCAATTCTAGAATTAAAACTTCGTCATTTAGCAAAACTTGAAGAGTTTAAAATTCGTGGTGAGCAAGACGAACTGGCTAAAGAGCGTGATAAATTAGCGCAAATTTTGGGCTCAGAACGTCGTATGTCGACACTGCTTAAAAAAGAAATTCAAGAAGCCGCTGAAATGTACGGTGACGATCGTCGCTCGCCAGTGATTGAGCGCTCAGAAGCGAAAGCACTTAACGAAAAAGATTTAATTCCGTCAGAGTCAGTTACTGTTGTGCTATCAGACAAAGGCTGGGCACGCGTTGGTAAAGGTCATGACTTAGATGTACAAGGCTTAAATTATCGCTCAGGTGACGGCTTTAGAGCCTCTGCTCGTGGTAAGAGTAATCAACCTGCGGTATTTTTAGATTCAGCAGGGCGGGCGTTTGCAACTGATGCGCACAGTCTACCTTCGGCGCGTAGCCAAGGGGAGCCAATGACAGGTCGTTTTAACTTAACACCAGGCGCTAATTTTGAGCACGTGGTAATGAGTGAAGACGAGCAAGTATTGCTTATGGCGTCAGATGCAGGTTACGGCTTTATTACCGACTTTAAAGACTTAGTTAGTAAAAATAAAAACGGTAAAGCGCTGGTAAGTGTCCCTAAAGGTGGAATATTACTTTCTCCTATTAGAGTGAACGATGTTGCTAGCGATTACTGTATGGCTATTTCTAACGAAGGTCGAATGCTTTTATTCCCGCTGCGAGACTTACCAAAGTTAGGCAAAGGTAAAGGTAATAAAATCATCTCTATACCAGGTGCTAAAGTACAAGCCCGTGAAGAGTTTGTAAAAGTGCTTGCTGTTGTACCACTAGGAAGCAGTGTTACGCTTCATGCTGGTAAGCGTAAACTAACACTTAAACCAAGTGATTTAGAGCATTATCATGGTGAGCGAGGACGTAGGGGTAATAAACTACCGCGTGGCTTACAGCGTGTTGACGAAGCCGTTGTTGAGCTAACTCCTCAAGATGATGAACCAATAGACGTTATTAGCGAAGAGTAGCCAATTACTTTTTTGTATAAATAAAAACGGTCTGCATTTGCAGGCCGTTTTTGTTTTAAAATAAAGAGCTTAAATATTTCAGCGTACACTTGTGCGCTATTGACTCGTTTGTGTCACAAAATAACGCTATAATAATTATAATTCATTTTTGGAGAAGCCCATTTGCTAGCTGTTATACGCGTTTTTATTATGCTGCTGTTTATATTATTCAGTTGTATTTTTGGTTTATTACTTTCGATTGTAAGACCATTTCACCCTAATAATGTACATATTATAGCGGGTTGGTTTGGCTCAATGGCTAAAATGGTTGGCGTTAAGCTAGTTCTAACACGTCATAAAGATGCCGTTGATCCAGGTCCTGCAGTTTATGTTGCTAATCATCAAAATAGCTACGACTTATTTACAGTGCCAGCAATGGTGCCAAAAAACTGCGTAAGTTTGGGTAAAAAGAGCTTAAAGTGGATCCCATTTTTTGGTCAGCTTTATTGGTTGTCGGGTAATATATTAATAGACAGATCGAATCGCTCTAAAGCGGCAGGAACTATCTCAAAAGCAGCCGAAAAAATTAAAAATAATGGCTTATCTGTATGGATGTTTCCAGAAGGCACACGAAGCTATGGAAGAGGGTTGCTACCATTTAAAACAGGCGCATTTCACACCGCAATGAGCGCAGATGTACCCATAATTCCGGTATGTATGAATACAACACATAAAACCATTAAGCTAAATCGTTGGGATAATGGTACAATTCACATCGAAATGTTAGCGCCTATACCGCTTGATAAAGAAATTAGCGCGCGTGAGCATGCTAAAAGCGTGCATAGCATTATGGCTGCTAAAATAACTGAATTAGATGCTCAAGTGAGAGAAAAATAATGGAAAACTGGCGTGAAATAAGTGAAGACATCGTAAGTTCACTACTTGAAGATGGGTCAGACCCTGAAATACTTTATGAAGTAGAGCACCACTTTGTGTGTGAAGACTTTCCTAAGTTAGAGCAAGCTGCACTTGCTGCTTTTAAATTGGGTTACGATGTTGAAGAACCAGCAGAGCTTGAGCTTGAAGACGGTAACAAAATTTGGAGCTTTGACATTGTAGTTGAAGCTGAGCTAGACGTAGACGTTATTATGGAAGACGTTGATAAGCTAGCGCAACTAGCCGTTGAGTGCGAAGTTGAGTACGATGGTTGGGGTACTTACTTTCAAGAGTAATTAGCTGACTGTTATAAAAAAGGCGATCATTGCAAAGTGCTCGTCTTTTTTAATGCCTGTAAAAGCGTGCTACCAAACATGCGCTTCCCCTCGGGTTTTTTCTAGGGACGATTAACTCTTTGTTGCCTAAATGGATGTGGTAAGGGGCGCGAACAGGACGCGGAAGCTTTGCTCGGTTTTTACTTATTTTCACATGGAAGTAAGCCAGTAGCGTAACGCAGGAGTAGTTACCGAGCCCGCTTGGTTACAAACCCCGCGCCGCGATTTAACCGCCCCTAGATTAAACTAATTTCAATCCGCAAAGGGCAACATGCCGAGTTCTGCTAAAGCTTTTAATTCGAACTAAATTGAATCAACCTTCTAGGTGTTTTCAATAATTTATTTAAAACTTATTGGTATGTTTTGTATAAATATTATTAATAAATTATCTATAAAAAATAAAATATCCACCTTCATTGAGCTCAAACACCTCTTAAGTTTTTTAAGCTACCCTTCACTAATATAATAATACTTTCATCTTTAAATTCTTATTTCAAATGCATTTCGCTCTGCCATTATTAAATTTTATTTTATATAAACAGTCTAAATTAATTGGTTAACCAGTGGTATTCTAGTTAATTAAACTGAACGTAAGCTTTACTGCATAAAATAAAATGAAAATCAATTTTGTTATTACAGGAAATGCGATTTTTGAATTTTTAATAAATTACCAATTAAAGTTTTATTTAATGCTTTTTCATTATTTTATATTTTGTTCCTTATCTGGGTTTGTTATTTTTTTGATAGTGATTGGTTTTAAGTATTTGTTTTCATGTATTTTTATTTATTGTTGATTTAATGAATCTAAATGAAATCAATACTTATTACCTATTAAATAAATTGTTGCAAATTTATTACAAGCAATATAACTTGTGTCTCAGCCCAGCTGGCAATAATTATTGGTAATGTTTGTTTGTAAACCAAGAGTGGTTTTTTTACATTTTACTTATTACCAATTACACATAAAAACACAAGTTAAAACCTGTTTACAGGCGGTGATCTAGGCTCAAGTGAAATACTCATTTATAGCCATGTAGTAAGATTTTTTCATGTACAGGTTTGGAGAAATAAAGATAATGATTAACCAAAAATCCCTATTTATGCTTGCAGCAATGACTGCTAGCTCAAGTTTTGTACAAGCGGCAACTGTTAATAATGCTGGATTTGAAGATGGTTGGAATAACTGGAATGAAACAGAACCAGCGGCTATTTCAGGTAGTGCTTACAAGGGCTCTAAATCATTAAAAATTCAAGGTAGCCCAGGGCGTGTTTACCAAAATGTAGATGTAGATCGAAATACTCAGTACACGTTAAGTGCGTACGTACTTGGCAAGGGACAAATCGGCATTAACGATCTTAATGGTTTGTTTAAAAGTGAGAAATTTAACGTTTCTTCGTGGACAAAAGTATCTAAAACTTTCACTACAGCTAATACAGGTACGCTACAAGTATTTGCTAAGCATGATAAGAGCTCAAGCGATGTTCGTTTTGATGACTTTTCGTTAACTAAGGGGAGTTCTTCTGGCGGCGGAGACACAGGTGGTGGTGATACTGGCGGTGGCGACACTGGTAGTGGCTCAGGTATAGCAAGCAACATCACCAACGGTAGTATTTTTGACCTTGAAGGTAACGATCCTCATCCATTAGTAAATAGCGACACTTTAGAGTTTGTTCCTCTAGAAGCGCGTCATATCACTCCAAACGGGAATGGCTGGCGTCATGAATATAAAGTAAAAGAAAGTGCACGTGTTGCAATGACCGAAACCTATGAGGTTTTTGAGGCAACTGTAAAAGTTGAAATGTCAGATGGTGGTAAAACGATTATTTCTCAGCACCACGCTAGCGATACGGGTACGATTTCAAAAGTATATGTTTCAGATACTGATGAATCCGGTTTTGATGATAGCGTAGCAGATAACGGGATTTTTGACGTTTATGTTCGCCTGCGTAACACCAGTGGTAAAGAAGAAAAGCATGCACTAGGTACTATCAGAAGTGGTGGTTCATTCAATCTAAAAGTAGTTAATAATTACGGTGATGTAGATGTGACTGCATTAGGTACTACCTTTGGTATTCCGGTAGAAGATGATTCAGAATCTTACTTTAAGTTTGGTAATTATTTACAATCACAAGACCCATATACACTAGATGAGTGTGGCGAGTCAGGAAACTCAGATTCATTTAAAGAGTGCTTTAAGGATTTAGGAATTACAAAAGCTAAAGTAACAATGACTGACGTTAGTTATACGCGTAAAACTAACTAATTATTTAGTAGTTTAGAAAGCCACTCAGTTTAAAACTGAGTGGCTTTTTTAATGCTTTTTAAATGTATAAACTTAATTTATAACCATTTTTTATTTTTAAAATACACACCAATACCGCCAGTAAGTACAATCAAAAATATAACAAACGCACTAAATGCATAGGGGCTCTCGGTACCCGGAATACCCCCTACGTTTACGCCTAACAGGCCGGTTAAAAAGCCTAAAGGTAAAAACAATGCAGCTACAACCGACATTACATACATACGCTGATTTAATTGCTCAGACACTTGGTTAGTGATTGTTTGCTGAATGATTTGCGCACGTTCAATAGAGCTATCAAGCTCCTCTAAATAACGAATAAGTAAGTTTGTTGTTTCGTTTAATTTTGCTTTATCGTCATCTAACAGCCACGGGTAGTGATTATTTACCATTGAGCTAAGGGCTTCTTTTTGCGGTTTTAAATAACGCTTTAAGGCAATTGTTTGACGGCGCAACTGTGATAAACCTTGGTTATCAAACTTTTTACTTGGTTCATCTATTTCTTCTTCAAACTCGTCGAGTGTTTCATCTAGTGAGTCAATAACGCTTTGCATGCGAGAAGTTAGTTTTTGTGTAATAGAGCACACTAATTCAGAAATATTGCATGGGCCTTTATTTTCATTTAAACAGGTGAGCGTATCCTGCACCGATAATAAACGACGCTTGCGGGTAGTAATAAGAATGTCTTCGCTAATAAATAAACGAATTGAAACCATGTCTTCAGGGCTTTGTGCTGGATTTAAATTTACACCACGTAAAAATAACATATGTCCGTTAGTCGTTGATGTAATTCGCGGGCGTGTTTCATCAGCAATTAAGGACTCTAATTCGTAATCGTTTAAATGAGGTTGTGCCTTGAGCCACTCAACAGCCTCGCTTTGGCTATAGTCCATGTGCACCCAAAGTTTTCCGTGGCTTGGTTGCCAGCTATTTAGCTCATTAGTGCTTTCAATAGGGCGAGCGCCGCCTTGTCCATCAAGTACAAGTGCATGTAGTAAACCATTAATCATAATTATTTCTCATAATAGTGTATTTTTAATACCGTTAACTATAGTGTATCTACTTAAGTATTTTAAACTTACCTTTATTTTTAATAAGTTAAGCTTAAATAGCAAAATATATGCAGAGCCTTTGGGCTGAGTAAAGTGGCATAAAGTACTATTCAGCAAGGCGTGCATTGTGTGACCAGTTGTTTAAAAAGATCAATTTAATTTACTAATCGACTAGATAAATTTATTTCGTTGGTGTTTTTTTACCTGTAGCGTATAAGTCACTTTTTTATTAAGGGCACATTTATGACAGCAAAGATCACAGTTGGTTGGCGTGAGTGGTTAAGTTTACCTGGGCTTGGTATTAACGAGATAAAAGCAAAAATTGATACTGGCGCTCGCACTTCATGTATTCATGCAATTAACATTGAAGAATACGAAGTTGACTCAGAAAAATGGGTTAAATTTACGGCCCAGCCACTGCAAGATGATGAGCAAACACAAGTCACTTGCAATGCAAAAGTTAAAAAAATGAAGTACGTAACCAGCTCAAGTGGGCAAAAAGAGTTACGTTACTTTATAGAAACTACATTGCATGCAGGCGAGCATAGCTGGCCTATCGAGCTTACTTTAACAAGCCGTGCAACAATGAAGTTTAGAATGTTATTAGGGCGTACAGCCATGGAAAATCGTATAGTCGTTGACCCGGCTTTATCTCAACTATTAGGTCGTAAGGTTTAACTATGAAAATCGGTATTTTATCTCGCAACAGAAAATTATATTCAACACGTCGCTTAATTGAGGCGGCAGAGGCACGCGGTCACGAAGTTAAAGTGATTGATGCATTGCGCTGTTATATGAATATCAACTCTGAGCAACCAGAAATTCACTATCGCGGTGAAAACTTAAAAGAATTTGACGCAATCGTCCCGCGTATTGGTGCATCGGTTACATTTTATGGCTGTTCGGTACTTCGTCAGTTTGAAATGATGGGTGTTTACCCTGTAAACGAATCAGTCGCTATTTCTCGTTCGCGCGATAAATTACGCTCACTTCAGTTACTTTCGCGCAAAGGCGTTGGTATGCCAGTAACAGGTTTTGCTAGCAAACCAGATGATGTAAAAGACTTACTAGAAATGGTAGGCGGTGCACCTGTTGTAATTAAATTACTTGAAGGCACACAAGGCATTGGTGTTGTACTTGCTGAAACACGCAAAGCGGCAGAAAGCGTTATTGAAGCATTTATGGGCTTAAAAGCTAATATTATGGTTCAGGAATACATTAAAGAAGCGGGTGGTGCCGATATACGTTGTTTCGTATTAGGCGATAAAGTAATAGCAGCAATGAAGCGCCAAGCACAAGAAGGTGAGTTCCGCTCTAACCTTCACCGTGGCGGTAGTGCTACATTAGTTCGTATTACTCCAGAAGAACGTAAAACGGCAGTAGCGGCGGCTAAATCAATGGGCTTGAACGTAGCGGGAGTTGATTTACTTCGCTCATCTCGTGGACCACTTGTGATGGAAGTAAACTCATCACCAGGTTTAGAGGGCATTGAAATAGCAACAGGTAAAGACATTGCAGGCATGGTGATTGATTTCATCGAAAAAAATGCTTCAAGTAAAGGAACAGCAACACGTGGCAAAGGTTAAAATTAACCGTCCTTTTTCCTTATTAGGAGAGAGTGTAGGCGTAGGCGAGCGTAAAACACTTGCCTTAGAGGCAGCTAAACTTTATACCCATTCACCACTTAATATTCCTATTGAAGTGGTTAACGGTGTAATGGAAGGTCCTGTGCTTATGGTGTGTGCGGCTATTCATGGTGATGAGCTAAATGGCGTAGAAGTTGTGCGTCAGTTAATTGCTAAAATAGACCCAAGCCAACTGCGCGGCACAATAATCGCTGTGCCTATTGTGAATGTGTTTGGCTTTATTCATAAATCGCGTTACTTACCAGATAGGCGCGATATGAATCGTAGCTTTCCAGGTTCTGAGCGTGGCTCACTTGCTGGGCGTATGGCTTATATGTTTTTTAATCAAGTGGCAATACATTGTACCCACATTATTGATTTACATACTGGCGCTATTCATCGAACTAACTTACCGCAAATTCGCGCTAACTTAGCTGATGAAGCAACCGCGGAAATGGCTAAAGCATTTGGCACGCCAGCAGTTATAGATGCATCATTGCGTAATGGCTCATTACGAAGTGAAGCTGCAAACCTAGGTATACCGGTTATAACCTATGAAGCTGGTGAAGCACTGCGTTTTGATCCAATCGCAATTGCGGCAGGTGTGCAGGGTGTTGATTATGTTATGCGTCATTTAAAAATGATCCGTGGCAAGCGTCCTAAAAAGTTACCAGATCCTATTATTGCAGGTTCAACTAGTTGGATACGTGCCGAAGTTGATGGCATTGTGCGTGCACAAGTATCACTAGGTGAGCATGTAACTAAAGGGCAAGTACTTGCATATATAAGTAGCCCCTTGGGCGACTCTGAGCTTGAGCTTTTAGCGCCTAAAGGCGGTATTGTTATTGGTCAGCAAACTATGCCATTGGTAAATGAAGGTGATGCGGTATTCCACCTTGCTTACTTTGCAAATGATAATAGCCTAGTAGAGCAGCAACTAGAGAACTTTATTGATGAGATAAATGATTTAGATGACGAGCTTAAAACAGCTGAACTAAATAACTAATAGCTAGGGCGTGTTTAACTTTGCGGATTGAAATTTGTTCAATCTAGGGGCGATTAAATCGCGGCGCGAGGTTTGTAACCTAGTGGGCTAAGTAAAAACCGAGTAACAAAGAGTTTATCGCCCCTAGGCAGAACCCGAAGGGCAGCGCATGTTTGGCATTTATGCTGCGTTATCGCCTATTTATGGGGAGTAACCACACTTCATAGGCTCTGCCTTGCCTAAAAACCAAACATACTGCTGCAAATTCAACCATCAAAGATCAACACGCCCTAGTCTTAATTTTGGTTAGTTAAAGCATTAAAAAGCCGCAGAAGTTAATTACTTACTGCGGCTTTTTTGTGACTATTACTTTTTTAACTATGTTTTTTAGGGCCAATAATACGCTTTATAACGGGAGCTTTTGTTGGCTTTGGTTCTTTATTTAAAACCATGACAGGGCGTGTCACAAATAAATTATTAGGGTAAATTACACGGTGCCCATCAATATGCTCAAGTACTACATTCATTAAGTCCATTTCAACAATGCGGCCTTCAACATGATTTGCACCATCAATAATTCGTACCCAATAGCCAACACGGCAATCGTTTTGAATAAACATTAGTAAAAATGCGGTGAGGTTACTCAATAATGACCAAGCGGCAAAAAGTGCTACCCCTAACATGGCAAATAAAGAAGAGCCTAAAACCAATAAACCACGCAGCTCTATACCCCAAAATACTAAAACCAAACACAGGACTACAAAGGCGAGTATAATTTTTAGTAAAAGCTCTGCACGATATTTTCGGTGTAAATCTACTTTGCCTTTAATCGCTTTTTCGAGTAGTTTTTTGGTTATTTTTAATAGCAGAGGGAAAACCAAAATAGCGATTATAGTTACAACCAACTTATATTGTGATGCAAACAATTCTAAAACTTCTATTATTTCCACATTAGGTCCTGAACTTTCATAACAATGTAATTTAATGCAATTGGTATTAGTTTAACGTGTTTGTATTATTTAAAAAGTGTTTTTAACGCTTACTAGCCACTGGACTGAGTCTACGTCATCGTAGCTATCAACTGGGGCGGCAATATCAATGTGGATCATGGTTCCTGAATTTGCACGACTCGGTGCTAAACGAAGACCCACGCCTATATTTTTTAATACATGTGCGTTTTCACCATTATCTTTATCGTTAAACCATGCTCTGCCCACATCTACAAAAGCTGCGCCACCCACTTTAAATAGTTGTAGTAAATCGTACTCCCAGTAATAGCGCTTTTCTAGATTAACTAAAAAGCTGCGGTCGCCATGTTGATAATCCATAGGGTAACCACGCAGGCCTGTTTCGCCGCCTAAAGTAAGCTGTTGATCAGCAGTAAGGTTTTTTGCGTATTGCACGCGGGCTTTAACATACCAAGATTGGTCTTCACTGGTATTTAAATAATATTGTACTTGGCTAGTGGCCATAAAGTTTTCGAGTTTTTTCTGTTCTTTATTCCAATAGCCATCAATATCAGCACTAAAACGCCATAAGGTATTATCGTTAGTAAAGTGGGCTTTTTTAAAGTTAAAAGAATACACCGCGCGGCTGTCGTCATTACTTAATGATTCGTCTGAATAGCCAATTAAGCTTTTAATATTCCAACCTAAGTTTAAATCCTCAGTGCGAGATATACTGTCAAAATTGCGTACTTTTATGTAGTTATCTTCAAACCAATGGCCGCTTATAAAGGGATAACTTAAACTTCTGTCATCGGCAAGTGGTGCAAATGTAGTGTCTATAGCTTCAAAGGTATGCTGCTCGTCGGTATAACCTAAGGTTAAGCGTTGGGTCCAATTATTATTAAGTGCTTTTGAGTGCCCTATAAATGCACGGTTTAAATCAGTAGTTTGATCAAATTCGCTAAACTCTTCTCCGCGTTTATATAGTGACTCTTCGCGCTGCTCAGAATAGCTTAAAATACCGTAACTAAAAGGGGTGTCTATCGCGTAAAATGGATAGGTTAGCTCAAGTAAATGGCGCTTGCCATCGCTGTTATCAGCGTACTCTAAACGGCCGCGGTAGCGAGTAGATAAAATATTAGGATCGTCGTAAACAAATAAATAACCGCTACGATCGCTGTCGGTCGTGCGTGACAACGAAAGGCGCTTCCCCCAACCAAGCAGGTTTGATTCTCTAAAACCTATACTCGATTTATTTTCTCCGCCGCTACGGCTAAAGTTTACTTCAGGTAAAAGTGTCCACAAATCACGGGTAACCACTTCTACATTAACGTCACCGTCGCAGTTTTCGATTGCACTAATTTGTGCATCATATAAGTAGCTTTCTTTACGAAGTAAGCGCTCAGACTCTGCAAGCTTTTTAGCATCGTACTTGTCACCAGGGGAGAATAATAAAAGGTTATTAATCACATCGGGCTCTGTTTGAATATGAGCGCGGTTAGCAAATCGGAATAGGGCATTATTTTCCTCTTCAAGCTCAGTATTAAATACATTAAGTTGCTTGAGCTTTATTGAGGCTATTTTAGCGTTACTATTACTGTGCGTGAGGGTTGTTTTGTCTTGAACTTCTCGGCGTAAGTTTTTATTTGTGCTTAAATCTGTCTGTTCTACAAGGCAGTTATCAGTTTTCGTTGAAGGTTGTTGTGCGAATGCATTAGGCACATAAAAGCTTAAAACCGTTAAGCTAATACAACATTGTGCTATCCATTTCTTGTTCACCATTAAACCTCTTTACTGCTACGTAGCAAATGACTATCGTAATATCAGCTTACATCATTGTTATTATAATGTAAGTAAAAGGTATGTATTTTGAAACTAATTAATTGTTACTCATATTCACTTATGTTAATAACCAACCTGGTTTAGAACCGCCTGTGGGCGGGGTATTAAAAGCTAACTTAAATAAAATGCTAAAGCGGCTAATAAGTGCTCAGCTTCATGGCCTTCGGCATTAATCCAAAGACTTTGGCTGTAATGCTCATAGTTTAAATTAAAGGTCTGCTGATTATAGGTAAAGCGGACTTGATGGCGATCGGCGCCTGCAGAATACTCATTGAGTGTTACATCGTCTGAGTGTAAAAAGAGTGTGCTCCACAGTTCAAAGTCTTCATCGTGTGGAGGCTCGACTGGTGTAATTAAAATGTATTTATGGGCGTGGTCATATTCTATTTGGGTCATAACATTCTTAACTTGTAGCTAGGTAATTGCGAATTGCAGTTAAAAATTCGCCGCCGTACTTATTTAACTTAGTAAAACCCACACCCGACACTTTTAAAAATTCACTGTCGTTTGTTGGCATAAGCTGCGCCATTTCGGCTAGTGTTTTATCATTAAATACCACATAAGGTGGTACATCATCGGCATCAGCAAGTTCTTTACGTAATGCGCGCAGGCGAGCAAACAGTTTTTTGTCGTAATTAAATTGTGCTAACTTATCTTGATAAACGTGTTTGGCTTGCAGGCGTGGCTCGGCTAGTTGCAGTGCGTACTCACCTTTTAAAATTGCACGCGCGGCTTCGGTTAAGCGAAGCGACGCACCTTGCGTTATATCTTGGCTAAGTAAACCTTGATGAATAAGCTGGCGTAAAATACTGAGCCAAAATTCACTACTTTTATCTTTACCTATGCCGTAAGTACTTAGCTCATGATGATTGTTATCGCGTATGCGACTAGTGTTTGCACCGCGAAGTAATTCAACAATGTAACCAAGACCAAAGCGTTGGTCAGCTCTATATACACACGAAAGTGCTTGTTGGGCGACTAAGGTACCATCAAAGCTTTTTGGCGGGTTTAAACAAATATCGCAGTTGCCGCAAGGCTCGCGTTGATATTCACTAAAGTAATTAAGTAATATTTGCCTACGACACGTTTGTGCTTCTGCAAAGCTTGCCATTGCGTTAAAGCGTTGTTCTTCTACGCGGCGGCGTTGTTCGTCGTCTATGTCTTCAAAAAAGCGTCTTACACGGCCAATATCAGCTGGGTCAAAATACATTATGGCTTCTGCGGCAAGTCCATCTCGCCCAGCACGCCCCGTTTCTTGATAGTACGACTCTATACTTTTTGGAATATCGTAATGCAGTACAAAACGCACGTTAGGCTTATTTATACCCATACCAAAGGCAACGGTTGCGACCACTATTTGTATATCGTCACGTGCAAAACCAGTTTGTACAAATTGTCGTTGCTCGTTACTCATACCTGCATGGTAAGCGGCAGCGTTTAGCCCTGCATCTGCAATTTTTTCAGCAATGTCGTCTACGCGTTTACGGCTGGTGCAATAAATAATACCGCTTTGGCTTTTTTGCTCTTTTAAGTAGCGAAGCAGTTGCACCATAGGTTTAAATTTTTCTTCTATGGTGTAGCGAATATTGGGGCGATCAAAGCTGCCAGTATGAATATAAGGCTGTTGTAGTTTTAGTTGCTCAACTATATCAAAACGGGTGGCTTTATCGGCAGTTGCAGTGAGCGCCATCATGGGTACATGTGCAAAACGTTGCTTTAATTCGTTTAAGCGAAAGTAATGAGGCCTAAAATCGTGGCCCCAATGCGACACACAATGCGCTTCGTCAATGGCAAATAAGCTTATATTTAAATGCGATAAACGCTCTAAAAATTCGCGTTGTAATACTTTTTCAGGTGCCACATATAAAAGCTTAATTTGCCCCTGATGAAGCTGTTGATACACCAGTTGCTGCTCTTCTCGCGCTAAGCTGTTATTTACGTAAGCGGCTTTAACCCCAAGTGCTTGGAGTTGACTTACCTGATCTTGCATTAGCGATATGAGCGGAGATATAACAATAGTGACGCCTTCAAGCACTAAAGCGGGTATTTGATAGCAAACCGATTTTCCGCCGCCAGTAGGGAGCAATACAAGCGAGTCTTGGCCGTTAATAGCAGCATCAATAACTGTTTTTTGGCCGTCGCGAAATTCACTGTAGCCAAACACTTGTTTGAGGACAGTTTCGGGTTTACGCACAAGGGTGCTAGAAGGTGGTGTTGATGTATTCATTGGCGGGTATTTTAGTGGTTTTTTAGTGAGATGTCTTTAGCTGAGTTACTTGATAAATTATTTAAGTGGAGTCTCGTAGTTTTACACTATGTATGTTTTACTCATCTTACCTGTTTTGACATAGAGAATAATAATGAATAAAGAAATGTTAATTGAACAAGTGGGCGCATTATTTGTAAATGGCATGCCGTTTAACCAGTTTTTACAAATATCGGTTGAGTCGTTGAGCCCTGAACAGGCCAAAATTACGTTTCCGTGGCAGGATGTACTCATTGGTAACCCTGCGCAAAAAATACTGCACGGTGGTGTTATTTCAGCCGTACTTGATAATGTAGGCGGTATGCTCGCTGCAGCAAGCGTGATTGATAAGCTCACCGATTTAGATATAGGAAGTGTGCAAACAAAATTAGCCACGCTTGGGACTATCGACTTGCGCACTGATTATTTGCGCCCTGGTAAAGGAGAGAGCTTTACAGCGAGTGCCACACTTATTCGCTCAGGTAATAAAGTATGTGTATGCAGAATGGAATTACATAATGAGCAATCAGTTCAAATTGCTTTTGGGACAGGCACGTATTTAGTTGGATAAAACGTGTATGGGAAGTAAACTAGCGGCCTTTTAAATCACTAAGTGTTTATTATGTCGATTGATACTGAGCAGCGTAAAGGTGCTATTTTTGCTTGTCTTGCTTTTCTTATGTGGGGCCTTGCGCCAATATATTTTAAGTTAATTCAGCATGTTTCTGCCTTTGAAATTTTAATGCATCGGGTTGTTTGGTCGGTTGTATTTTTAGTACTAGTAGTAAGTGTTTTAAAGTATTGGGATAAAGTTAAACGCATTATTGTTCAGCCTAAGCTTTTGCTTATGCTTGTTATTACCTCAACATTACTAGGGTTTAACTGGGGTTTATTTATATGGGCTATAAATAATAACCATATGCTTGATGCGAGTTTGGGCTATTACATAAACCCTCTTTTAAATGTATTACTGGGTATGCTCTTTTTAGGTGAACGCCTGCGTAAGTTTCAAGGTGTAGCAGTGGCACTGGCCTTTACTGGTGTTGTGCTGCAGTTAATTAGTTTTGGCTCGTTTCCGGTAGTGGCATTTTCATTAGCTATATCGTTTGCGCTTTATGGATTGTTACGTAAAAAACTACCCGTTGAAGCCTTACCTGGCATTTTACTTGAAGCACTTATATTACTGCCTGTTGCACTCATTTATTGGTGGTTAATGGTGCCTACAGCAACATCAAGCCTGCCAGCTAACGATTGGCATACTAATGCATTACTGATTAGTGCAGGTATTGTAACTACATTACCACTGCTGTGTTTTACTGGCGCCGCTAAGCGTTTGCAATACACTACATTAGGCTTTTTTCAGTATATTGGGCCAAGCCTAATGTTTATATTGGCAGTGGTGTTTTACGGTGAAGTGTTTGACGCTGAGAGATTAGTTACGTTTGCATGTATTTGGAGTGCGCTAGCTATTTTTAGTTGGGATTCTTATCATCAATCGCGCAAACGTAAAAAAGCGGCTATTACAGCCGCAGAAGTATAATTAAGCTAATAGGGCTGTTAGCTAACTACTTTATTACGACCAGATTCTTTAGCGTCGTAAAGCTTTAAGTCGGCCTGTTTTAATAATTCATCAATTTGATAAACAGGCCCGTTTGCAAAACCAATAGAAATGGTGAATTTTATTTTAGCTTTACTAAACTCCTGGCTATTCATTTCTATAAAGTACCTAAAACCTTCAAGTCTTTTTAGTGCTTCTTGTTTATCCGCATTTGCAAAGTAAACGGCAAACTCTTCACCACCTAAGCGGGCTACTAAATACTTTTTAAAATATTTACTAAAGCAAATAGAGAGCCCTTTTAATACTTCGTCGCCAACATCGTGCCCGTATGTATCGTTAATTGATTTAAAGTGATCAATATCAAGCATAGCTAAAGTACCATCACCTTTAGTATGTTTTATTTGCTTTAATGATTTTTCAGCTTCTTCAAAAAAGTAACGACGATTTGGTAAATTGGTTAAATAATCCGTGTTGGCTTGTCGCCTTATGGTGGCTATAAGTTCTAACATATCGACGTTTTGGCTAAGCCTGCAGTAAAACTCTTCACTATTAAAAGGTTTATGTAAATAATCGTTTGCGCCATTTTTTAAAAATAAACTAGAAAGCCCTACATAGTCAGAGCCCGAAATACCAATAATGGCTTTTTCGTCGTTGCTATATAAGCGGCGAATTTCGCTACATAACTCATCACCATTCATGTTTGGCATTTCGTTATCAGTAATGATGACTGAAATGTCGGGTGAATTTTCGAGCATTTTTAATGCTTCTTTTCCGTCTTGTGCTTCAATAATTTGATATTTGTGACGAACTAATAGGCTGCAAATGTATCGGCGAGTCGATTTAGAGTCATCAACAACCAGTACTTTTACATTTTCGTTGCGGGGTAAGCGATGCAATTGTTTTTCGAGGTATTGGTATGCTTGTTTGTTTTCTTTAATGATGTAATCGATGATTGGGTATTTTTCTACAGTGTCGCGAGTTTTTTTATCAATATTGCCCGTCATTACAATAGTTGGAATGTCTGCATTAATAGTACAAGGTACAGCTTCACCAGATGGGGCATCAGGTAATATGAAGTCAACTACAGCGCAAAAATAGCTATTTTTACTTATAAGCTCTTTTGTTTGCGCTAATGACTCAGCTATATCAACTTCATAACCAGCCTTAAGCGCGATGTGCTTTTGCACTCGCGCCATTGCAGGTGTATCTTCAACTATTAGTATTTTTCGCGTCACGGAACAACCCTGTTTATATTTTGCAAAAATATTTGCTTATACAAGTTGTAACTGTTAAAACGCAAAAAAGCAAATAACTTAAGTACTTACAGATTATCCGCTTCTGAATAATACTCTTGGCTAATCGGTGCCGGCCCTGACATTTTTGAGCGGCCAAATAAAGTATGAAACTTAGTTTTGCAAGTCGTTAGTTTTAAGTATTTTACCCAAGCTCGTTCGATTGGGTTGGTAGGTTCTTGTGAGCCAGTTACGACTGCTACAAACTGTTCTTGGTGTTCGTTTTGCGGCTCAATTGTTTTACTGTATAAGCCTTTTAAAACAACTCCGTGTTGTTCAAGTATGCTGGCTTCTAATAAGGTGAAGTTTCCGCTGCGGCTAAAGCCTCGTGGAAAGTTTTGATCATCATAAAATTGACGTTGGCTAACAAATGCTTGGCGTAGTAATGAAATGTTATTGCTCATAGCTTTATCCTCATACCTTAGTAATTAGCTGGAGTATGATGCAAGTTTGGCAATTTATTAAACAAATTATTTTTATCGTGAGGATAAAAAATTGGATATCGATTTATTAAAAACATTCGTTGAGGTAGTGCGTACGCGTCACTTTGGTAAAGCGGCCGAAAACCTTTATATTACGCAGTCTGCAGTGAGCTTTAGAATTCGCCAATTAGAGCAAGGACTTGGTGTTAATTTGTTTATTCGCCAGCGTAATAACATTCAACTTACAGCACCTGGCGAGCGTTTATTACCCCATGCACAAATGATTATTACGGGCATGCAGCGGGCCAAAGTCGATGTTGCACTTGCCGACAATATGCATAAGCAAATTAGCTTAGCAGGAACGCCTAATATTTGGGATGCTTTTTTACAGTTTGGTATAACAAATATTGTATCGGCGATGCCGGGCGTGTCATTAGTCGCAGAAGTTAAAGCACAACAAGAAAGCACTCGGCTGTTATTAGAACGCACGCTTGATTTGGCAATATTGTTTGATCCACCAAAAGTAGACGAGTTAGTAGTAGAGCGAATCTGTGAGTTGCCAATCATTCCAGTAAGCGGATACGACACTGCAACGAACGAAAACTTTTTTGATAATCAGTATGTATATGTTGATTGGGGAACTACTTTCTCACTTTGGCATGCACGCCAGTTTACTGGAAAAACCCCTCCTTATTTTAGAACTAGCACAGGACGTATTGCACTTGATTTAATACTGCAATGTGGCGGCAGTGCGTTTATACCTCAAGTATTGGTAGAAGGGCATTTAGAAAAAGGTGAGTTGTTTCATGTTAAAGGGGTAGAAAACACCTCAAGAGACGTATTTATTGCGTATCACAGAGACAACGAGCAAAAAGAGCTAATAGAAACCTTAGTTAATTTACTTTCGCAAATGACGCCAAGCTTGTCATTAAAGCAAGGTAAGTAAGTTCGGCCGTTTATTAAGCTTTCATGTTATTTTGATTTCACATTTAATGCATTTTTATTAATAAAAAAAGACATTAATATTTCCATTGTAATATTACTGTCATTTAGCGGTGACAAAATGCAGCAGTTTTAAAAATTAGTCTTTTGTGATTATCCAAGGAAATAACATGAAATTTGTAAAATCGAGCTTATGCTTAGCACTATTAAGTGGTTTATCTTTTAATGCACTTGCTGATGTAGACATTTACGGTAAAGCGAATGTAACAGTGCAATCATCTGATGATGGCGAAGGGTCTTTTACTGAGATAAAAAGTAATGCATCTCGTCTTGGTGTTAAAGGTTCTGAAAAAATAAATGATAGTTTAGAAGCGGTATATAAGTTTGAGTTTCAAGTGGATGTGTCTGATGCTGATTCAAAAGGCGATAACGACGACAATATTTCTGCGCGTAACCAATACGTTGGTTTAAAAGGTGCGTTTGGCCAAGTGGTTATTGGTCGTAACGATACTGCGCTTAAACAATCTCAAGGTAAGTTAGATTTATTTAACGATCTTGAAGGCGACATTAAAAATGTATTTAAAGGTGAAAACCGCTTAGGAAATACAGTTAGTTATTCATCAAACTCATACGAAGGCTTTAAAGTACTTGCTACTTTTGTAGCTGAAGACGATGTAGACGCTGATAACGGCTATTCAATGGCGGTGACATACGGTGACGTGGCACTTAAAAAGAGCGCGGTATACGCCTCTATTGCAGCCGATAGCGAAGTAAATGGCTATGATGTAGTGCGTGCATCAATCCAAGGTAAAGTTGAAAACTTTAAATTGGGCGCAATGTACCAAACACAAGAAGCAGTAGATGGCAGCGCAGAAGCGGATGGTTACTTGCTAAATGCTGCTTACAGCATGGGTAACAACACATTTAAAGTGCAATACCAAGATATGGACTTTGACGACAGCGACGATAAGTCAGCAATTTCAGTTGGTCTTGATCACAAATTAAATAAAAATATTAAAGTATTTGGTTTTTATTCAAGCTTCGATATGGACAACAACGTTGACCAAGACTACGTAGGCTTAGGTATGGAATACAAGTTTTAACGATTAGTTAAAACACTCCCTTTTTAACCGCGCTCTTTTGAGTGCGGTTTTTTTTGCTTTAAATTATTTACTTAGCCGCCCATAATAGAGATTCATTTGGAATGAGGTGCGAGTCCTCGACTGTTCCCGCAACTGTAAGCAGCTGAGCTGTAAGTCAGATACAAATGGTATAATACCAATTTTATTAAAAACATGATCTTTCTAGCGAATTAAATAACTTACTAACTTCGTTAAAAATTATTCATATAGAACAACTATATGTCATAATTTCCGCCTTGTTATTAAGCTATTTATTTGTCGCTATAATAAATCACTAATTTAATGCAATTGGTATGAATTCTTTTAACGAGCGGGTTTACTCATTTTTTCTTGTAGTGCATTAGTATTTTTATCGCATTTTTAGTGAGTTTAACCTAGGGTCTGCTGATCTTTGCGGATTAAAATTTGTTCAAACTAGGGGCTATTTAATCGCGGCGCGAGGTTTGTAACCTAGTGGGCTAAGTAAAAACCGAGCAACAAAGAGTAAATAGCCCCTAGGAAGAACCCTTTGGGCAGCGCCTGTTTGGCATTAATGCTACGTTATCGCCCATTTATGGGGAATAACCACACTACATAGGCTCTGCCTTGCCTAAATACCAAACAGACTGTTGCAAATTTAACCTTGAAAGATCAACAGACCCTAGCCTAGGACTGACTATTGCACACTCAAACGCCATTAAATAAACCATTACTAAACGTTAAAAACGTATCATGGGGTATTGGCAATAAAACGATTCTCAAAAAAATAAACCTTAAAATAACCACAGGTAAATTTGTTGGTTTAATTGGACCTAATGGCGCAGGTAAATCGAGCTTATTGCGTTGTTTATATCGTTTTAATAAACCAAGTGATGGCGTTGTAGAGTTTAACAACACCGACATTTGGCAGCTAAAAAGCGATGAGTACGCAAAAAAAGTAGCGGTTGTTTTACAAGAAACCCCGTCGCAATTTAACTTAAGTGTATTTGATGTTATTGCGCTTGGGCTAACGCCTCATAAATCGCTATTCAGCTCAATAACTAACATTGATAAACAAAAAATCATCCAAGCTATCAACACCGTAGGGTTGGCAGATCATAGTGAGCAAAGCTTTGAGTCACTTTCGGGTGGTGAAAAGCAACGTGCCTTGATAGCCCGCGCCATAGTCCAGCAACCTCAACTGTTAATAATGGACGAGCCAACTAGCCATTTAGATGTTAAATACCAAATACAGGTAATGGAGCTTGCTAAATCATTGGGTGTTACGGTGTTTGCATCGTTTCATGATTTAAACCTAGCTGCTGCAATGTGCGATGAACTAGTGGTTATTAAAAACGGTGAAATTACACATACAGGTACGCCAAGTGAGGTATTAACCGAAAACATGCTAGGCGAGGTTTTTGGTGTCTGCGCCCAAGTAAATAATCACCCGCAAATATCGAAGTCGGGAAATAGCATCCCTCATATCACTTACTTTTATGGTTACGAATAATATGAGCGCAGTTAATACTCGCCAATCACTTGCGCTATTTATAAGTGCTGCAGCTGCTTTATTTAGCTTATTTGCAGCACTTAGTTTTGGCGCAGCAGAGACCTCACTTCAAGACGTACTTAATAGTTTTTTGCTCTCAAATGATGCGTCTTTTAATACGCGTATTATTTACGAGCTAAGAATGCCACGCACATTACTCGCCTTTTTAGCAGGCTCTGGCTTAGCAATTGCGGGGCTTATTTTACAAACGGTAACGCGCAACCCTTTAGCCGATCCTTACTTATTTGGTATATCGTCGGGTGCCTCATTTGGTGTGGTGTTACTTATGGCATTAGCAGGCATTAGCGCAGGCTTTATGTTATCGGCAGCAGCACTGCTGGGCAGCTTACTCGCTATGAGTTTATTAATACTTATTGCAGGTAGGCAGCAAAGTGCACAGGTAGAATCAATGTTATTAGCTGGTGTTGCTCTGTCGTTTTTATTTAGTGCATTTACCAGTTTGTTGCTTTATTGGAGCGATCCTCAGGCGGTAGCTGCTATTTTATTTTGGACACTGGGCAGCTTTGCTCGTGCGCAGTGGGCTACGCTTTGGTTACCTTTATTGGTAATTACATTGTGTACGTTTGTAATGCTGAGCTTTAGAAGGCAGCTCAATGCTATGTTACTGGGCGATGAAAGCGCAATTACATTAGGTGTGAGAGTTCAGCGCTTTAGAATACTTATGCTGGTTTTGAGCTCATTAATTACCGCTGTGCTGGTGGCTATGTGTGGTGGTATTGGGTTTGTAGGATTAATGGTACCGCATATTGTGCGCTTTTTTATCTCCCAAGGCACCATCGCGGGATTGCTAGTAACCAGCTTAGTGGGCGGTACATTTATGGTGTGGGTTGATGTACTTTCGCGCTCCTTGCTAAAAAACCAAGAGTTACCCGTAGGCGTTATTACTGCTGCTATTGGTAGCGTGTTCTTTTTAAGTTTATTGTTTTTTAGAAAGCGAAGGGTGTAATTCCATGAAAACCTTAATGGTGCAAGGCACTACTTCCGACGCAGGTAAAAGTACCCTAGTTGCAGCCCTTTGCAGGGTATTTGCTAAGCGAGGGGTAAAGGTTGCGCCTTTTAAACCACAAAATATGGCACTTAATAGCGCAGTAACAAAAGATGGCGGCGAAATTGGTCGTGCGCAAGCTTTGCAAGCAATAGCGGCTAAAGTAGAGCCCGAAATAGACTTTAATCCTATTTTACTTAAACCTAATAGCGATACGGGCGCACAAGTGATTATTCACGGAAAAGCCATTAGCAATATGGAAGCGGGCAAATATCACGACTATAAAAAAGTGGCGATGGATGCAGTAATTACCTCACATAACCGCTTAGCTAAACGCTTTGATTTACTCCTTGTTGAAGGAGCGGGGAGTCCTGCTGAAATAAACCTGCGTGAAAACGATATTGCCAATATGGGTTACGCCGAAGAGGTAGATTGCCCTGTCATTATTATTGCCGATATTGATAAAGGTGGTGTGTTTGCACATTTGGTAGGTACACTTGCGTTGTTAAGCGAGTCAGAACAATCGCGCGTAAAAGGCTTTGTTATAAACCGCTTTAGAGGCGATATAGGTTTGCTGCAAGGCGGGCTAGATTGGCTTGAAGAATATACAAACAAACCCGTACTTGGCGTATTACCTTATTTGCACGACCTCGCGCTTGATGCTGAAGACGCCGTCGCAATTGATAATAATGTAACCAACGCCACAATTAATATTGCAGTGCTACTTGTACCACACATTAGCAACCATACCGATTTTGATGCACTGCGTTTGCACCCAAACATTAATATAAATTATGTGCGCCACACGCAAACGATCCCAGACGTTGATCTGATAATTCTCCCAGGCAGTAAAAATGTGCTGGGCGATTTAACCTTTTTGAAAAATGAAGGCTGGGACACTCAAATTAAACGCCACTTACGCTATGGCGGCAAAGTACTTGGTATTTGTGGCGGTATGCAAATGCTGGGCAATACGCTCAACGATCCCGATGGTATTGAGTCATCATTAAAACAAGTGAGTGGGCTTGCTCTGTGCGATTTTGAAACCACGCTAACAACACAAAAAGTATTAACTAAAATAACCGCTACACTACTTTTAAATAACGAATCAACCCCCTGTAGTGGCTACGAAATACATGCAGGGATTAGCCAAGGTGCAGCGCTTGATAAGCCATTTTTAACCTTTGATGAAAACCACCCACATGGTTTTACGTTTGATGGCTTTATTAGTGATGATAACGCCATTGCGGGCACCTATTTACATGGTTTATTTGATGAAGCCGATGCTACATCGCAAATTTTAAAATGGGTAAAACCAAGCGCCTCAATTAACCCAATTAGTATTGCCGCTCACCGTGAGCAGCAGTTAGAACGATTAGCAACCATGTGTGAAACGCATTTAAACATACAGCAAATTATCTCGATTTATGAAGGGCACAATAATGACTGAACAAAACAATGATAAGCACCAGCAGCGCCAACAAAAAGTAAAAGAACAAGTGGATGCACGTGTTGCAGCCGCGCAAGATGTAAAAGGTATTTTTCAGGTAATTACCGGTAACGGTAAAGGTAAATCAACTTCGGGCTTTGGCGTTGTAGCACGTTGCGTAGGGCATGGTAAAAAAGCGGCTGTTTGCCAATATATTAAAGGTACGTGGGAATGTGGCGAGCGTAATTTATTACAAGGTGCAGGTGTTGAGTTTGTTGTAATGAACACCGGTTTTACCTGGGATACGCAAAATAAAGAAGCCGATACCGCAGCCGCCCAAGCAACATGGCAAGAGTCAAAACGTATGCTTGCTGATAGCAGTATTGATTTAGTATTACTCGATGAGCTTACGTATATGGTGACCTACGGCTACGTTGATTTAGATGAAGTGGTAACAGCGCTTAATAACCGCCCACCAATGCAGTCAGTTATTATTACAGGGCGTGCAGCGCATCGTACTTTAACCGACCTTGCCGACACAGTAAGCGAAGTGCGTAATGTAAAACACGCATTCGACTCAGGCATAAAAGCGCTCGAAGGGTTTGATTACTAATGTTTAAAGCGTTTTTTATTGGGCTACTGCTTTTTAGTGTATCGGGCAGTGCACTTGCAGAGCAGGTTAATGATTCTAAAAAACTGCGAATAATCGCGCTTGCACCACATATAGTCGAAAATCTATTTGCCATAGGGGCGGGCGATAATATTGTGGGCACGGTTGATTACGCCGACTACCCAAGTGAAGCCCAAAGTATTGAGCGCATAGGGGGTTATTACGGCATCTCGCTTGAAAAAGTATTGGCGCTTAAACCCGACTTAGTAATTGCGTGGAAAAGCGGAAACCAAAGCGAAGATTTAGCCCAAATAGAGCGTTTAGGTATAAAAGTGTATTTGAGTAATCCCACCACAATCGCTGGTGTAGCCGACGAGTTACTTACTTTTGGTGAATTTACAGGGAATATTGAGCAAAGCCAACAAGCGGCAAGCGCATTTACGCAAAAACTAAACGCGATTGTTAAAAGCCAGCAAGATAAAAAAAATATTACCGGATTTTATCAGTTATGGGCTGAGCCCATGATGACAGTAAGTAAAAATACGTGGATAAGCCAACTGATTGAAACATGCCATGTAAGTAATGTATTTGCACAGAGCGTTACAGATTACCCGCAAATTAGTATCGAAAATGTCATTGTTACTAAGCCACAAGTTATTATTATCCCTGATGAAAAATCAAAAACACCACAGCCGGTTGTTAATTGGCAAAAGTGGCCAGAAGTACCCGCCGTTAAAAATAATCAATTTATTAGCGTAAATGCCGATTTATTACATCGTTTTACTGCGCGGATGCTAGATGGACTCGCGGACATGTGTGATAAAATAGATGCATCACGTAAACAGATTAAGAGTACACAATGAGCGATTGGGCTACATTTTTAGAAAGTGAATTACAGCAATCTTACATGCAGGAAACGTTAGAGTATGTGGCTAATCGCCGCAATGAAGGTGTTGCTGTTTATCCGCCTGAACCTCAAGTATTTAGTGCTTTTGATGCCACAGCACTAAATGACATCCGCGTTGTAATTTTAGGACAAGACCCATACCACGGAGAAGGGCAAGCGCATGGCTTGTGTTTTTCGGTATTGCCTGATGTAAAAAAGTTGCCACCGTCGCTTAAAAATATGTACAAAGAGTTAGCTGTCGATATCAGCGGATTTATTATTCCTGAGCATGGTTACCTGCAAAGCTGGGCAGATCAGGGCGTGTTTTTACTCAATACAGTATTGACCGTTGAGCAAGGTCAAGCGCATTCTCACAAACATTTAGGATGGGAGCAATTTACCGATAATGTAATTGCCCATATTAATAAGCACTGCGAAGGTGTGGTATTTATTTTATGGGGTGCACATGCACAAAAAAAAGGTAAAGGCATAGATAGCACTCGCCATCATGTTTTAAAAGGGCCGCACCCATCGCCGCTTTCGGCGCATAGAGGCTTTTTTGGTTGTAAGCATTTCTCACAAACGAATGAGCTATTACAAGCCCAAAGTGAAAAACCGATTAACTGGCAGGTGTAAATAACCTGGGCTCTGAATAATAAATTTATCTCATGCAGCTATTTTCAGCGCATTAAAAAAGGCTTCCATATAGTGGAAGCCTTTTTGTTTAGTTGGGGCGTATTGAATTAAAAATCGAGCTCATCAATTGCAATACTGTCTGTAAAGTAGTCTAGTTCTTGTAGTTCTTTACGTAGGCGCTGTTTATCTTTTATTGCTTCTATTTCACGCCATTTTCTTTTTTTATTTTTCTGAGAGGTTTTCCTTGTTGTATCTGGTCCTTCTAATATCTCTAATATATCGTTTAGGCTATCCATGAACTTCTCCTATTGATTTTATTGACCTCAAGAATACCTATACCACAGGCCTAGTTAAAATAGAATAAAAAAGTGACAGTTATGTTACATAAGTGTGATTAATTGATGAAGGTTTATACGAAGATTATATGAAGTCGATATGAAGATTATATAGAGGGGTAGCGTATTTTAGGCATAAAAAAACGCCGCTATTGCGACGTTTTTAAAACACGATTATAGCAAATTACATTGCTTTAAAGCGCGCCTCTAGTTGTTCTTGTGCATCAGCAAAAGAGCGAATACCTTCAGCTAGTTTTTCAGTAGCCATAGCATCTTGGTTATGTAACCAACGGAACTGTGCTTCTGTTAATGGCTCTGGTTTTGGCTCTTGTGGAACATCGCTTTCAAGCAAATATTCTTGTGCGCCTTCAAGGTTACCTAAATCTTCTAAAAGATTAGGGCTAATAGTTAGCTTGTCGCAACCTGTAAGTGCAATAATTTCGCCTGTATTACGGAAACTTGCACCCATCACAACTGTTTTGTAGTCATGGCGTTTGTAAAATTCAAAAATGCTGCGTACAGACTGAACACCTGGATCTTGTAGCGGATCGGTTGGTTTTTCCATACCGTTAGCAACGTGCCAATCTAAAATACGGCCAACAAATGGCGAAATTAGAAATACGTTTGCATCGGCACATGCGCGGGCTTGGGCATCGCTAAATAATAAAGTAAGGTTACATTTAGTCCCTTCTTTTTCTAGCTGCTCAGCGGCTTTAATACCTTCCCATGTAGACGCTACTTTAATTAAAATTTTGTCTTTGCTTACACCTTCTTTTTCGTAAAGGCTAAGTAGGGTATGTGCTTTATCAATCGTAGCTTGCGTATTAAACGAAAGGCGTGCATCTACTTCAGTAGAAATATAACCAGGTACAATAGCGCTAATTTCTTTACCTAGTAATACGGCAAAGTAATCACATGCTAGTTCAAGTTGTTTAGCAGGCTCTTGCTCGGTTTCTTTTGCGTAGCTCCAAGCTTTATCTAGGTAAGGCTTATATGCTTCAATCTCGCTCGCTTTTAATAAAAGCGACGGGTTTGTAGTTGCATCTTCTGGTTGATGCTTTTTAATAGCTTCAATATCACCAGTGTCGGCTACGATAGATGAATGTTGTTTTAGCCTTTGTAGAGCTGAAGTCATTTGCTTTCCTCATTCCAAGCAAGTTAAAAGAAAAATCTAATCACTCTTAATATATACAATCCATACTGCAACAGTGTGACAATGCTTGATAGGTCTTATGTCCTGATCAATAAAAAAACGGCAATGCATGGGTTATTAAGAGAGGATTTATTTAAACAAAACGTGCTTTTCGTTTCATTTAATGTTGAAATTGACACTAAATAAATTACAAGTCAATAGCTAACTATGATCACTGTTATTTCACCTGCAAAAAATCTTGATTACGAAACGCCACCCGCAACAGACAAGTTCACTCAGCCTGAATTACTAGAGCACAGCGAAGAGCTCATGAAAGTATGCCGTGAACTAACACCAGCGCAAATTGGCAGTCTAATGAAAATTAGCGATAAGCTTTCTGGACTTAACGCTGCGCGCTTTAGCGAGTGGGCACAACCGTTTACACAAAATAATGCTAAACAAGCCGCACTTGCCTTTAATGGCGATGTATATGGCGGTTTAGATGCAAGTACGCTTAAAGCTAGCGAGCTTGATTACGCACAAAACCATTTACGTATACTCTCGGGTTTATACGGCTTATTAAAACCACTTGATTTAATGCAAGCTTACCGCCTTGAAATGGGCACCAAGCTTGAAAACTCGCGTGGCAAAAACTTATACGAGTTTTGGGGCAGCGTTATAGCGAATAAACTAAACGACGAATTAAAAGCGCAAGACGCACAATATTTAGTTAACCTTGCTTCAAACGAATACTTTAAAGCGGTAGATAAAAAAGCATTAAATGCACAAATTATTACCCCACACTTTAAAGACTGTAAAAACGGTCAATACAAAGTAATTAGCTTTTACGCTAAAAAAGCACGCGGCATGATGGCGCGCTACATTATCGAAAATAAAGTAACGCAGTTAAGCCAACTTAAAGAGTTTACGGTAGCAGGTTATTACTTTAGCCCAGAGGCAACAGTTAAAGAGCTTGAGCCGGTATTTATGCGCGACGAACAAAATTAGGTTTATAAGCTTAAATAAAAAATTTAAAAGCCATGCATTGCATGGCTTTTTTGATGTTGGCGCTATATTTGCAATCTCATCTAATATTAATGAGAACACTAATTAAATAGGTGCAAATAAAATGATCAGTATTCCGTCAGTTGGCGAAGCAGAAAAACTAATAGAAGAAAAGCTCGGAGGGTGGTTTGATGTTGTAATAAGCCATATCCCTAATTTTATAGTTGCGATACTTATCGCAATTGTGTTTTCAATATTGGCACGCTTTGCTGGCAAGCTGATGAAAAATGTATTGCGCCGCTCTCTCGACTCAACACAAATTGCCGACTTAATGGCGTCAATTTTTAAAGTTATTGTGTTGTGCATAGGTTTATTTATAGCGCTCGATTTTGTTGGGCTAAAAGGCACCGTAACTTCGCTACTTGCTGGTGCGGGTATTGTGGGTTTAGCCATTGGTTTTGCGTTTCAAGACATGACCGAAAACCTAATTGCAGGTATAGCAATGGGTGTACGTAAGCCATTTAAAACAGGTGACGTAATAGAAACCGATGATGTGTTTGGTTCAATACATTCTATAAACCTACGTAACACGCTAATAGAGAGCTTTTATGGGCAGTTAATACTGGTACCAAACAAAGTATTATTTAGAAACGTACTAAAAAATTACACCACGCTAGGTGTTAGACGCATAGAAGTACCCGTAGGTATTTCGTACGGCGACGACATAGAAAAAGCAAAAGACGTTATAGTCGATAAAATTAACGAATTTGACTTTGTAATACGCAAAGACGAAACCGCCGTATACGCTGAAGGCTTTGGTGACAGCAGCATTAACTTACTGGTGTGGTTTTGGATTAAATACCCAGGCGAGCCTGACTTCATGACGGTACGCCACAAAGGTGTTGTTGCCGTTAAGCAGGCACTTGATGAAGCTGATATTAGTATTCCATTCCCAATTCGTACTTTAGATTTTGGTATTAAAGGCGGCGAAAAACTCGATGCTATGATAAGCGACAAAACAAGCCAGCAATCATCAAATAAAGACAGTGGTGAGGGGACTGACTCTAACCAAAGTGAGTAATTTAGTTAAAACACATTAGGCAAAAGCATTGGGAAATAGTTACTTACCAACAGCGCATTTTTACAGAGTAAAATTGCGCTGTTGTTTTTTATAATGTGGGTAAAACTTTGCTGATAAGCATGTAAATTTTAAGGAGCTTTTTTACCTATATATTCTTTCCCACAAAACTGACAAAAAATAGCTTCATTATTATTCACTTGA
This sequence comes from Pseudoalteromonas sp. c7(2019), assembly GCF_011378625.1. Lineage (NCBI taxonomy): Bacteria > Pseudomonadati > Pseudomonadota > Gammaproteobacteria > Alteromonadales > Pseudoalteromonadaceae > Pseudoalteromonas > Pseudoalteromonas sp. c7(2019). The sequence goes on along the minus strand of NZ_WTKS01000004.1, from coordinate 199,781 downwards.
GCTAATGAAAATGTCATTTTTCTTCCACAGCTTTCATTAGTACAAGTACGCTCTAATAATTTATTTAAAAATTTCATTCGATCAATTTTTATTGGTTTTCTAGTCATTTTGGTACTCATCCTTAAGTTACCTAATGCTTTTGAAATAAGCAGATAGAGGTTTTCGTTGAAAATTTTATGGTTACTTATCAGAAATCATTGCTTTTTTACTATTAGGTTCGGGTGAATTACTTCCGCTTTCTACCTGCGTAGGCCATACCAAAGCGAGCAAAAAAGCTAATAGTACACCAACTATTGCGGCTATCGTTGGGTTTTCAGTAATCAGTTTTAAGGTTTTTTTATGTTGTTTCGTTGGGAACACATAGTCTCTACCTTTATCGGTAAGATAAATATTAACAGCAGTCCAAGAAGGTACCTTATCAGCAGAGAAACCTAACCCAAAAGTTGCTGAGTTAGAGGAAATTAAATTATTATTAATAAGGTTTTGAAAATTCCTTATGAATTTAGGATCTAAATGATCATGTCCTAAATCTATAAGTTTATTTATATCGGTTGGCTCTTGCACAAAGCATTTTAAGAGCTTCATATCTATATCTCGCATAATTCTAATCCCTTTATTTTTTAGTAATCCATCATTAAGTAGTTTTACGCTTTCTATTATATTTATTAAAACTAAATTGTTTTTTTAAAGCAATTGATATTTAGATACTGGGAACTATTTAATCGCTCTTAAGGTATTCAGGTAGACTTCTAAAATAGAAATATTAGGTCGAGGTTTAATGATAAGTATAAAAAAGCGCAGCTTGTGTTGGAGTAACAAGCCGCGCTTATGAATTAGTTATACAAATAAGTTTATGTGGTGCGTATTAAATAACGCTAATTTTGTTACGAATGATTTTAACCCCATCCATATTTTCTAAAAACTTTTGAGCCAGTGCGCGCTGAAAACCAGTTTGTGCTTCACCGTATAAATCTACTTCCCCATTTTTTACCTGCACGCGAATATCACTTAACGCCAGGTTAGGGTTAGTTCGTAGGGTGTTGGTGATAGTTTGTTGTAAGTTAGGTTGAGTGGCTACACTGCTTACTACGGCCATGTTGGTTGCTGCACTTACTTTTGTAGCGCAAGCTAATAAAAATAAACAACAAAATGATACTAAAGCGATAGTTAACTTGAAGCGGTTCATAACTTAATCCTTACATTACGGTGAATAGTGCAGCCACAATATGGAAATTCCATCGGCTAGGTTATATTTGTAGTTACAATTTCGGTGCCAATATTAACACTATGAAATATAAGGGAATTTTATTAAGTGGGAATTCAGGTGGGCAAAAATTACATTTAAATGAGTATGAGTTACATGCTTGGGTTACATATGTAACAGGTACAAACAGCAGAGCCTGCAAGGCTTGCATTAAAAAGCCGACAAAAGTCGGCTTAGTATAAAAATGTTTTAGGTTACTTTTTCTTTTTAACCTTAGCCTTTTTCTTGGCTTTCATTTTTACTGGATCTTTACGTTTTTTAGCCGGTGGCTTAGCTTCTTTATGCTGTGGCTCGACACCTCTAATTACACGGCGTTTTAATTTTTGTTCAACGTAGCGCTCTACTTTATATAAAATACCAATATCGTGTGCTTCAACTAGCGATATTGCTATCCCTTTTTTACCAGCACGGCCAGTACGACCAATACGGTGTACATATACGTCGGCAGTACGCGGCATATCAAAGTTAATAACGTGGCTGATGTCAGATACATCAATACCACGTGCAGCTACGTCGGTAGCAACTAATATGCTTGTTTTGCCACTATGGAAGTTTTCCATGGCTTTCATACGTTTGTCTTGTGGCATTTCGCCGCGTAACCACGCCGCTTTTACATCATTAGTTGTAAGTTCGCCAATCAATGTTTCTAAGCGTTCGCGAGTTTTAACAAACACAATCGCTTTAGTTACGTCAGGGTTTTTTAGCGTATTAACTAATAATTCAAGTTTGTGATGATAATCGTCGGCTAAATGTACCCATTGGTGAATTTTAGCTTTTTCTTTACGTGACGATTCGGCTTCTAATAGAGCTGGGTCGTTTAATGTTTTTTCAGCAAACCTTTCTACGCTGTCACCTTCAAGTGTTGCTGAGAATAAAAAACATTGGCGACGATTTTTAGCTTCGTCACAAATACGGCTCATTTCTTTTTTGAAACCCATATCTAACATGCGATCTGCTTCATCAATAATAAGCATTTCTACGTGTTCAGCATGAAAGTTTTCGGTTTCTAGATATTCCATTAGTCGACCTGGTGTGGCGATTAAAATATCATTATTTTTTTCAAAAATTTCTTTATGCGTGCCGTAGTTAATACCGCCTGTTACTACACCAATTTTTAGGTGTGTGCGCTTAGCTAGCAGTTCACATTGTTCATGAATTTGATAAGCCAACTCACGAGTCGGAGTCATAACGAGTACGCGCGCAAAACCAGGGTCACGACGTGGGAAATCCAGTAAGTACTGAATAGCCGGAATTAAAAATGCCGCTGTTTTACCTGTACCAGTAGGCGCAGATGCTAAAATATCGCGCCCCTGTAGTGCTTCAGGAATAGCTTGTTGTTGAATGCTGGTTGGCGTCTCGTAGCCCATTTTATTAATGGCATCGAGTAGCTTGTTATCAAGATCAAATTCAGAAAATTGCATAGAGTGTCTAAAATAAGGGACAATTACCCTGATTATACGCGCTATGCTGCGCTTGGTGAATGAAAAGGTGAAAAAATGTCTGGTTTTGTATTTAAACAATTTAAAGTTGAACACGACCACTGTGCAATGAAAGTTTCTACTGATGGCATTTTGCTTGGCGCATGGGCTAATTTAAGCGGCGCAAAGTCATTACTTGATATAGGCACCGGCACCGGCTTACTAGCACTAATGTGTAAGCAGCGCAGTAATGAGCTTGATATAACTGCGGTAGAAATTGACGAAAGCGCCTATACCCAAGCATTACAAAATGTAGCTAATAGCCCGTGGCCAACTATAAGTATTACGCACCAAACTATTCAAAGCTTTAGTAGTGAAGTTAAATTTGACGTGGTTATCTCTAATCCACCGTATTTTAATCACAGTTTAAAAGGCGATAATGTTGCGCGTAATACCGCACGCCATACCGACGGCCTAAGTTTTGAAGAGTTAATTAATGCGTTTAAACATTTAAGCCATAGTGGTTCTCGCTTTAGCTTAATACTCCCAAGCGTTGAAGGCGCATTATTCATTGAGCTTGCTACTCAAAATGGGCTTTATTTAAATGCTCATTGCCAAGTAAAAGCCACGCCCAATAAAGATATTAGCCGCAGTTTAATGACATTTAGCTACGTAAAAAGCGATATAGAATCATCAATCCTGTGTATTAGAAACTTAGATAATACCTACACTGCTGATTATATAGCCCTATGCAAAGCATTTTATTTGAAAATGTAAATTGCCTAGTTATGTAGGTTATCTAGTAATAAAGGATAATTTACCTATTATGCATACGTATTCAGTTTTTATTTAATCAATTACCAATCTAGTGTTAACCACTTGTAAATAACATCGAGTAGTTGTTTTGCTCGCTCAACAATTGGATCACACACTATGAAACTCAATAAAATAATCACCACCGCAGGTTTAAGCCTAGGGTTGCTCTTACCTAGCATTGCGACTGCTACGCCCACCACATTTGTACATTTGTTTGAATGGAATTGGCAAGATGTAGCGCAAGAATGTGAGCAATACCTAGGACCAAAAGGCTACGCTGCAGTACAGGTCTCGCCACCTAATGAGCACATTACAGGAAGCCAATGGTGGACACGTTATCAGCCAGTAAGTTATGAACTGCAAAGTCGTGGCGGAAACCGTGCACAGTTTATCGATATGGTAAATCGCTGTAGTGCAGCTGGGGTCGATATTTACGTTGATACGCTTATTAACCATATGGCAGCAGGAAGTGGCACAGGCACAGCGGGAAATAGCTTTGGTAATAAAAGCTTTCCTATTTATAGCCCACAAGATTTTCATGAAAGTTGTACCATTAGTAGTTCTGACTATGGCAACGATCGCTACCGAGTACAAAATTGTGAACTCGTTGGACTTGCCGATTTAGATACCGCTTCAAACTATGTGCAAAATACCATTGCAGCATATATTAACGACTTGCAAGCTATTGGCGTAAAAGGCTTTCGGTTTGATGCTTCTAAACATGTTGCAGCAAGCGATATCCAAAGTTTAATGGCCAAAGTAAATGGCTCGCCAGTGGTTTTTCAAGAAGTGATTGATCAAGGTGGGGAGGCTGTTGGTGCCTCTGAATATTTAAGCACAGGTTTAGTAACTGAATTTAAATATAGCACTGAGCTTGGTAACACCTTTAGAAACGGCTCGCTTGCATGGCTGAGTAATTTTGGCGAAGGGTGGGGCTTTATGCCAAGCTCTTCTGCGGTAGTATTTGTAGATAATCACGACAATCAGCGCGGGCACGGCGGCGCTGGTAATGTAATTACCTTTGAGGATGGCCGCTTATATGACTTAGCCAATGTATTTATGCTGGCTTATCCGTACGGTTATCCAAAAGTAATGTCGAGTTATGATTTTCATGGTGATACAGATGCTGGTGGGCCAAATGTACCGGTACATAATAATGGTAACTTAGAGTGCTTTGCGAGTAATTGGAAGTGTGAGCATCGCTGGTCATATATTGCAGGCGGGGTCGATTTTAGAAATAACACCGCCGACAATTGGGCAGTAACAAACTGGTGGGATAACACAAATAATCAAATTTCATTTGGCCGAGGTAGTTCGGGTCATATGGCTATTAACAAAGAAGACTCAACACTTAGTGCAACTGTGCAAACCGATATGGCACCAGGGCAATACTGTAATGTGTTAAAAGGCGAGTTGTCAGCTGATGCTAAAAGTTGTAGTGGTGAGGTTATAACGGTTAATTCCGACGGTATTATTAATCTTAATATTGGCGCTTGGGATGCGATGGCAATTCATAAAAATGCCAAGTTAAATACCAGTTCTGCCTCAAGCACTGAAAGTGACTGGCAGCGAACGGTTATTTTTATTAATGCACAAACACAAAGCGGACAAGATATGTTTATCCGTGGTGGAATTGACCACGCTTATGCAAACGCAAACCTTGGTCGAAATTGCCAAACAAGTAATTTTGAGTGTGCAATGCCTATTCGTCATAACAATTTAAAAAATGTCACAACAAGCCCTTGGAAAGCAAATGATAACTACCTTGATTGGTATGGTATAGAAAATGGGCAAAGTAGCGAAGCAGAAGGTTCTGCTACCGACTGGACAACGAACGTTTGGCCAGCAGGTTGGGGCGTTGAAAAAACGGTAAACACAGATGGCTTTGGTGTGACACCTTTAAATATATGGGGCGAACACTATTGGATGCTTGATGTAGATATGGATTGCAGTAAAGCGGTTAATGGATGGTTTGAACTAAAAGCATTCATTAAAAATGGCCAAGGATGGGAGACTGCCATTGCACAAGACAATCCACTTTATACAAGTACTAATCATATGGCGCAATGCGGAAAAATTAATAAATTTGAGTTTAATAATTCAGGTGTAGTAATTCGTAGTTTTTAAAAGTAAGCAAAAAAGCTCATATGACAACCTAAACTAATGATTATTAGTTTAGGTTTTTTATTTTATGTACAGCGCTTTAATAGTGTGTTTATAAATCACCTGATATGATTTAGCCATTGGCCACTTAATCTAAAAGGCAACACAATGAAAAAGTTAAATAAATTAGCATTACTTAGCACGTTAGCAGCCACCATTTTTGCAAGCCAAGGTGTGTTTGCTGCTATTACGCCTGTAGGCCTTTGGAAAACGATTGATGAGGATACAAACCAAGCTAAGTCGTATGTACGTATTACCCAAACCAACGGTGTATTAAGCGGCAAAGTTGAAACCATTCTTAACCCGGCAAAACAAAACGATATATGCAGTAAATGTGATGATGAGTTAAAAGATCAGCCTATTTTAGGAATGACTATAATCACGGGTGTAAAAGCACAAGATGATGGTGTTTGGGGAGACGGTGAAATACTCGATCCAACAAATGGTAAAACCTACACTTTACAGCTAACCCCGCAAGATGAAGGTGAAAAGCTCGAAGTACGCGGCTATATTGGCTTTTTTTACCGTAATCAATATTGGCTAAAAGTAGAGTAAGTTTTACTACTTATTTAATCACTGGGCGTTAAATAATTAAGTATTAACTGAAATCATTTTTGCGCTTTGCCTTTCTTACTCACTAAGCCAGCTATATTTAATTGGCATTCAATTTTGAGTAAATAATAAAGGAAAAAAGATGATTAAGTACATAGTTGCTTTAATAATGATTAGCGCACTGTTAATAAGCGGTGGGGCAAATGCAAAGGATGATGCTGTAAATACGGGTTGGTTTAATAACACGGCTATTAAAGGGTACGACAGCGTTGCTTATTTTACGCAAAATAAAGCAGTTAAAGGCAGCGACAAATACACGTTTAGTTATTTAGGTGCCAACTGGCACTTTTCGAGTGAAGAAAACAAAACGACATTTGCAGAAAACCCAAAGCGTTATGCACCGCAATACGGTGGTTGGTGTGCTTATGCAATGGCTGATGAGGGTAATGCCGTAGGGATAGACCCTGAAGCATTTTATATTCACGAAGGTAAGCTTTACTTAAACTATAGCGAAAGCGTGCAGCAAAAATGGTTAAGTAATTTATTACCGTACATTGTTATGGCAGATGGGTACTACCCACAAACAACCAATGTGATGACGTTTCAATAAATTACTCATATTGCTAGGGCGTGTTGACCTTTGTGGATTGAAATTTGTTCAATCTAGGGGCGATTAAATCGCGGCGCGAGGTTTGTAACCTAGTGGGCTAAGTAAAAACCGAGCAACAAAGAGTTGATCGCCCCTAGAAAGAACCCAGAGGGCAGTGCATGTTTGGCATTTATGCTGCGTTATCGCCTATTTATGGGGAATAACCACACTACATAGGCTCTGCCTTGCCTAAAAACCAAACATACTGCTGCAAATTCACCCACCAAAGATCAACACGCCCTAATTAAAAAGCCCGCAACTAAACTAGTTGCGGGCTTTTTGCTTTTTGATTTTTATTTATTAGCTTATTAATTAAAGCGTTTCGCCGTATTCAGTCATTACCTGTTCAACCCATGTTGCAATGCGGTCGTCGCTTAGCTCGTATTGACTGTCTTCGTCGAGCGCGAGTCCTACAAACTGTTTACCATCAGGCGTTAATGCTTTTGAAGCTTCAAACTCGTAACTACTGTCGTTTGGCCAAAAACCAAGTTGAGTAAATGTTTGCGTATTTATTTCGTCGTGTAGCATGCCTAGCGCATCTTGAAACCACTGCCCGTAACCTTGTTGATCGCCCATGCCAAATAAAGCAATGGTTTTACCATTTAGGTTTACGTCGGCTATGTCGTCCCACTTTGACTCCCAGTCTTCTTGTATTTCACCAAAATCCCATGTTGAAATACCAAAGATGATAAAGTCATACTGCTCTGCATTTTTTAGTGGCTCGTCTTTAATATTGTGCAGGGTAACTATATCGGCACCAATAATGTCGCGAATCTTTTCTGCTGCCATTTCGGTGTAGCACGTAGTAGAACCAAAAAATAAACCAATTTGCATCGTATTTATCACTGTGTAATTGCCTGATATGATAGGCTCAAGTTTACCGTAAGGTATTTTTAATTGATACCTTAGCAAAGCATGAGAGCATAATGTGACAACGCTATCTGACGATTCTTTTGAAAATAACAGCAGTATGAGCAGTAATAGCGACTACCTAGAAACCTTTTTAGATAGCCTGTACTTAGAACAAGGCGTAAGCGAAAACACATTAAGTGCTTATCGCAGTGATTTAGATAAGTTTTGCCTATTTTTAAAGGGCGAAAATTTAATGACGGTAACAGGGCTTGATGTTGAAAGTTACTTAGCGCACCGAGTCGATTTAGGCTTAAAACCACGCAGTACTGCACGTAGTATTAGTGCGTTAAAGCGTTTTTATCAGTACTTTGTGCGCGAAAAACTAATTAGCGACACTCCCATGCTAAATATTTCTCAGCCAAAAGCAGGGCAGTCGTTACCTAAAACACTCTCAGAGGCCGAAGTTGAGGCATTATTAAATGCGCCTAATACCGAAGAAGCGATGGGACTGCGCGATAAAGCCATGCTAGAGCTACTTTATGCAACGGGTTTGCGTGTAAGTGAGCTTGTTGGACTACGCATGGAGCAAATTAATTTGCGCCAAGCAGTGGTGTTTGTAAAAGGTAAAGGTAATAAAGAGCGCTTAGTTCCACTGGGTGAAGAAGCCATGTATTGGCTTGAGCAATTTTTAAAGGGTGGGCGTGCGCAAATGATAAAACATGCCACCGATTTTGTGTTCCCATCTAAACGCGGAGTAGGCATGACGCGACAAACCTTTTGGCATAGAATTAAACACTATGCTATTTTGGCAGCAGTTGAGTCTCCATTATCGCCCCATACTATGCGCCATGCTTTTGCTACGCACTTATTAAATCATGGGGCAGATTTACGTGTGGTACAAATGATGTTGGGCCATAGCGATTTATCAACTACGCAAATTTATACCCATGTTGCCAATGAACGGTTAAAGTCGGTACACGCAGAGCATCATCCGCGTGCGTAAGTTTGAAAGTAAATATCATTAAGCCGGTCAATATATTAAGTATTTTTAGGATAGAGAGAAGTTATGAAAAAATTAATGTTAGCAGGTGCCATGTTGTGCACAAGTATTAGTGCATTTGCAAATGGCGTTGCTGTAACACCAGATGCTAATGATCCTATTATTACTAAATTTGCCGAGCTTGGTGTAACTGTAAAGCAAATTAACCCAAGTCCAGTAACGGGTTTAAAAGAATTGATTACTAACAAGGGCGTGCTTTACGCAAGTCCAGACGGTCAATATTTAATGCAAGGTACGTTAATTGATTTAAATAATCGTAATAACCTAACAGAGCAAGCATTAAATGGCGTGCGTGTTGAAGGTCTTAAAGAATACGAAGAATCGATGATTGTGTACAAAGCGCCAAACGAAAAACACAGCATTACTGTATTTACCGACATTAGCTGTGGTTACTGTCGTAAATTACACCGCGAGTTAGACGATTTACTTGATGCGGGTATTACCGTTAAGTACTTAGCGTTTCCACGTGGTGGCTTACAAGGTTCAGGTTACGCAGATTTAATGAACGTATGGTGTGCACGCGATCAGCAAGAAGCACTAACAGAAGCTAAATCGGGCACAAGCACTAAAGTAGTTGCAGGCTGTAGCGCACCGGTTGCAGAGCATTACCAATTAGGTCAAAGCTTTGGTATTAGCGGCACACCCGCTATTATTTTAGAAGATGGTACGATGATCCCTGGTTACCAGCCAGCAGCAGCACTAAAAGCAGCATTAGAAGCTAACAAAGCGTCGTAATTAAACGCTTAGTTATTATTAAAAAGGCCTTAATGGCCTTTTTTTGTCTTTTTAATACGACTCAATAAGTTAAAACCCTGCATGAAAAAACTAATCATTGCGCGTGAAAACGTTGACGACTCGCATCTGCCGAGTAATTTACACCCTGTAATTAAACAAATTTATGCTAACCGCAATGTATTCAATGCCGAAGAGCTAAATAACAGCGTAGCTACGCTTCACGACTTTAAATTGTTTAAAGACATCGACAAAGCCAGCGACTTATTAATTGAAGCATTAAAAGCGCAAAGCCAAATATTAATAGTTGGCGACTTTGATGCCGATGGCGCAACAAGCACTGCAACATTAATGCAAGGCCTTGAGATGTTTGGCTTTAAGCATTTAGATTACTTAATTCCTGACAGGTTTAGCTTAGGATATGGCTTAAGCCCCGCGCTTGCTGAGCAAATAGTACAAATAAAACCTGATTTAGTGATCACCGTAGATAACGGCATATCGTGTATTGCCGGTATTGATATTTTAAAAGCGGTTGGCATAAAAGTGCTGGTAACAGATCACCACTTACAAGGTGAGCAGCTGCCAAATGCAGATGCAATAGTAAATCCAAATAGACATGAATGTGATTTTCCGTCTAAATCTATTGCAGGCGTTGGCGTTGCTTTTTACTTATTAATAGCGCTGAGAAGCGTAATGCGAGATTTGGGTTATTTTGAGCAACAACCACCGCCTAATTTAGCTAACTTGCTCGACATTGTAGCGCTTGGAACGGTTGCTGATGTAGTGGCACTTGATGCAAATAACCGTACCTTAGTACACCAAGGTTTAGCACGTATTCGCAGTGGTAAAACACGCCCTGGTATTACCGCGCTTATTGAAGTGGCTAACCGCAATGCTGCGCGCTTAAGTGCAAGCGACTTTGGCTTTTCACTTGCGCCGCGTTTAAATGCAGCAGGGCGATTAGACGACATGAGTTTGGGTATAGCGTGCTTGCTTAGCACCGATATAAACCAAGCGCGTAGTATAGCCGGCGAGCTCGATAGCTTAAACTTTGCAAGGCGCGAAATAGAACAAGGCATGCAAGCCGAGGCGCAAGCCGTGCTTGATAGGCTCGCATTTAGCGATGATAACATTCCTGATGCTATTTGTTTGTTTCAAGACGATTGGCATCAAGGTGTTATTGGGATTTTGGCTGGTCGCTTAAAAGAAAAATACCACCGTCCAACCGTTATATTTGCTGGTGGCGAAAACGGTGAGATTAAAGGCTCGTGCCGCTCTATTGAAGGGCTGCACATGCGCGATTTACTCGAAGGGCTTAATACTGCCGACCCGCACTTAATTAATAAATTTGGTGGCCATGCAATGGCCGCTGGTTTAAGTATTAATGAGAAACACTTTAACGACTTTAAAAAGGCATTTGATGCTGCCGTGAGTGCGCAACTGAGTGAAGAAAGTAAACGCTGTATTGTATTTACCGACGGTGAGCTGCCAAACGACTGCTTTACGATGGAGTTTGCTCAGCTATTAAAGCAATCGGGCCCGTGGGGTCAGCAATTTCCTGAGCCGGTGTTTGAGCATACCTTTGAAGTAATACAGCAGCGCATAGTAGGCGAAAAGCATTTAAAGCTCGTGTTAAAGCATCAATCTGGTCGATTAGTTGACGCCATTGCTTTTGGTATTGATGTAAAAGAATGGCCAGATACTGAGGCGAAGTTTGTAAAAGTAGCGTACCAGCTCGATATAAATGAGTTTAGAGGTAAATTTACGCTGCAATTAATAGTTAGAGAGCTTGAAAAAGTACACTAAAAAATATGTAATATCATGCATAAAATGCTAATAAAGCGCGCGGTTTTTTGTTAAAATCGGGCGTTTTTATCATTTGACGATAATTTATTGCGAAAATCCCATTTAAAGGGGCGCAATTACCTAGCCATTTTGGAGTGATGTACATGTTTGAAGTGAATCCTGTGATTAATCAAATCAAGGAAATTCGCGAACGTACTGAATTGCTTCGGGGGTACCTTTGACTACGCTCTTAAACAAGAACGCTTAGAAGAAGTTAACGCCGAGCTTGAAGATTCAGCCGTGTGGAATGAGCCTGAACGCGCACAAGCGCTTGGCCGTGAAAAGTCAGCATTAGAAGCGGTTGTTGAAACAATCGACAACCTTGTAGCCGGTACTGATGATGTTGAAGGCTTACTTGAGCTTGCTGTAGAGGCTGAAGACGAAGATACCTTTATTGAAGCGCAAACTGAGCTTGCTGATTTAAACGGACAGTTAGAAGGTTTAGAGTTTCGTCGTATGTTTTCAGGTCCTCATGACTCAAACGATGCGTACCTTGATTTACAATCAGGTTCTGGCGGTACTGAAGCACAAGACTGGTGTAATATTCTACTTCGTATGTATTTACGTTGGGGCGAGGCTAAAGGCTTTAAAGTTGAGCTAGTTGAAGCGACCGACGGTGATGTTGCTGGTATTAAAGGCGCAACTGTCCGCTTTGTTGGCGAATACGCTTACGGTTGGTTACGCACAGAAACTGGCGTACATCGCTTAGTACGTAAAAGCCCATTTGACTCAAGTGGTCGTCGTCATACTTCATTTGCTTCTGCGTTTGTATACCCAGAAGTTGACGATAATATTGAAATTGATATGAATCCGTCAGACCTGCGTATAGACGTTTACCGTGCATCGGGCGCGGGTGGTCAGCACGTTAACACCACCGAATCGGCGGTTCGTATCACTCACGTACCAACAAATACCGTAGTGCAGTGTCAAAACGAGCGTTCACAGCATAAAAATAAAGCCCAAGCGATGAAGCAGTTAAAAGCTAAATTATTTGAGCTTGAGCTACAACAGCAAAATGCTGAAAAACAAACGCAAGAAGATGCTAAATCTGATATTGGTTGGGGTAGTCAAATTCGTTCATACGTACTTGATGACGCACGCATTAAAGATTTACGTACAGGCGTTGAAAACCGCAATACCCAATCGGTACTTGACGGTAACTTAGATAAATTTATTGAAGCCAGCCTTAAATCTGGCCTATAACCACCAAGCTAATAAAGAGCTAAAAAATGACTGATAAAATCCAAGACGAAAACAAGTTAATCGCTGAGCGTCGCGGCAAGTTAGACGCTATACGCGAAAATTGCCCAGCCAACGGTCATCCAAACCAATTCCGTCGTGAGCATTACACGGCTGATTTGCAAGCCCAGTTTGGTGATAAGAGCAAAGAAGAATTAGTAGAGATGCAAGAAGTTGTGTCTATCGCTGGCCGTATTTTAGCAAAGCGTGGACCGTTTTTTGTAATTCAAGACATGAAAGGTCGCGTACAAGCGTATGCATCTAAAGATGTTCAAAAAGATCTTAAAGAAAAATATGGCCAACTAGACACTGGCGATATTATTGGTGTTAAAGGCGCATTAAATAAATCGGGTAAAGGCGATTTATACGTAGAAATGACTGAGTACCAATTATTAACTAAGTCACTTCGTCCGTTACCAGAAAAATTCCATGGTTTATCAGATCAAGAAACAAAGTACCGCCAACGTTACGTTGATTTAATTACTAACGAAGCAACGCGCGAAACATTCCGCATCCGTTCACAAGTAGTTGAAGGCATTCGTCGCTTTTTAGCAGATCGTGACTTTATGGAAGTAGAAACACCAATGCTACAGGTTATACCTGGCGGTGCATCTGCACGTCCGTTTGTAACTCACCATAATGCACTTGATATCGACATGTACTTACGTATAGCGCCTGAGCTTTACTTAAAGCGCTTAGTGGTAGGTGGTTTTGACCGTGTATTCGAAATTAACCGTAACTTCCGTAACGAAGGGTTATCTACGCGTCACAATCCAGAATTCACAATGATTGAATTTTACCAAGCATACGCTGATTACATCGACCTGATGAACATCACTGAAGACATGTTACGTACGGTTGCAGAAAACGTACTAGGTAGTGCAGTTGTAGTTAATACAACTAAAGATGAAAACGGTGAAGTTATTGACTCAGTTGAGTACGACTTTGGCCAACCGTTTACACGTTTAAGCATGGCGGACGCAATATTAAAATATAACCCTGAGTTTGATGCTGCGGTATTTAACGACCCAGAAAACCACTTTGACGAATTAAAAGCGTACGCTAAACAAGTGCACGTTAAAATTCCTGAAAACTGTGTTTGGGGCCCAGGTAAGTTCTTGTGTGAAATATTTGAAGAAACAGCAGAACACATGCTTATTCAACCTACGTTTATTACTGGCTACCCGTGGGAAGTTTCTCCACTTGCACGCCGTAACGACGAAAATGCATTTGTTACCGACCGTTTTGAATTTTTTGTTGGCGGTCGTGAACTTGCAAATGGTTTCTCTGAGCTTAACGATGCACAAGACCAAGCTGAGCGCTTTACACGCCAAGTTGAAGAGAAAGACGCAGGCGATGATGAAGCAATGCATTACGATGAAGACTACATACGCGCACTTGAGTACGGCTTACCGCCAACTGCAGGTGAAGGTATTGGTATTGACCGTTTAGTAATGTTGTTTACTGACTCATCAACAATTAAAGACGTTATTTTGTTCCCGCATATGCGTCCACAAGCTGACTAAGCTTTGGGTAGAACAAAGTAAGTTAATAAACGCCGCTTAATAGCGGCGTTTTTTTTGCTTTGCATTAGTATTTTAATTAATAAGTACTACACTAAAAATTAAATGTAGTTATTAGTGCTGGTTAATGTGCAATTCAGCTTCGCTAATTTATTGTTATTGGCAGTTTTTAATATTAAAACTAACAGTGCTATAACTTTTTAGTATGATTGTTTTTTAAACATATGTTGTATTTATGTAAAGGTTTTAGCTAGAATACGCACGAAATTTACACTGCTTGGTATTTAGCAGTTAAATATAGATTCTTAAAGGACTTAGAATAATAGTATGAAAGACAAACGAGTAGATGATTTATCAGAAGAATGCACATCAGAGCAAGAAAGAAATGCTTACTACCGTGCTTGTATTGCTGAATTTCAACAATTAGGTTACCAAGAACAGTATTTGGCTCAGTTAACTGATGACTTAGTTCCTGTGCTAGGTGTTAATCCTTCAAATAAAAATACGTAACCCGCTTAAATTTCAAACTAATTACACTTTTAAACCAAGCATATGTGCAATCTATAACCATATAGTCGTTTTTGGTAGAAAAGTGTTTGACATATTTTCTGAAATCTTTATTATACGCCCCACAAGACGGAGAGGTGTCCGAGTGGCCGAAGGAGCTCCCCTGCTAAGGGAGTATAGAGTTTGTAGCTCTATCGAGGGTTCGAATCCCTCCCTCTCCACCATTTTTTTAATGGCGTGTTTTGTAAAGTTTTAAAGTATGGGTGCATAGCTCAGCTGGATAGAGTACTCGGCTACGAACCGAGCGGTCGGAGGTTCGAATCCTCCTGCGCCCACCATACTTTAATAACTCTGCTTAGAGTCTAAATAAGCAAAAGCTCTACTTAGAGTTAAAATAAGTAAACTATAAAGTGGGTGCATAGCTCAGCTGGATAGAGTACTCGGCTACGAACCGAGCGGTCGGAGGTTCGAATCCTCCTGCGCCCACCACTTTATAGACTCTCACTTAGAGTAAAAACAAGTAATAGTAAAAATGAAAGTGGGTGCATAGCTCAGCTGGATAGAGTACTCGGCTACGAACCGAGCGGTCGGAGGTTCGAATCCTCCTGCGCCCACCACTTTCATGTTTTCATACACTTTTAAGTGTAAGAAAAATAAACCGATGGAAATCGGTTTTTTTATGTCTGAATTTATACGCTCTGCTTAGAGTTTAAATAAGCAATCTATGAAAGTGGGTGCATAGCTCAGCTGGATAGAGTACTCGGCTACGAACCGAGCGGTCGGAGGTTCGAATCCTCCTGCGCCCACCACTTTCATAAACAAGCCGACATTAAGTCGGTTTTTTTGTGCCTAAAATAAAGTGAAATGTATACTACCACTCCTGTAGCCGCAGAGCTTGCTCGCGTGAGAAGCGGAAGCTTCTAATCACTTACCACCGATATAACTGATACTTTATTTACGAGCTTCGCTCGTCGCGTCAGCAAGCTGTACGCCTACAAGTAAAACCAGCCCTAATCCTTAAATCTAAACTCCGAGTTTATTTATCCGTTGTAGACGCTGAGCTTGCTCGCGTGAGAAGCGCCAGCTTCTAATCCCCCTCAAAGTATAATTTATAAGATTTTATTCGTTGGCAACGCCAGAAATAAGTAATTTATTCACAAAGAGGTTAAGAGGCGCTGCGCTTTTAGAGGTAGTAATAAAGCTAAGCTAAACTAATAAACCCGGGCTTATGTCTTCTCATTTACTTCTCTTTCGCTTCTCTTTGTGTAATAGATCTTTAAGTGGTTCATTGGCCAATAAATCAGATAACTAGAAGCGTTTAGCTCTAAGAAGGTTAAATACGGTCTTTAAGCTTAAAATGAGAGGTGGTATTTTAAAGTAAAACCAGCCCTAATCTTTAAATCCAAACTCCGAGCTTATTCATTCGTTGTAGACGCTGAGCTTGCTCGCGTGAGAAGCGCCAGCTTCTATTCCCCCCTCAAAAATATAATTTATAAGATTTTATTTGTTGGCAACGCCAGAAATAAGTGATTTATTCACAAAGAGTTTAAGAGGCGCTGCGCTTTTAGAGGTAGTAATAAAGCTAAGTTAAACTAATAAACCCGGGCTTATGTCTTCTCATTTACTTCTCTTTGTGTAATAGATCTTTAAGTGGTTCATTGACCAAGAAATTAAATAACTAGAAGCGTTTAGCTCTAAGAAGGTTAAATACGGTCTTTAAGCTTAAAATGGGAGGTGGTATTTTCAAGTAAAACTAGCTCTAATCTTTAAATCTAAACTCCGAGTTTTATTTATCCGTTGTAGCCGCAGAGCTTGCTCGCGTGAGAAGCGCCAGCTTCTAATCACTGTATCTGCTCAAGCCCACTTAACCCTTTTCTAAAGCTGCTCTTTAATATTACCTATGTTATTTTAAACGCCTTGTTTAAAAGGATATTGCAGTATGTTTAAAACCCTATTTATTACGTTATTTTTTATTTTTAGCGCTATTTTTATTTCCAGCGCACAAGCCAACGAAGCTAATAACTCACTTGTGGTAGGTGCGCAGCAATATGCTAAATATTTACCGCAGTTAAAAAATAAACGTATAGGGCTCGTAGTTAATCAAACATCAACGGTAGGGCAAGCTCACTTAGTAGATGCTCTGCTGACTAAAAATATTAATATAACTAAAATTTTTGCACCTGAGCATGGCTTTCGCGGCGATCACGATGCGGGCGCGCATGTAAAAAATGCCGTTGATAGCAAAACCGGTATTCCGCTTATTTCTATTTATGGTAAAAATAAAAAACCAAGCCGAGCTGCTTTAGCCGATGTTGATGTCATTATTTTTGATATTCAAGATGTGGGAGTGCGCTTTTATACCTACATAAGCTCTATGCACTACATGATGGAAGCCGCAGCAGAGCAGGGGATGGAATTTTTAGTACTCGACAGACCCAATCCAAATATTGCCTACGTTGATGGGCCAATATTAGAGCCACAATTTAAATCGTTTGTAGGCATGCACCCAATTCCTGTGTTACACGGCATGACCGTTGGCGAACTTGCCAAAATGATCAAGGGCGAGGGCTGGATCAATAAAGCGCCCGATTTAAAATTAACCGTGATCCCTGTTGATCATTACACTCGCAAAAGTACTTACAGCTTGCCTGTAAAACCCAGCCCTAACTTACCTAACGATCAAGCCATTGCGCTTTATCCATCACTTTGCTTTTTTGAAGCAACGCCTATCAGCATTGGTAGAGGCACCTACTTTGCATTTCAAGTAATTGGCTATTCGCCAGTTGCATTAGGTGATTTTAATTTTACACCGCGCGCAATTAAAGGCGCTGCTTTAAACCCTAAATTTAAAAACCAAGCCGTGCAAGGGCTCGATTTAAGACAAGCAAATACCACAGGCCTAAATTTAACTTACTTAATAAATGCGTACACGGAGCTTAGTAAAAACAACATCTCGTTTTTTGAACGCGCTGACTTTATGGATAAACTAGCGGGTACTAATAAATTGCGCTTAGCTATTGAAGCAGGGCAATCAGAGGCGCAAATAAAACAAAGCTGGCAGACGGGGCTTGCGCAATTTAAAGCGCAAAGAGCGCCTTACTTGTTATATAAATAAGGGCTAAGCATGTTTATCGCTTTAAAAAGTCAAAGGAATGGTTATATAAAAAAAGCATTTATAGCGGCGTTAAGCTTTATTATTGTGGGTTGTAGTACACCACCTGAGCCTATTAGCTCGGTGCTACCACTTACAAAGAGCCAACTTGTAGAGCTGCCTAATGCACAAGTGGTTGTAACGTTTCCTGAGGTCAATCCAAGTAGCCGGTTTTATGTAAATAACCGAGGAACGTTTAAAGCTTACAAAGGGCGCGGGCAATTATTAATACAAAACCACAACGCACAAAGCGCCGATATTTATATTAATAATCAAAAGCTCGACGTTAGCCAACTGAGCGCCAACACTCTATACAATTACAGTTTGGCAAAAAATACTCACAACGGTGTTAATACTTTTAAAGTTGAAAATATTCTCCCTGTTGGCGCAAGTTTAACGCTACGTTTTGCATTTCCTACTTTAAGCGATGAGCCAATAAAGCACATAGATTTTAGTGAAGTAGATGCATTAATTGAACGCGATGTAAAAGCGGGTTTTCCTGGGGCTGTGTTGGCCGTTGTTAAAAATGGTGAGCTAATAAAATTAACTGCCTATGGCGATGCAAAGCAATATCAGCAAAGTGATTTAATGCTACTTCGCCCAGAGCCAATGCAAACTAATACCTTGTTTGATCTTGCCTCAAACACCAAAATATTTGCCACCAACTTTGCACTTATGAAATTAGTAAGCGAAGGGTTATTGAATATTAATAAACCCGTGCAAAGCTACCTAAGCGAATATAAAGGCGAAGGGCGAGCAAAGCGCACAGTAAAAGACTTACTCACACACAGCGCCGGATACCCGCCAGTATTTGACTTTCATCGTAAAGATGGCAGCTACGGCGACGCGTTTTATTCGCAAAACAGTAAAACCACCAAGCAGCTATTACTTACCAGCGTGCCTTTTAGCAGTAAATCATCTGGGCAGCCTATTTACTCAGATATTGATTACATGATTTTAGGCGTACTAATTGAGCGCATTACAGGGCAGCCCCTTGACGAATACCTAGAGCAGCAAGTGTACGCGCCACTAAAATTAACTAACACGTTATTTAATCCACTTAAAAAAGGCTTTAAGCCGCAGCAATTTGCAGCCACCGAGCTTAGCGGCAACACGCGAGACGGGCGCATTAAGTTTGATAATGTTCGAACTGGGGTTTTACAAGGCCAAGTGCACGACGAGCGCGCTTACTATTCTCTTGATGGTGTAGCAGGGCATGCGGGGCTATTTAGTAACGCTCACGACTTAGCAGTGCTTTGCCAGCTATTATTAAATAATGGTGGCTACGGCGACCAACAATTATTTAGTGCAAGCGCCTTAGCGCAATTTTTAACGCCGCAATCAAGCGATGAAACCTACGGGCTTGGTTTTAGGCTTGCCGGTAATAACCAAGCAAGGCGCTGGCACTTTGGCCCTTATGCAAGCGCGCAGGCTTATGGCCACACAGGTTGGACGGGTACAGTGACCGTAATTGACCCCGCTTACGACTTGGCTATTGTTTTACTTACCAATGCTCGCCATAGTGCAATTAAAGGCTCGCTAAAACGTTACGAATTTACAGGCAAACAATTTGAAACCGCACAGTACGGATCGGTAGTGTCGCTTATTTATGAAGCGTTACTAAATCAATAAGCTATCGTATAGGTTAAAACGTACTAACTGTGCCACCTTAAGTGATTTATTTACAGGTGACTTGAGTAAGCCAATCCATTAAGCTAAGCGGTCTATAAAACTAAGCCGGTTTATGTTGTTAGGCTTAACAAATAAGCGTTAAAACGCGTACAAAGCGAGGTTTACTCGCTAATAATTAAGGTTAACTTTTTATGCATTGGTATTCTATTTTACCGCCGCTAATTGCGATTGCTATCGTGTTTTGGCGAAAAGAAGTGATTATGGCGCTACTTGTTGCTGTTGCTTCTTCTGAGTTTTTACTCGCCTTTCAGGGCGAAGGTAATAGCTTGTTTGATACTTTTTTAAATACCATTGAACGTATTATTTCGGTTGCCAGCTCGCCAGGTAATACACGCATATTAATATTTAGTATTTTAATTGGTGCACTGCTTGCCTACATTCGCGAATCTGGCGGCGTTGCAGCAACTGTTAATATGCTAATGAACAAAGGCATTGCAAAAAGTAAGCGCCAAGTGGGCTTTTTAACCATGTTTACCGGCATTGCGGTGTTTATAGAATCTAACCTGAGCGTACTTACCTCGGGTATTTTATCGCGTGGTTTGTTCGACAAATTTAAAATGAGCCGAGCGCGTCTAGCGTACATTATTGACAGCACCAGTGCGCCAGTGTGTATTTTAATACTACTTAACGGCTGGGGCGCATTTGTACTTGGTTTGTTAGGTAACTACGAGCTAGGTGAGTCGGCTGTATCGGTATTGTGGGGCAGCGTAGGGTATAACTTTTACGCCATAATCACCCTTGTTATTGTTTTTTACACAATCGCGTTTGATAAAGTGCATGGCCCAATGAAAGAAGCCGAAGAAAAACTAGAGCTTCAAACAACCGACTTAAAAGATGAAATAAAAGCCTCTAAAGCGCGTTACATGTTAATCCCGCTTATTACGCTCATTACCAGCATGGTTGGCTTTATGTATTACACCGGTAATGGTGTGTTGGCAGAGGGTAGTGGCTCTAAGTCAGTATTGTACGCAACGGTTTTAGCCATTGTTGTCGCTTACTTTTTAATGATTGGTTCTCGTAAATTTACGCACCATCAATTAGTTGATACCGGTTTTAAAGGTATGGGCGAATTAATGCCGCTAGTCGCTATTGTACTGCTTTCGCTTACACTTGGCGCAAGCTTAAAAGAGCTTGGTACTGGCGTATTTGTAGCGTCACTTGTTGGCGACTACTTACCTATTTACCTAATAGTACCGGTGCTGTTTTTAACCGGCGCGGTTATGTCGTTTACTACAGGTACATCGTGGGGTACGTTTGCTATATTAATTCCAATTGGTGTGCCACTTATTCAAGCGCTAGGTTTACCACCGTCGCTTGTGGTAGGTGCTATTTTGGGTGGTGGTATATTTGGCGACCACTGCTCGCCTATATCCGACACCAGTGCTGTATCGGCTATTGCATCGGGGTGTGACTTACTCACCCACGTTAAAACGCAGCTACCGTATGCCTTATTTGGTGGTGGCCTTACGTTTTTAGCTTACTTAGTAACAAGCATTATTGTTTTATAAAATTTGATTATTTAAATACTCAAAAGCCTGCTTAGTCGCAGGCTTTTTTGTTTTCAAAATAAATAAAGCTAATTAAGATAGAGCCAAGCAATACCAAACTCAAAGGCTCTATAATTATTAGAAAAACTATTTAATTATAGACTTAATTACCCGTATTTATATTTTTTAGGTTATTGTATAGCATGAGCTTTAAGCTTTTTAATAGCTATAAATTCTTACTTTTCAACTCATATAAGGCTGTAAATCCACACTATGTTTGCAATTGATAATATCATTCTCGTTAGTGCCATATTAATTTTACTAGGAGTGATCTCGAGCAAGTTATCTGCACGTGTTGGCTTACCTGTGCTGGTGCTATTTTTACTTGTAGGCATGCTCGCAGGTGAAGACGGTATTGCAGGTATTTCATTCGACAACGCAGAGGCTGCACATGCTCTGGGTACTCTTGCGCTTGCCATTATTCTATTTGATGGCGGCTTACAAACGCCTACCAGTTCAATTAAACAAGTGTGGAAACCCGCGTCTGCTTTAGCAACCGTCGGGGTGTTATTTACCGCTGTAATTACAGGCCTTGTGGCCACTTATATTTTAGACCTGCCCATATTACAAGGTGTTTTACTGGGCGCTATTGTTGGCTCTACAGATGCTGCAGCAGTGTTTGCGCTTTTACGAAGTGCGGGTATTCACTTAAACAAAAAGCTTAAATCTACGCTTGAAATAGAAAGTGCCTCGAACGATCCAATGGCTATTTTTCTAACGGTTGGTTTGTTAGAAATGCTCGTTAACGACATGCCAATAGGGCTGGATTTACTACAGTTATTTGCTCAACAAATGGGTGTTGGCGCTATTTGTGGTCTTTTAATTGGTAAGGTATCGGTTTGGTTTATTAATCGAATTAAACTAAATGCATCGGGTTTGTATTTAGTGATGGTAACTGCATTTGGACTGCTTTCTTTTGGCCTTTCTGCAACGCTCGGCGGCAGTGGGTTTTTAGCTGTATTTATAACAGGCGTGATTTTAGGTAACAGTAAATTTGTATATAAACGCGGTATTTTTCTTTTTCATGACGGCTTAGCATGGCTTGGGCAAATAACCATGTTTGTTGTATTAGGACTCCTTATAAACCCATCGTCGTTGGTTGATGTATGGTTAGAAGGACTGCTTATTGCACTGGCACTCATTTTTGTTGCTCGCCCATTAGCTGTAGCGCCTATTTTAAAACTGTTTGGCTTTAATAATCGCGAAACCTTATTTGTATCTTGGGTTGGCCTTAGAGGCTCAGTACCCATTATTTTAGCTATATTCCCATTACTATTTGGCCTTTCAGGGGCTGAACTTATTTTTAACGTTGTTTTTTTCGTGGTGTTAATTTCAGCCACGTTGCAGGGCTCAACAATGCCTTGGATGGCTAAAAAACTAAATTTAGTAGAGCCGCCACCTGATTTGGCTGCTGCAACGCTCGAAATCACAGCCCTGAACGATATTGATATAGAAATTGTAGAATACACCTTAAGTGATGTTTCTCGGGTTTCTGGGCGCAGCTTGTCACATGCGGCACTTCCTGAGAGTGTGGTTGTTGCTATGATCACGCGGGGTCCGTCAATCATACCGCCACGAGGTTCAACTAAGTTAAAAGCAAATGACCACTTATTTGTTGTTTTAAAACCAGATAACAGACCTTTTGTTGATTTAGTTTTTACAGCAACCGATAAAACAAACCATCAAGATAGCCATTTAGCGCACAACGAACTTAAAGTGAAAGGGGTAACGTTGGTAGGCGATATATTTTACTCTTATCACATGCAAATAGACGCCCCAGAAGAGATAAGCTTGGAAGAAGTGATTAACCAAAAGCTTTCAGGAGAAGTCAGTAAAGGCGATATTGTTGTTATTGGCAATGTGCAAATACGCGTTATAACAATGGTACATACACGCATAGTTACCATTGGCTTAAAGTACTTAAATAATCCAGAAAAGCGACTTTTAAAGCAGTAATCATTAACAATAATTTGTTTAGCGCTAGGCTCACGTTTATAGCGGACGTAGGTTGGGTTGAGTGACACGAAACCCAACGGATCGCCAATGCAATGAGCACACCCAAAGCTAGTTATATGTAGTGTTTGTTGTAGGCGCTTAGCTTGCTGGCGCGTTGGGCGTTAGTCTTATTTTTTGCTTACTTTATTACAAGAATTATTGTTTTATAAACATTCAGTACTCAAAAGCCTGCTTATTGCAGGCTTTTTTGTTTCGGCTATACGCCTATCTTTTAGTACATCGTTTTACAGCCACTAAAAAATGCCAAGTAAAAGTTAAAAATAAAATATGGTAAATCAAAGTTACGAACTCCATCCCCTCTTTTAAAAATCTACCATATGGTGGTATTCCTTTGGCAAAGGTGTTACCAATATTCG
This sequence comes from Pseudoalteromonas sp. c7(2019), assembly GCF_011378625.1. Lineage (NCBI taxonomy): Bacteria > Pseudomonadati > Pseudomonadota > Gammaproteobacteria > Alteromonadales > Pseudoalteromonadaceae > Pseudoalteromonas > Pseudoalteromonas sp. c7(2019). Next base: position 176,399 of record NZ_WTKS01000004.1, on the reverse strand, counting down.
CAATGCAAATTATGTATTCATTTAAAGGTTCATATATTTTATACAAGTAATTATTTTCATAACCTAAAATAGAAAAATAATAAATAACTGATGTCATCACCATTAAAAATAGTGGAGTAAATATACTCGAACCAAAATTTGATATACTTTCATTCAGCCATAGGACAGCTTTTTCGGCTGACAACCCCTTTTTAGCTTTGAGCTCCTCCTTGTACTTTTTCATTTCTAAAGCGAAGTACTTATTAGCTTCAATTTGATTCCCTATCTTATCGAATGAATGCTTTATGATTCTGAAGGTTTCTCTGTTTGTATTTTTGTAATTTATTTCTGCATTTAAAAAATTTGGTGACTCCTTTAAATTGGTATGTTCAAAATCTAACCCATTATAAAATTTAGCTTTTCTAAAATTAGTAAAATTAAGAAACGTAACATATTCAAATTCAATTTTTTCTAGACATGTATTATCGATGCAACCAAATTCACATTTTTCAAAGCCCGAAAAGTCATCAAAAATACTTTGATTCATCTTAAAATGGTTAAATTTTGTTTTGTAAGCATCGAATAATGACTTGAAGTTAACATTAGATATCAGAGTATATTTAATAACACACTCTTTAAGCTCAACTTTTCCTTTAAATACTATACCGTAAATTTTTAATGTGCCTACCTCACTTTTATTAAGAGATAATTCTCCCTCAAACTCACAATTCACTAAATTTAACTCAGGTATTTTTTGGATATATCTATCAGTATTATTGAAAATATTTTTTTTGTAAGTACCTCTAAATAGTGATAGATGCTTATTAAAGATACAGTCATTAAATATGTGGTTTTCTAATTGAAGAGTACTCCTTGAGTCTTCCATTAGTGAGCTTGTAACTTCTCTTTGAAAGGTACAGTTTTGAAAAAGTGTTTGATAACTAATATCTTCAATGATTGAAAATGGATAAATGTACCATGTGTTTTTAAATATACAGTCTTGGAAAAAAAGCTGAATGTCAGGTAAGTTTAAACTGTCAAAACTTATCGTCGAATTATCAAAATGTAGTCCTTTGAGCATTTTGAAGAGCTCAAAATAATCAAATGCGTCTCTTGGATCTCTATCTGGAAACTGAATATCTTTTAGATGGATTATCATTTGTTTTAGAACTTCGACTCTTTCATGAGCTGGCACTTTGGATTCACTAAAAGCCTCATTCAGAATAAGTCTTCTTAAATCTTCGTAGAAATCTGAAAGTTTTTCGCTCATTCGATCAGTTGCATAATCACCTTTGTTACAATGAAGAGAGCATTTATCGTGATATTTAGCATCCAGTGCACAATTATTGTGAATACAAATCTTAGACAATTTTATTTCCTTATTCTTTGACCCTTAGTTATCCATGATAGACCTAATACTAGGGCGATGACATGAGAAGTTAGCTTAAATATATGGAGTACAACTTTAAATATAAAAATTAACTAGTATCTTATGGGTCTAAGCCCTACACCGCCTAACCCCAGCTCCCGCATGTTTAAGTGCAATAATCTGCCCTTTGCCGTTATGCGCCATAGCTAACATATCACCCGTATTTAGACCACTTTCAACCGCGTGTTTACCTTTTAAATCACTCAACAGCGAATGCTTAATTTGTACGAGTACCTCGTCATTACAGCTGGCTATGTACCAGTCGTTATCTACCTTCACTAGAGTGCCGTATTCTATATGGCGCTGTTGGTGGCGGCGTAAATCGTTAGCTAATTGGCTGTCGAGTGCGTGTTTTTGTTCTGTGATAGAGCTTGCGTAGCTACCAGCTTGGTTTATTTCGTGTGTTTTAATAATTGAATAGTCGTGAATGTCTATAGTGTTAAATACGCTGTTAAGTACGGTTTTAGGCTCTGTATTTATTACGTTGTTATTATCAAACACAATAAAGGCGAACACACCGAGTGCGCAGGCTAGGCTGGTTAGCTGTAGCGTAAAGCCGATCTTTTTAGGCTTAGTGTGGGTGGCTTTATTAAGTAACGCTTTTTTCTGATCGCTTGTAAGTGTAGTGCGCGCTTTTCGCTCTTTGTAGTGTTGTGTGAGCTTTTGATCAAGCGGCTCATCAGGCTTGTTCATTGTTTGCTCCTAATAAACGTTTAAGGTTTTGCTTGGCATAGCGCAGCCTTGTCTTAATAGTCTCAAGGCTGCTCTGCGTTATAAGTTCTATGTCGGTGAGCGAAAAGCCTTCTTGTTGTAAAGTAATGGCTTCGCGTTGTACAAAGCTGAGTTGTTTTAGGGCGGCGTCGAACGCGTCATAGCTTATGTTTGAGCTGCCTATATGCGAGTCTCCACTAGTTAAGTCACTGCTATTTAAGTCGCTTTCGCTTTTATCATTTTGTGCTGCTAAATGCGTGTTTTCGTCAAGCTCTACAAAGTGTTGTTGCCTGCGGTATTCGTCAATGAGTGTGTTGCGGGCAAGTTTAAACAGCCACGCTTTGGGTGTGGTTTGCGCTTGGTAAAGGTGGCGTTTTTCGATTACTTTTAGCCATGTTTGTTGGCTTACGTCGTATGCTAAATGCGTATTAGATTGAGTAACAAGGTAGTGGTATAAGTCGTTACTGTAGAGGGCAATAAGCTGCTCCAAGTAACGATTGTCGCCACTTTTTGCGTAACTTGCCATGCAGTCCTTGCTTGGCGTTTCAAATAACCATGACTTAATACTTAGTAGCATAGGCTCATCGCTTTTATTGTTGTAATTTGAAGTCGAGTTGTACGGTTTGACCTGTTTGTAATTGTGCCACACCTTCAATTACTTTGGGGCGATATTTCCAGCGTTTAATTGCTCTTATTGCTTCGCGATCAAAGGTACGTTTTGGCTCGGCGTTAATAACTACTGGGTCGATTACTTCCCCCGTTGGCGAAATACTAAAACTTAGTTGCACCCAACCTTCAATACCATCGCGCGCTGCTGTGGTTGGGTATTTAGGGTTTATGCGCACTATGGGTGTTGCATCCCCTGTTGGGCGATTAATGGTGTTGTTAATGTCGCCACCAAAATCGTCAATTGTAATCGGCGTAAAGTCGCTAATTGCCAGCACAGGATCGGCTGATGTATCAAGCGGTGGAGCTTTTTGCGGCACTTTAGGCATTGGCGGTGGCGGCTGTATTTTTTGTATATGCCTTAGCTTTGAATCCTCAGGGAGGTGAAAAATCTCTACTATAATATCGCCCCCTGGTTTAACCGGTGCGCGTTGCTCGCCACTTATTAAATATTGCATAAACGCAAAAGCTGCAAAGGTCATTGCGGCGCCGCCAATAACGGCAGTCGATGTTTTAATAAATACTGGGTTGTTAGGTACTTCAAGTGTGTGCATAAGCCGCTCCAAATTTTATTGACCACTACAATTAGGGTATTTTCAAAGCTATAACGGGTGGCAAATCAAAAAGGGGTGAAATAATTTTATAAAAAATGTGGGGTTTAGTTACAATAGCCATTCGCAAATATTAAAACTTAACTTTTTAGGCTGTTATGCAACTCATTGAAATAAATAAAGCGCGTTACCGTAAACATTTAAACCGTGTTATTGCAGGATGTGGTATTGGTTTGGCGGTAGGCAGCTTGGCTATATCGCAAACGCTGATTGCTTTATTTCCTGATGAAAGTGGTAGCCACTTTCATTGGAACTTAATAGGCGTTGCTATTACTAGCGTTGGGCTTGCGTGGTTACTTCATAAATATCGTACACATACGTTTATGACAGAAGTTGTTTATGTGTGGGAGCTTAAAAAAGCACTTAATAAAATAACCCGTAAAATGGCTAAGTTAAAAGCCGCTGGCCGTGAAGGTAATGCCGATGCGTTATTAGCGATTCATTATAGCTACGCGGGCTCTCGGTTATTGTGGCAGTTAGACGATAACCTAATCACTATGGACGATTTAGCCATTAAACAAGCTGAGCTTGAATCTGTTGCAGCGCAACATAACGTAATGCTTAACGTTGAAGATTACGAAGAAAGTATTTTAAAACAGTTTTAAAACATAGGTTTTTAAATTAGTTAGAGGAGCCTTAATGAAAAAAGTACTCATAGTTTGTTTAGGTAATATTTGCCGCTCGCCAACCGCAGAGGCGGTATTAAAAGCCCGTGCTAAAAAGCTAGGTGTTAACGTTAAAGTCGATTCGGCAGGGACTATTGGTTACCACGAAGGTAAAACGCCTGATAGTCGCTCAATGGCTGCAGGGGAGAAGCGCGGTTATAGTTTTAAAGGTATTTATTCACGTAAAGTACGCACAAGCGACTTTACTGAATTTGATTTAATTTTAGCGGCCGATACGCAAAATTTAGCTGATTTAACAGCGCAATGCCCTGAGCATTTACGCTATAAGCTGGCGCTATTTTTAGAATATGGCGAGCAAGCCCAAAGCGCTATTCCAGATCCTTATTACGGCGGCGATGATGGCTTTGAAAATGTGCTCGATTTAATAGAAGCGGCTAGCGATAAAATACTCGCTAAAATTTAATCCCTATTTTATTACTAAAGCTAAATTTAACGAGCTTTTTGTCGTATTGCACAGCGTCCCTAAAGTAAGTACATTTTATGCTTACTCAAAGGGAACTTTATGAAAATAAAAATATTACTACTCACTTTATCTATCGCTTCTTGTTCTACTTTTGCTAACGATGTTAGTTTTTCGATTGGGGGTGGCTATCCTTACTTAGTTATTCCTGAAGTGTCTTTGTCGGCTAACGACGACACACAACGCTGGTATGCAAACTATAAACTAGGCCTTGATGATGGTTTTTCAGCCGGTTTTGAACAAGCAGTTAGCGATAATAAAAAACATGCTTTTGGCGCGCTTGTAGGTGCAATTGGCGCAAGAGATACAGACCAAGAGTGTGAAAGTTCAACTAATGATGTAGCAACTGACTTTGCTAATACGCTAGGTTGTGTAATTGGCGGAATTTTTGATGAAGAAACAACAAACGGCATAGGGCTTACGTACAGCTATAACTTTAATGGATTGAACAGCGCTGGTTTTAGATTAGAGCTAGATGTGGGCTATGGTAAAGCAAGCGACAGCAACGAAAAAAGAGCCGATGGCGGTATTAGCGTAAGTTACGAATTTTAACTACGTAGAATTTGTATTAGTTGGTATTAAAAAAGGCGCATAAAGCGCCTTTTTTAATGAGCCGCTTTTAGTGGCGGTTAATTTTAAAGTCGAGTTGTACCTGAGAAATAGCGCTAACGGGTTTGCCATTTTCAAACTTTGGCGCGTAACGCCATTGCTCAAGCGCTGCTTTGGCTGACTTTTCAAATGCGCTGCCGCCTTCAGAGCTAAGTACTTTTGGGTTTTTTACAAAGCCAGCTGCGTCTACCTCAAACTCCATAATAACGCTACCATCGGTACTAAATCTGGCTTTGTGCACTGGGTATTTAGGATTAACACGATAGAGTGGTGTTTGCTCTTGCGATTCTTTCCATGGCACCATTTGAGCGATAGCGAGGCAATGTTTAGTTGCTTCTTCGCTTTTGCCTTGTTTTTCGTACAGACCTACAAGTTTAGAGTGAGCGGTTAGCTCAGCACTGTGATCGTATTTTAAGTTATCGTCAAACGCGGTAACTATGTTGTTTAAGCGCTCAATTGCCTGATTATATTTTTTACTACCTTCGGCAAATGCGGCTATTAAAAAATTAGCTTTAATTTGCTCTACCGAGCTACTAGGCAGATTTTCACGGTAGTATTCGTCGGCTTCTTCTAGGTAGTTTTTCGCTTCGCGATATTTTTTAGAGCTAAACTTTTTAGCAAGCAGTGATGCCGCTTCTAGTTTCATGTCGGCTACAAACTTAGGCTTATTTTGTGTTTTAGCTATATCTATTACTTGTTCTAAAAAGTTAGCTGCTTTGTAAGCTGATGTTGTGTAGTTAGCTTGGCCGAGTAGTGCATCAATTGTTTCTATTGATAGTTTACCGTGGTTTGCAGCTAAAATAGTATGGGCTTCGTTATAGAGTGCAAAACGCTGTTCGTTTAGCTCATCGCCGTAGCCTTTTATTGCTTTAGCGTAATTAATAGCTAAGTTGGCAGTATTGTCGTCGCTTTTACCGTAAACGGCTTTACCTGATGTGTAAGCAAGTTTGGCAGTTTGTTGTACGTTTTTGTCTGCTTTAACTGCTGCTAAATAGCTTTGGTATGCTTGGCTAAATACCGTTTGAGGATCGCTTGCTTGGTTGGCGAGTGCTGTAGTACTTAAAGTTGTTGCGCTCAAAGCAGATAAACTTAAGCCTATAAATAAAGCGAGTTGCTGACGTTTCATAATAATCCCTATTAACTTTTAAATTGAAACTAGGTTGACGTAATTACAACAGTTTCTTATTAATATAATTTTTGACTGAATGGTAAAACTACTTAAAGGCGTTCAAAATACAGTTCAGCTTGAGTTGTTGCATTTACAGGTTTTCCATTTTTAAACTTTGGAGCGTAACGCCATTTTTTAACAGCGGCTATCGCTGATTTTTCAAACGCTTTAGAACCTTCAGAACTAATAACCTTAGGATTTTTCACAAAGCCATGGGTATCAACAGTAATCTCTAATATAACTATTACATGACTTTTAGTTTCACCGCGAGGGTATATAGGCTCGGTTATGTAGAGTGGATTTTGCTCTGAGGTATTTTTCCAGTGCGTATTTTTAGCAAAGGCTAAGGCGTGTTTAGTCGCTTTATCGCTTTCATCTTGTTTTTCATATAGCTGAACTAAGCCAACATGCGCATTAAGCTCAAAGCTTTGATCTAAATTTTTATATTTATCAAATAAGCCAACTATACGGTTTAGCCTTTTAGTTGCTTTGTCGTAATCTTTACGGCCACTCTCAAATGAAACCATTAAAAGGTCAGACTTTATACGCTCTACTGCATTATCAGGTAGCTGGGCTTGGTAATATTTATCTGCATCTTGAGCATATTTTTTCGCTAAAGAATATTCGCTATGGCTAAACCCATAAAGTAATGTTTCTGCAGCTTCAAATTGCATATTAGCGACAAGGCCAGGGTCATTTTGTAATTCAGCGATTTTAATGAGTTGCTTAAAGTTTTTGACTGCGGTATCTGATTTATTCGTATGAGTGGCTTTGGCTAGTAGCGTATCCATAGTCTCTATTGAGTTTTCGCCATAGTTTTTAACTAAAATACGGTGGGCCTGTGAATACAAATCAAACCGTTTCTCTTCATTACCATACCCTATAGCCACAAGGTTCTTTGCAACATAACTGTTGATGGCTTTAGCGTAGTTAATAGCAAGCTTTGCCGTTTCATTGCTATTTTCTCCATATAGAGCGAGCCCTTTTTGATAAGCAAGTTGTGCTTCTTTTTCAGCTTGTTCTTTGGCTGCAACGAATGCTGAGTCAGTTTCTTCGGCGTTTGCAGATACAACTTGAATGCTATTTACTTGGTTTGCGAAAGTGTAGTTAGCAAAGGCTAATAAGCTTAATCCTATTGATATGGCGATCTGTTGGTGCTTCATAATAATCCCTATTATTTATTAGCCCATAAAATTACCAAAACTATCAAGGCCTGTCATTATTTTAGGTAAATTAAAGTAAACAAGCGAAGTTGTAATATTCGGGTTATTAATTGCTTAACAATCATTGAAAATAACGCCTGTCGTCGCCATATATTTGCCATAAACAGTCTTGTACTACGGTGTATTTATCCTATTTTGTGATATTATCACTTTATTGTCGTGTCGTAGTTATTTAAATATTTGGATTTGTCGTGGCGCAAGTAAGAGCAAGAGTCCAGCTTAATGTTGGCAGAAATAGTGATATCCCTGCAGAAATAATCTCATTTACTGATTTAAAAGATGGTAAAGAACATATTGCTATGGTGTTTAACAACGCTGATACAGAGCAAGATGTACCGCTTATTCGTATGCATTCAGAGTGTTTAACAGGCGATGTATTTTACTCATCGCGTTGTGATTGCGGCGAGCAGCTAAATGAATGTATTGAAATGATGCACGAGCAAGGCGGTATTTTATTGTATTTACGCCAAGAAGGCCGTGGCATTGGTTTATACAACAAAATTGATGCTTACGTACTGCAATCGCAAGGTATGAACACCTACGAAGCTAATAATCATTTAGGCTTTGCTGATGATTTACGTGATTTTTCGGATGCTGTGTTAATGCTTAATGCGCTTAATTTAAGCCACGTTAAATTAATGACCAATAATCCTAAAAAGCTTAACGCATTAAAAGATGCCGGTATTAATGTTGACTCGGTTGTGGGCACGCATGCGCACATTAAAGCGGGTGTTGCGGGTAATAAATCGTACCTAGAAACAAAAATTAAACATGGCGCGCATATGTTAGATATTAAGAAAATTAAAAAACCTTAATCATTTAATTACGTTTCGTCTATTAATACCCCCTCACGCCAAGTTATACTTGGCGTGTTTCGTTTTAAATTAAGAGCAAGTATGTCTACACAATTACGAATTTTTAAAGCCGATGCAGGGCTAAAGTGGTTAAAAGCCGGATGGCTTATTTTTAAAACCCAGCCAGCAACCTTTATTTTTATGCATTTATTTATTGGTATTGTAGGGCTGCTGTCTTTATTTTTACCGCTGCTGCAAGTAGTAGCAGCACTAGCTACGCCATTTTTAACCGCAGGGTTTTACCAAGCGGTGCTTAGTAAGCAGCAGGGCGGAAAAATTATGCTAGCCGATATTCTCAAGCCATTTACGGCTAAGGGAAATCGTTTAGGGTTATTGCGTTTAGCACTTTATCAGATGGGTGCGGGCATTTTAATGGCGTTACTTGCTAATGGCTTATTTGCCGATGCAGTGGCTGTTATGAGCCAACCAGGACTAGATCCAAATGTAGCACTTGAACAAATGCTTGAGAGTATTTCGGGCGCGAATGTCATTTTGTTTTTTATGGCAATGCTAATTTATTTAACGGCGTTTGCTTACGCTGTACCGCTTGTTTATTTTAGTAAAGAAACACGTATTTTAACGGCGCTTAAAAAATCGTTAATGGTGTTTTATCATAACATTTTGCCACTTGGCGTTTTTGGCCTTATTTGCGCATTATTTATGGCGCTTTCGATGTTCTTATCGTTCTTACCACTGTTGATTTTAATGCCGATTTGCTACATTAGCTTTTTTGTATCTTATCAAGCCATTTTTATGCCTGTTGTACCACCAAGTGACGACATTAATGTTAAGCCACTTAGTAGTGAAACAAGCGGGCGTTTTGACGCTTAATGGATGATAAATTAAAGCAAAAACTAAAAAACTATGTACTTTGGTTACTAGGGCGCCAAGAATATTCGCGTCGTGAGTTAACGCTCAAATTACAGCAAAAAGAAGCCACAGAAGAGTTTATTGAAACGCTGCTTGATTGGTGCGAAAAGCATAATTTTATTAACGAGCAGCGATACTGTGAAGGCTTTGTAAGAAAACACATATTTAAATGCCACGGGCTTAAGCGAATACAAAGCGAAGCTATGGGCAAAGGGATTGATCGTTCGCTACTTGAATTGGTAGTTGAAGAGCTTGAAGTAGATTGGTTTGAGCTTGCGCAGGATGCGTACAATAAAAAATATTCAAATACACCGCCAGATCTCGATTACAAAGATAAAGCTAAGCGCGTGCGCTACTTAATGTATCGGGGTTTTAGCTACGATGAAATTAATTTTGCAATGCAAGCACAGTAAATACAGGTGAGACTTTCAAATGCAGCACATGACTACCGCACAAATTAGGCAACAGTTTTTAGACTTTTTTGCCAGCAAGCAACATCAAATAGTACCTTCTAGCTCGCTTATACCGGGTAACGATGCCACGTTGTTATTTAACAATGCCGGCATGGTGCAATTTAAAGATGTATTTTTAGGCGCAGAAAGCCGCCCTTATACACGTGCGACAAGCTCGCAGCGCTGTGTACGTGCTGGCGGTAAGCATAACGATTTAGAAAACGTAGGCTACACTGCTCGCCACCATACATTTTTTGAAATGTTAGGTAACTTCAGCTTTGGTGATTACTTTAAGCAAGACGCGATTAAGTTTGCATGGGAGTTTTTAACTGAGGTAGTAAGCCTACCTAAAGAAAAACTTTTAGTAACTATTTATCATGATGATGAAGAAGCGTTTGGTTACTGGGCTAACGAAATTGGCTTACCAGAGGATCGTATTATTCGTATTGCGACCTCAGACAACTTTTGGTCTATGGGCGATACTGGCCCGTGTGGTCCGTGTTCTGAAATATTTTATGATCACGGCGAGCATATTTGGGGCGGGCCTCCGGGCTCTCCTGAGGAAGACGGCGACCGTTTCATCGAAATTTGGAACCTTGTATTTATGCAATACAACCGTCAAAGCGACGGTACAATGTTGCCTCTACCTAAGCAATCTGTTGATACGGGAATGGGCCTTGAGCGTATTTCTGCTATTTTGCAGGGCGTGCATTCAAACTACGAAATCGATTTATTTCAAGGCTTAATTGCTGCTGCTGCAAGTGTTACTAATGCACAAGACATGGACGACAAGTCACTACGCGTAGTGGCCGATCATATTCGTTCGTGTGCGTTTTTAATCTCTGACGGTGTTATGCCATCTAACGAAGGCCGTGGTTATGTACTGCGCCGTATTATTCGTCGTGCTGTGCGCCACGGTAACAAGTTAGGTGCACAAGGTTCGTTTTTCTATAAATTAGTTGCGGCGTTAATTGAGCAAATGGGTCAAGCGTACCCAGAGCTTGCTAAGCAACAAGAAATTATTGAAAAAGTATTACGCATTGAAGAAGAGCAGTTTGGTAAAACACTTGAGCGTGGCTTAGCTATTTTAGAAGAAAGCTTAAGCGACCTTAAAGGCGATATTATACCGGGCGACTTAGTATTTAAACTTTACGATACGTACGGTTTCCCAGCTGATTTAACGGCCGATGTTGCGCGTGAGCGCCAGATGACGATTGATCATCAAGGCTTTGAAGAGTGTATGGCTGTACAACGTAAAACAGCGCAACAAGCGGGTAAGTTTGGCGCTGATTACAATGACCAATTAAAATCAGATAAACACACTGACTTTAAAGGTTACGACAGTACGCACTACAGTGCGACAGTGGTTGAGATTTTTGCCGGTGGCGAAGCTGTTCAGTTATTAGAAGATGGTCAACAAGGTATTGTAGTACTTAACCGCACACCGTTTTACGCTGAATCAGGCGGTCAAACGGGCGACACAGGTGCTATTACAGTCGCTGGTGGCGAATTTAATGTTACTAATACCACTAAGCTTGGTAATGCTTTTGCTCACCACGGTACTGTACAAGGTCGTATTGGTGTTAACGATAAAGTTGACGCCACTATTGATGATACGCGCCGCGACAGCATTAAGAAAAACCACACAGCTACGCATATTTTACACGAAGCACTACGCCAATTATTAGGCGACCATGTAGGCCAAAAAGGCTCACTTGTTCAGCCAGATCGTTTACGTTTTGACTTTTCGCATTTTGAAGCGGTTACTAAAGATGAGCTACGTGAAATTGAGCGTGTAGTTAATGACGAAATTCGTCGTAACTTTGCACTTAATACTGAGCTTATGGCTATTGATGATGCTAAAGCTAAAGGTGCTATGGCATTGTTTGGCGAAAAGTACGATGACGAAGTACGTGTAGTTACTATTGGCGACTACTCTATTGAGCTTTGTGGTGGTACTCACGTTGAGCGCGCTGGCGATATTGGTTTATTCAAAATTGTATCTGAAAGTGGCATTGCCGCAGGTGTTCGCCGAATTGAAGCGGTAACTGGTGCAGATGCTGTAGCGTACGTTAGCGAGCAAGAGCAACAACTTAGCGATGTTGCAGCTTTAGTTAAAGGCGATAGCGCATCGGTACTTGAAAAAGTAACTGCGTTGCTTGAAAAATCTAAAGGTCTTGAAAAGCAAATTGCACAACTTAGCGATAAGCTAGCAAGTGCAGCAGGTGCGTCTTTACTTGATTCGATTGTTGAAATTAATGGCGTTAAGCTACTTGTAGCAAACGTTGAAGGTACTGAATCTAAAGCGCTTCGCGGTATGGTTGATGACCTTAAAAACAAGATTGGCTCAGGTGTTATTGCACTGGGTGTTGCCAGTGGCGACAAAGTAAGCCTAATTGCCGGTGTAACGAAAGACTTAACAGGCAAAGTAAAAGCCGGTGAGTTAGTTAACCATATGGCAGGTCAAGTAGGTGGTAAAGGTGGCGGTCGTCCAGATATGGCACAAGCTGGTGGTAGTGAGCCACAAAACCTTGCTGCTGCACTAGATAGCGTTACAGCTTGGTTAACTGAGCGTACTTAAGCCTAAGTGGCGCTTATTGTTCAAAAATTCGGTGGCACTTCGGTCGGCTCAATAGAGCGAATTGAAGCAGTCGCCGACCTTGTTGTTAAAACCAGGCAACAAGGACATCAAGTGGTTGTGGTGCTCTCGGCTATGTCGGGAGAAACCAACCGCTTAATTAACCTCGCCAAACAAATTGATACTCGCCCGAGTAGCCGTGAACTAGATGTACTTATTAGCACCGGAGAGCAGGTTTCTGTATCACTGCTTGCTATGGCTATTATCAAACGTGGTCATTCAGCTGTAAGCTTATTAGCCGATCAAGTCAATATTCTAACCGACAACATGTTTGGTAAAGCTCGTATTGCTGAGGTTGCTGCTACGCGCTTAAAGCATGAGCTTGAGCATAATCGTATTGCTATTATTGCTGGGTTTCAGGGACGTGATATTGAGGGCAATATTACAACGCTTGGACGCGGCGGCACCGATACATCGGCTGTAGAAATAGCAGCGGCTATAAAAGCCGACGAATGCCAGATCTATACAGACGTTGACGGCGTATATACTACAGATCCTCGTGTTGAACCTAACGCGCGCAGAATGAGCCAAGTTACTTTTGCCGAAATGCTAGAGCTGGCAAGTTTAGGCGCAAAAGTTTTGCATATTCGCTCGGTAGAAGCTGCAGGTAGACACAATGTGCCACTTAGGGTGCTTTCTAGTTTTAATCCTGATGAAGGCACATTAATAAGTTTTGAGGAGAACGATATGCCAAGCAAGGTGGTATCGGGGATTGCGTTTAATCGTGACGAATGTTTAATTAAAGTAGATGGTGTGCCAAGCGGTACGCAATATCTTTCAAAAATATTGAAACTTTTTGCTGATAATGGCATCGAAATAGATATGATTAATCAAGTTAATCATATCTTTGAAAAAATAGACTATGCTTTTACTGTGCACTCGAATGATTATCTGCAAGCACTTGAATTATTGAGCGAAGATCAAGCTCAACTCAGTGCTCAAAATATAAGCGGATTACCAACGGTAGCTAAAGTTTCTGCTGTTGGAATGGGTATGAAATCGCATTCTGGTGTAGCAAGTTTATTTTTTGATGCATTAGCGCAGGAAAATATTAATGTGGTTTTAGTCTCGACTTCTGAGATTAAAATTTCAGTTTTAATAGATGAAAAGTACCTAGAGTTGGCAGTTCGTGCATTACACAAAGCATTTTTAACAGAAAATGGATAGATTGAGAGTTTTTACTTACTTTTCAGTCTAATTTTCATTAGTATGTTTAAGCGGAATCTTATAATTTTTATTGGAACATGGGAGCAAGAGAATGCTAATACTAACTCGTAGAGTAGGTGAAACCCTAATGATTGGTGACGAAGTAACAGTTACTGTTCTAGGTGTTAAAGGAAATCAAGTTCGAATCGGTGTTAATGCACCAAAAGACGTATCAGTGCATCGTGAAGAGATTTACATGCGCATACAAGCTGAAAAGTCGAACCCTAATCCGGGCAATGCTTAATCAACACGTATACGTAGTTGAGTAATTAACTCAACTAGTCAAAAAGCCACTCACTGAGTGGCTTTTTTGTTTATAAAAGCGAGTGTTTCTGGGGTTAGTATTTGTTTTGAAATGTACTGCATTCCGCTTTTATTTTTAATAATAATACCTTGCTGAGTATCTATTACTTCGCTTATGTCTTGCCAAGTTAGCTGAAAGCTTTTGTAATGATTAGCCGATTTAATGCCTTCTTCATCAAAGGTAAGTGTTACCTCTGAGCCTGACGCTCTGCTGAGCATTTGTCTGGTTACCCACCAAGGTCTGCGATAGTAAAAAGCGACGCACTCTAGTACACCTAGCATGATCATAAACGATCCTAAGTAATGATCGTTTAAAACATAAATGCCAAATAAACCAAGCGCAACGAGGAGTACAAGTAAAAAGTACTTAGGTTTGGCGCGCTTACTGTAGGGGAGTGACTCATCAAAGCACTCGTAAAAGTAAGGTTTATCTAGTGTGTAGGTTGTTGTAAATGCCATATTGCCTTGCTTTAAATATCGTTTTTTTTATTTTAACAAGCTAACCGCTAAATGAGCAGCTTTATAGTCAGTGACTTTATTACAGGCACAAAAAAACGGCCCTAAGGCCGTTTTTTAGCGATACAAGAAGAATTAACAGTTAGTTTCTTCAGCGTTTACGCCTTCTTTAACATTTTCACATGCATCTTCTACTTTGTTTTGCACGTCAGTTACTGCTTCGTCAATACGTTCGCCTGCGTCTTCTGCATGATTGTCTTCACAACCCATGATGAAGAAACTTGCGAATAGACCGATTAGTGCTGCTTTTACAGTTGTTGAATTCATAATGTAATTCCTTGTAAGTATTAATTAAATTTTAGTGTTTGTTAGTTGAATGCTTTATCTACCTGGGTGATTTACCACGTAGTGCACCTGAAACTAATGAGATCACTAAAAGTACTAAAAATATAAAAAATATAATTTTTGCTATACCAGCTGCGGCACCTGCGATGCCACCAAAACCTAACACTGCAGCGATTAAAGCAATAACTAAAAATGTAATTGTCCAGCGTAACATTGTTTTCTCCTTGGTTATCAAATTTGCTCACAATAACTAATGCCAGTTATATGCCAAAGTTTATTTTTGTTTTATATCAGCTAGTTATGGTTTTTAACTGTATTTTTAGTTATTAGTTAGTTAGTAATTTTTACGCTTTGTTATGTAAGTTATTCACACTGTTACAAGTTACCGGTAAATATTCACTAAAAATAATGTTTTTGGTAAGACCAATTAACAATTGATGTGTGTTTTTGTACTTATTATAAAATTTGGCGGTTATTTTTATTAAGTTGAATAGTTAATTAACAACTTCCATATAACTATTAGCTATAGTCGTTATTTTCTGTATGTATTGTAGGGCGCATGATTGCTGGGTTATGGCATGTAAATTTGTTGAGTGTTATGTTGTTTATAGTTTAATTGGTTTTACCAATTTACAAGATGTAGACAAAGCGACTAGTTTTGTTATTATCCAGTGAATAAATATTTAATTAAATCGATTTTTTATTTTCGATATGGGTTTCAAGGGGGAGAAAAATGGATATAGGTGCTCTACTCACAACGGCTGGTAGCTTAATGCTAACTGGTATGGTTGGGGTGTTTGTATTTCTGTCGATATTAATTGGTGCAGTAACGCTTATGTCTAATTTGGTGACGCGCTATAGCGAACCAGAGGCATCACCAGCTAAATCACCGTCTTTTAAATCTCAAGGTGTGCCTAATGAGCACATCGCTGCTATTAGTGCTGCCATTGCTCAGTACAAATCAAATAATAAATAAGGGGCACACACATGGCTAAATTAAAATTAACAGAATTGGTATTACGCGATGCGCACCAATCATTGCTCGCAACACGTATGCGCCTAGACGATATGCTACCTATTGCTAGCAAGCTAGATGATGCAGGTTATTGGTCTATTGAATCGTGGGGCGGTGCTACATTTGATTCGTGTATTCGTTATTTAGGCGAAGATCCTTGGGAGCGTATTCGTGCGCTTAAAAAAGCGATGCCTAATACTAAACAGCAAATGCTATTACGCGGTCAAAACCTATTAGGCTACCGCCATTACGCTGATGATGTAGTTGAAAAGTTTGTAGAACGCGCACATAAAAATGGCGTTGACGTATTTCGTATTTTCGATGCAATGAACGATGTACGTAACCTAGAAACAGCGATTAAAGCGGCTATAAAAGTAGGCGCGCATGCTCAAGGTACTATTTCGTACACGGTAAGTCCTGTTCATACGCTTGATATGTGGCTGACTCTGGCTAAGCAATTAGAAGATTTAGGCTGTCACTCAATTTGTATTAAAGACATGGCGGGTTTATTAAAGCCGTATGATGCTGAAAAATTAATTAAAGCACTTAAAGAAACCGTATCGGTTCCTATTGCTATGCAGTGCCACGCTACAACTGGTTTAAGTACTGCGACTTATCAAAAAGCGATTGATGCAGGCATTGATATGCTTGATACCGCTATTTCATCAATGAGTATGACTTACGGACACACAGCAACTGAAACTATTGTATCGATAGTTGAAGGAACTGAGCGCGATACCGACCTTGATTTAAACCATCTAGAAGAAATTGCTGCTTACTTTAGAGATGTACGTAAAAAATATGCGGCATTTGAAGGTAGCTTAAAAGGGGTTGATGGTCGTATTTTACTAGCTCAAGTACCTGGTGGCATGCTTACAAACATGGAAAACCAACTTAAAGAGCAAGGCGCGGCAGATAAGCTTAATGAAGTTTTACTTGAGATCCCACGCGTACGTGAAGATCTTGGTTTTTTACCTTTAGTAACACCCACGTCGCAAATTGTAGGTACTCAAGCAGTACTTAACGTGCTAACCGGTGAGCGTTATAAAACAATCACTAAAGAAACTGCTGGCGTATTAAAAGGTGAATATGGCTTAACACCAGCACCAATGAATAAAGAGCTACAAGAGCGTGTGCTTGATGGAGCAGAGGTTATTACTTGTCGCCCTGCAGATAACATTGCACCAGAGCTTGCAACGCTTGAAGCTGAATTATTAAAAGAAGCGCAAGAGCAAGGTTTAACACTTGCTGATGAGCAAATTGATGACGTACTAACTTATGCATTATTTCCGCAGGTTGGTTTGAAATTTATTAAAAATCGTAATAACCCTGATGCATTTGAGCCTATTCCTACCGTTGAAGATAAGAGCAATAAGGCAGCACCAAAATCGGGATCAAATAATAACAGCGTTAAAGCTGAGCAATACAGCGTAAAAGTAGATGGTAAAGTTTACGACGTAGTAGTGGCGCAAGGTGGTGAGCTAAAAGAAGTAACATTAAAAGACTCTGAGCACATTCCTCAGTCTGCTTCAGTTGCATCAGGTGAAACGCTTAACGCCCCTTTAGCCGGTAATATTTTTAAGATTAAGGTAAAAGCTGGGCAAGTTGTTAACGAAGGTGATGTAGTGATTATTATGGAAGCCATGAAAATGGAAACCGAAATACGCGCAATGCATACCGGAACTATTGCCGAAGTGTTGGTTGGTGAAGGCGATGCCGTAACTACCGGCGACGCTATGATTGCATTAGCTTAGGAGCAAATAGAGGATGGACGGTATTTTAAACCTCTGGAATGCTACTGGCATTGCTAACTTTACAATCCCATCGTTAATTATGATTGCGGTAGGGTGTTTATTACTGTTTTTAGCGATAGCTAAAGGCTTTGAACCACTATTATTATTACCAATTGGTTTTGGTGCAATTTTAACAAATGTACCAGTGGCAGGTTTGTCAGACCCAGGTGGGCTTTTGTATTACGTTTATTACGTGGGTATTGATACGGGGATTTTTCCGTTATTAATATTTATGGGAGTAGGGGCGCTGACCGACTTTAGCGCGCTTATTGCAAACCCACGTATGTTGTTATTAGGTGCGGCTGCACAGTTTGGTATTTTTGCTACATTGTTTGGCGCTATATTACTTAACTATGTGCCAGGTTTTGAGTTTACTCTACAGGACGCATCGGCTATTGCAATTATTGGTGGTGCAGATGGACCGACTGCAATATTTTTAGCGTCAAAACTGGCACCTGATTTACTTGGTGCAATAGCGGTAGCCGCATACTCATACATGGCACTTGTGCCAATTATTCAGCCGCCAATTATGCGTGCGTTAACAACCCCAGAAGAACGTAAAATTAAGATGCCAGAGCTTCGCAAAGTATCTAAAAAGGAAAAGATTATTTTCCCTCTTATGGTGCTTAGTTTAACGGCTATGTTTTTACCGGCTGCTATACCGCTTGTAGGTATGTTTTGTTTAGGTAACTTAATGCGAGAGTCGGGTGTTGTTGATAGATTAAGTAACAGTGCTCAAAACGAAATCATCAATGTTACAACTATATTTCTAGGTTTAGCTGTAGGTTCAAAGCTTGCTGCAGATAAGTTTTTAACTGTTGAGACGATTGGTATTTTAGTGCTTGGCGCACTGGCTTTTGCAATTGGTACGGCATCTGGCGTATTTATGGCAAAAGGACTTAACCGCATATCTAAAACACCTATAAACCCATTAATTGGGGCAGCAGGTGTATCGGCTGTGCCAATGGCGGCACGAGTAGTTAATAAAGTTGGCCTTGAAAGCAACCCACATAACTTTTTACTTATGCATGCTATGGGACCCAACGTAGCGGGTGTACTTGGTAGTGCAGTTGCTGCGGGTATTTTATTAGCACTTGTTGGCTAATAATTAACGTGGTAGTTAATAAATGATTTAGCGCAGTTTACTGCGCTTTTTTTTGTTCTTAATTTGTTCATCGCTAAATAGTTTCTTGTTCAGCGCTTTTTGTTTACAGTAACAGCTCTTCAAAATTTTAAGGATAGTTATCATGCTTCACACACCTTTAGCAAAGCACTTACCTCATGTTAGTAAGCTTGTATTCGGATGCATGGGTCTGGGCGGCGGTTGGAATAAAGACGCAATCACTGATGCACATGTTAAGCAAACTCATGAATGCATAGATAACGCTATTGAAGGTGGCATTAACTTTTTTGACCATGCTGATATTTATACTTTTGGTAAAGCGGAGCAGGTTTTTGGTAAAGCATTAAGCGAGCGACCAGAGCTTAGAGAGCACATGTATATTCAATCTAAGTGTGGGATTCGTTTTGAAGATGACTTAGGGCCAAAGCGCTATGATTTTTCATCAAAGTGGATTGAGCAATCAGTTGAAGCATCCTTGAAGCGATTAAATACAGACTATTTAGACGTACTTATGCTACATCGTCCTGATCCACTCATGGAAGTTAACGAAATTGCTCGTATATTTAGTTGCTTAAAAGAAAGCGGTAAAGTGCGCAATTTTGCCGTATCGAATATGCAGCAACATCAAATGAATTTTTTACAGCATGCACTTGATATGCCGATTGTGGCTAATCAAATTGAGGCTAGTTTACAAAAACATCAGTTTGTTGATGAAGGTGTATATGCCGGTAACAGTGACGGTAAAGATCTTAATTTTACGCCCGGTAGTATTGAGTACTGTCGCCATTTTGAAATTCAAATTCAAAGCTGGGGCAGTTTATGCCAAGGATTATACAGCGGCAGTGATTTATCAAACGCATCGCAGGCTGATATAAACACGAGTCTTTTAGTTAATAAGCTGGCTGCACTTTATGATACGTCTGCTGAGGCTATTGTTATTGCATGGTTACTGCGCCATCCCGCATCTATTCAGCCGATTATTGGAACAACTAATGCCAAGCGTATTAAAGCCTCTTGTGATGCTGTAAACGTACAACTAACTCGTGAGCATTGGTATGCACTTTATGTAAGCGCTAAAGGCCATGAGCTACCATAAGTAGGGCACTAATATGAATATATTCGTTATTTTAATTGGTTTGTTTGTCGCGCTAGCGATACTTATTCCATTGCTTGAAAAATATCAAAGTAAAATAGGGCTCAACGGTGCAACCAAATACAGCAAATATATTTGGCCATTAGTGATGATGTCCTTAGTGATTCAGCTCATTTATGTACTAATGTACTAATGGTTTTTAGCGTATACAAAAAAGCCTTTGCAGGTTTAACCTGCAAAGGCTTTTTTAATGTTTATTAATAAACTTTATTTAAGTGCTAACTGTAGCTCGCGATTACGCTCAAGTTGGGCAATAAAGTTATCTGCAATAGGTTTAAACTTAGCAAGTTCTGAGCGAGGTAATGGCTCTGATTTGGGAAGTTTTACTGTTTTAGGATTACGGTGAACGCCATTTACTAAAAATTCATAGTGTAAATGCGCGCCAGTAACACGACCAGTAGAACCTACAGTACCAATTTGTTGGCCCTGTTTAACTTTTTGGCCCGTTTTAACTAGTTTCTTATTTAGGTGTAAGTACTTAGTTACATATTGTGTGCCATGGCTAATAAATACGTAGTTACCGTTGTACTTGCTGTAACCCGCTTTAACTACCTTACCGTTACCTGATGCAACCACCGGTGTGCCAGTGCGTGCTGCAAAGTCGATACCACGGTGCGCTCTAACTTGCCCAGTAACTGGGTGTAAGCGACGAGGATTAAAGCTCGAACTAATATACTTAAAGCTTACAGGTGCACGTAAAAATGCTTTTTTCATGCTACGCCCTTCAGGCGTATAAAAATTGCCGTCGGTATGGCGAATCGCTGCAAAGCGCTGACCTTGGTTTACAAATTCAGCGGCAATAATTTTACCGGTACCAATAAACTCGCCATCAACATAATGAGACTCATAAATTAAGCCAAACACATCGCCTTTACGAATGTCGTTTGCAAAATCAACATCCCAACCAAATATGTCAGCAAAGTTCATTATTTGACGTTCGCTTAAACCTGCAGCTATTGCTGAAGTCCAAAAGTTGTTAGATATTTCGCCGCCAGCGGTTTTGGTTAGCGTTTCAATTTCTTTACTATCAATAGCTGTATCGTAGTTACCTTCTTCATTTAAGGTAACAAATAAAGTATCGGTTTTTGAAATCACATAGCGCAGTTGAGCCAAAGAGCCATCTTCAGCTGTCGCAAAGCTAAGTATTTCACCGGGGTGAATTTTAGTTAGCTTGCGCGTTTCTGCGTTAGTGTTAATTAGTTTATGGAGCGTTTGAGCTGAAAAACCAGCACGTTTGAAGATAATTGCTAAATTGTCGCCATTTTTAACTTTATGATCGACAAAGTCGTATTCTGGTAACTTTTCTGCTGCTTGCTCTGAATTTAACTCAGTTAATTTTTCGTTGTCATCAACTTTAACTTGTAACTCATAGCGCTTGCCTATCTCTAATGCATCTGCATTATTGTCTTTAGAAGCAGTCGCTTTTTCAGAAGGAAGAAATGCCAAGCCGGCAATAGCAGAAACTAAACCTAAAATAAGCAATTTGTGTTTTTTTGGGAGAGTGTTAACCACGTGAACCATAACGTGCCTTTTTCTGCTGTCAAGATAATAAATACATAATATTGCAGGATATACTTAATAATGTACGAATACTAGTGCTTTGTAGATTTAAACTAACCTTAAACTACGCTAAAATCAGGGTTAAGAAGCCTTTTTTAACGTCCTATCTAACTAAGACTCAATTCATTTTGTTTAGTTGCATTAATAACTTAAAAAGTTATTTTAATTAGGTAGAAATTTGTTATGTTAGCTACATATATATTCGGTTTAAACCTATATTAAACCGTGATTACAAGTAACTAGTCCGCCCCTTCGTAGGCAGAATTTTGGAGTAACACAAAGTGGATTTACAAACCGCTCTAGCAGAGATAAAACGCGGTGCAGAAGAAATATTAATTGAAGACGAACTAGTTGAAAAACTAAAGTCGGGCAAAAAGCTAAAAATAAAAGCTGGCTTTGATCCTACAGCCCCTGATTTACATTTAGGGCACACTGTACTAATTAATAAAATGAAAACCTTTCAGGATTTAGGTCATGAGGTTATTTTCTTAATTGGTGACTTTACTGGCATGATTGGCGACCCAACAGGTAAAAACGTAACGCGTAAACCACTTACTCGCGAAGACGTACTAGCCAATGCCGAAACATATAAAGAACAAGTATTCAAAATTCTAGATCCTGCTAAAACCACTGTTGCATTTAACTCTACTTGGATGGAAAAGTTAGGCGCTGCAGGTATGATAAAACTTGCTGCTAACCAAACAGTAGCGCGCATGCTTGAACGTGATGACTTTAAAAAGCGTTACGGCAGCGGTCAACCAATTGCAATTCATGAGTTTTTATATCCACTGGTACAAGGTTGGGATTCGGTTGCACTAGAGTCAGATGTTGAACTGGGCGGTACTGATCAGCGCTTTAACTTGCTCATGGGTCGTGAGCTACAAAAAGTTGAAGGGCAAAAGCCGCAAACAGTATTAATGATGCCATTACTTGAAGGTACTGACGGCGTTCAAAAAATGTCTAAGTCGCTTGGTAACTATATTGGTATTACTGATGCGCCAAACGATATGTTTGGTAAAATAATGTCAATTAGTGATGTGCTAATGTGGCGTTATTACGATTTATTAAGCGCGCTTTCTATTGAAGAAATTGCAGCTCAAAAAGAACGTGTTGAGCAAGGTACTAACCCGCGCGATATTAAAATAGAACTAGCTAAAGAGTTAATTGCTCGTTTTCATAGTGAAGCTGATGCACAAGGTGCACATGATGATTTTATTCAGCGTTTTCAGAAAAAAGCGTTACCAGATGAAATCCCAGAGCTGACAATCACTATCGCAGAAGATACTATTTTAATTGCTAACTTGCTTAAAGAAGCAAATTTAGTAGTTAGTACGTCAGAAGCAATGCGTATGATTAAGCAAGGTGCAGTTAAACTTAACGGTGAAGATAAAATCACTGACACCAAACTTGAAATAGCAAAAGGCACAACAGCTATTTACCAAGTAGGTAAACGTAAGTTTGCAAACATCACTGTAGCTTAAATACCGTTTGAAAACTAAAAAACCAGCCTAGGCTGGTTTTTTAGTGCTCGTATTTTGGGGTCTGTAAATAGTTACGAGGTAGTCACTAAATAGTCACTAAATCACTTTTAATATTTCAATACTTACAATTACTAACAACCAAAATACACGCGCCTGATTTAATCTATTAATTATTACAGGTATATCCTCGGGTGTAGGTAGTCTATCAGTACCTATACGCATTTTATTAAAGCGAGTACCCAAATAAACTGCAGGCCCGCCCAGCTGCACACCAAGTGATGCAGAGCATGTGCTTAGTAGCCAACCTGTATTTGTTTGGTAAAAATGTCTGCCATAATGCTTTATGTAGTGCATGCTTTGTTTGCTCGCTCTACTTGCTGCAATAGTTAAAGCGAGTAAGCGCATTGGAATATACTCAATAATAAACAAGAGAGTTTTAAGCGGTTTTAAAAAGTAGCTATTTGGGGATATATCACTACGCCAGGCTTGTTGTATTAAAGTAAGCAATCGATAGGCGAGGGCAGCAATAGGGCCAAAGGCTAAAAATATAAATATAACTACGAAATAGTATCGAGCAGTGCGCAGTATTAAGCTTTCAATTAATGCTTTAATAATACCAGGAGATGAAAGCCTATTAACTTCACGGGCAAGCAGTGGTTTTAGTAATTCGCGTGCTGTCGATTTTTGATTTTGTTTAGTTAGCTTTGCAATGCGAAGTGCTTTTTTATCAATACTCTTACTTTCTAAGCATAAGTATAAAATAAGACCTGCGAGTAATTCAGGGTAAAAAGCAAACTCGAGTAGTAACACTACAATAATGAGAATGACACTTAAAATGAGCGTGCTTGCGAGTATAGCTGCCAAGTATTGATAGCTTTTAGGTTCTTTGCTTTTGTATATGCGCTTGCCAATAGCACTAAAAACAGCATTTAACGCTGTATTAGGATGATACCAGCTAATAAGGGGAAGAAAGCGCTCAGCAAGGAGCGCTAGTATGAAGGCAATAAAGTCCAAGTGGTTTTGAACAATATTGCTAAGCATTTACAGAGACACTGCAGTTAGCTTTTCTAAAAGTGCGACAACCATTTTAGATGAGTTGATTGATGCTGTTTCTAGGTATTCTTCAAATGATTGTGGTGACTCTTTACCTGCTATATCAGACATTGAGCGAATTACAACAAATGGTGTGTTAAGCGTAAAACACGTTTGTGCAATTGAAGCGCCTTCCATTTCAACGGCAAGCATTGTAGGAAAATCACTGCGTGCTTTATCAATACGCACAGGGTCACACATAAATGTGTCACCAGTACAAATTAAGCCAACAAGTGTTTTAACATCACTGATTTGTTCGATTGTTTGCTGTGCTGCTTCAACTAATTTAGGGTGAGCTGTAAAGCCTGCTGGCATTTGTGGTACTTGGCCAATTTCGTAGCCAAAAGCAGTAACATCTACATCGTGATGACGTACTTCTGACGAAATTACTACGTCGCCAACACTTAGAGAAGGATCGAATCCACCGGCAGAGCCTGTGTTAATTACGCAATCAGGTTTGAAGTTGTCAATTAGTAAGGTAGTTGCAATTGTTGATGCTACTTTACCAATACCAGATTGTACAAGTGTTACTGTGTTACCAGCCAATTCACCAGTATAAAAAGTGAAACCTGCTTTAGTTAAAATTTGTGGGTTTTGCATCGCTTCACGTAAAATTTTAACTTCTGGCTCCATTGCGCCAATAATACCAACATTCATAATGTTTAATTCCTGAGTTTGAATCACTTGATTATACGTGAAGTTAGCAATAAAAAACAAAAAAGCGAGCTTGTTTATGAGCTCGCTTTAAATACTTTTTAGGAGAGTATTTAATTTGGTTTTTAAATTTCAGCTAAAGCAGTTGTTTGTGCTTTGGCTTGAGAAGGTGAAAGTACCGCTGGCTTATGTGAGCGATTACGAACAGGGCGCTGCGTTTGTGTTGCTGCAGGCTTACCAAGTTTAAACATAATTGCATCGCGTACTTCAGAAGGACGGTAGCCCGATTTAACTTTCATACGAATATGTGGAATGCCCGCAGACTCTAGTGCACCGTTTACAAACCAGTCGCGTTGAGCTTTGTGGCCATCTTTATTGGCATTGTTAACTAGGTCAACGGCCGCAACAATAGTTAGTTTTTCTTTATCGATTAATACAAAGTCGAGTTGCTTATTTTTAGCTTTAGCTAAAGCAGCACGTTTAGATTTAATAGAAAGACCTTGCTTACAGTCAATAACGTCAATTAGCTTAACGCGACTAACAATTTTATATTGATCGCCTACAGCACGCTCGAGAAGATTTAGAAAAGCGCCTTCAACCTGCGTAAAAACAGTTTGCTTGCGGGTAAAAGGATACGGGTTTCCGCCATCGTCATTAAATTTTGACGCAACAACAGAAGCCCCGACAACTAATACTAGAATTAATAATAAAGCGAATTCCATACGGTAACTCCATAACAACAAATTGACACTGCTCAAATAAAGCAATTTACGTGCCTAAAAAGTATGAGTTATAAAATAATTACCAACTGTTTATAAAAGCTAAAACTATGTAGCTATTAAGCTTTGTATCCACCTTCAATACCTTTAACCGCAATAGCTACAGCATCGTGTGCATGGAGTGATTCATAATGGTTTATTTGCAGCCAGTAATCGCTGTAATTATCTGTTTCTAATAAAGCTTTAATTTTACGCGCTGCATCTTCACAAAACATAAGATTTTGACCATTTAAACGGGCAAATTCTTGCTCGTCTTCGCGTTTTACTGCCGCTTGTACAGGCGTTTTAAGTTCAGCTTCGAGGGTGTTTATTAGAGTCACTACGTCAAATTCTTGAATATTGCTATCAAGCTTTACTTTTACGTTGGCAATAGAGCGCTGCGAGTGAGGTGTAGCCACTATGCCTTGTGTAGTGCCTAGCCATTCGTGCACATCTTTTTGGCTTAAGGTTTCTTGGTTAAACTTTTCGTTAAACGCGTTTTGTATAAGCTGGCGTGCAAGTGCTGCAGAGCAAGGGCATGTTGAAGAATAGGTAACATCTACGGTTAGCTCGTAGCTAATAATGTTATTTTCAATTGTACTGGTAAGTACAACTGGGTAGCTTTTCCAGCCTGCTTTACCACTTAATAGTGATTTACGGCGTAGCGGTAATTCAAATTTAAATTCAATTTGTGCTTTATCGCTCAGCCCTTCGTGGCTAGTTATAAAGGTATCGAGTGCTTGCGCTATTGTTTGCGGATTGACTTGCTGCTCAGTTGAAAGCAGGTCAAGTGCTAAAAATAGACGTGACATATGAATGCCTTTGGCATCTTCTTTATGCAAATTTACAAATGCACGAGCTTTGGCATTTACTGTAACTGGAGATAAGTCTCGTGACTCAAAAATAAATGGCAGTTCGATTTCGCCCATGCCAACCCAGTCTAATTTACCTGTTTGTAAAGCGGGTGCAGTGTCTGCTATATCTGGCATATTGGTTTGCATGTGCGCTACTCGTATTTTGGAGATAATAAAGCGGGGCATTTTACACTAAATAATTTATTGCTGAAATGATGAGTTTAAGAGATGAGCAAAATCAAACATGAAAAATTCTGTTTTTATCGCACAACATGGGTAGTGGTAGGAGAAAAATGCTAAAATCTGGGAAAATGGTATGTTTATACATGCGCATTGCCTTCTTTATATTTAAGCACACAGCTAAGAGATAAAATTACGTATGACCGATTATTCTTTGAGCCCTTGGGCTCGGGTACTTTCCAGCTCAATAACGCGATTTGGTGAATTTAAAACCGCAGCTATTTGTTACACTTTATTTTTAACTGTATCTCTTATTTTATCGAGCATGTTTTATTATGTTGCGATAGGCGAATTACACCTTGTTGATATTTTGGCTGTGGTATTTTTTACTGCTGTGGTTTCTCCTTTAATTATAAGTGTATTACTTAATTCAATTCGTCAATTAGATGCCTCGTATGCTTATTTAGATAGCGCAACCAAGCAGGAAAAGCTCTTAAACCAAACCTTAAAAGACAACATTAGTCGTTTAAATATTGAAATTGATGAGCGTAAAATGGCATTTCATGCCAAGCATCGCGCTATTGAAGAGCTGCGCCGAGAAATTGCTGAGCGTAAAAAAACACAACAAGAACTTGCCCAACAAAGTATGTTGCAACGCTCAATCGTTGATTCATCTCCCGATCTATTTTATTACCGCGATAACAACGGTGTATTTGCCGGCTGTAATAAAATGTTTGAAGAGGTAATGGGAAAATCAAGTAGTGAGTTAATAGGAAAAACGGTTGAGCAGATATTCCCGAGTCATTTTTTAGCTGAAGTTTTGGCAACCGATAAAGAAGTAGAGCAAAGCCATAAAGCGCTGACTATAGATGTAGGTTATGAAGTAAATGGTGAAACACGTTGGTTTGAGCTGCGTAAATTACCTTTTATAAATGATGACGGTGACTACATTGGTTTACTGGGTTTTGGTCGTGATATCACTAGCCGTAAAGAAGCAGCACAAGCACTCGAAACTGCCTATAAAGACAAAGGTAAGTTTATTGCTACGCTGAGCCATGAACTACGTACTCCTTTAAATGGCATTGTTGGTTTAACGCGTATGTTATTAGACACAGAGCTTAATAAGCAGCAGCGTAGTTGGGGCAATACTATTTTTTCGAGTGCTGAAACACTCGGTAATATTTTTAACGATATTATAGATTTAGATAAAATAGATAGAGATCAGCTCGATATAGCAACCAATTCTATTAATGTGTCAGACTTTATAAACGATGTAGTTAATTTTGCAGGCTTAATAGCAGAGCAAAAAGAGCTTGAGTTTGATATTAAGCGCAATGGCATACTTGATGTTTACGCGCAGCTCGACCCGACTCGATTACGCCAAGTTGTTTGGAACTTAATTAACAACGCCGTTAAGTTTACTCAGCAAGGCAAAGTAACACTCGAATGCAGCAGAGAAAATCGCGTAGAAGGCCCATGGTTAGTTATTAAGGTACTAGATACCGGTCAAGGTATTCCACCAGAGCAACTTGCCCATATATTTGATATGTATTACAAAGCGCCGGATTTAAAAGGCACTAACGCGATAGGCTCCGGTATTGGTTTAGCTGTAACTAAGGCACTTGTAAGTGCAATGAAAGGGATAATTACGGTAAATAGTACTGAAGGCGAAGGAAGTTGTTTTACAGTGCAAATACCGCTTAGTTTATGTGTTGCACCAACAGAGCAAAGTTATGTTGGCCGTGGTTTGTATATTCTGCTAGTAGAAGATGTGCCTCTGAACGCCGAAATTGCTACAAACCTATTAGAGCAACGCGGGCATGAAGTGTTATGGGCTGAAACCGGTGAAGATGCGCTCTCGTTTGTCGAAACCGAAGATGACTTAGATTTAGTACTACTCGATATGCAATTGCCAGATATAAACGGTGACGTGGTTGCTAAGCAAATACGCTCAGATAGCCACTTCGATAAATTACCTATTGTTGCTTTAACTGCCAATGTACGCAGTGCTGAAAAAGAGCTTGAAGGTATATCAATACAAGGTGCGTTGGCTAAACCAATTAACACAGTTAAGCTTGATAAAATGCTGGCTGACTTATTTGGCATTAAGCAAAGTGAATGCACAGAGCCACAGCTAAAAGTAAGTGAAGAAGCGCTAGAGGGCATTGATGCACACTTATTAGATATTGAAACAATAGAAGACTTTGTAAATTCGATGGGCTTAGTTGTATTTAGACGCAGTAGTCAGTTATTTGAAAAGCTAAGTCCACAATATCAGCAAGAATTACTTACCTCATTAAATACCGGCGATAGAGAAGAGTATGAATCAGTAGCGCATAAACTTAAAGGTGCGGCTGGATCGGTAGGTTTAAATGATGTGCAGCTTCATGCCAAAATAATGGAGCATGGTGCGATTGATGAATCTGATGAAATGTTAAAGCAGTGGTTAGATGTTTTAGCAGATAAAATAAATGAAGGACAAAAAGCCCTTCATTTATTTTTACAGCAATTAGAGTAAAACTAATTAGCTCTAATTAAGCGTCAATTTTACCAATGAAACGGTAACCTTCACCATGGATGGTGCTGATTAACTCTGACGTTGAGTTATCACTTTCAAAATGCTTACGAATGCGACGAATAGTAACATCAACAGTACGGTCATTTGCGCGAAGCTCACGGCCTGTCATGTGCTTGATTAATTGCTCACGACTAAAAATACGACCTGGAGAATCAAGCATTAAACGAAGTGCTCTGTACTCACCTTTTGGTAAACGTTTAGCATCGCCATTTGGAGAAGTAAGACAGCGGCTATTTTCATCAAGTTCCCAACCGTTAAACGTAATAACACCATTTGTTTCTAGTGCTGACTCTTCACCGCCTAAAGCAGTACGAGTAATAAGGTTGCGAGCTCTAATAGTTAATTCACGCGGGTTGAATGGCTTAGTAACGTAGTCATCTGCGCCAATTTCAAGACCTAAAATACGGTCAACATCGTTGTCACGACCCGTTAGGAATATAAGACCTACTTTACGCTTTTGGCGTAATTCACGGGCTAAAATAAGACCGTTTTTACCAGGAAGGTTGATATCCATAACTACAAGATTAACGTCATCGTTATTTGTAAGCTTGTCATGCATATCATCGCCATCAATGGCTTCAATAACTTTGTACCCTTCAGCTTCAAATAAACTAACTAGGTTCAGTCGAGTTACGTCTTCATCTTCTACGATTAGAATGACTGGCGTTTGCATTATTAATTAACCTTTTGGAATATTTTATTTATAAAAAAACCGGTGACGAATTTATAACCGATTACTAGAGATTATAGGATTATACCCATTTGTTAACAAGGAAAAAACAAATTGGATAAAAATAAAACAGTAGGGTGTCCAAAGTCTACTAAAAAGGGCAGTGCAAAAACTACTGTTTAATTGATATATACGTGGATGTAGCTATTTGAATCATAAAGTCGAAGCCATTTTCCTTTAATAATTGATACATCATTCAATCAAACAAGGTACTTAAAATAATCAGACTAATTCAAAGCAAAACTATATCACTTTCTAACCTTTCATCAATGTATGTGATACAGCAAAGATAAAAAAGTTCATAAATCGCTTGGTAATATTTATTTAATGCAATTAAATAATGTTACGCGCTTATCACATGCCTCATTAATGAGGTCATTAAATGCTAATTCAAGGATAAATTTTAAATATATGCACTTTTTAGTGATCTTTATTTAAGGAATAGTAATTATAAAGCGAGCACCGTGTTTTTCTTCAAGATCAAACATAACTCTTCCGCCAAGTGCTTGTGTTACTAGGTTGTAGACCAAGTGCATGCCTAAGCCGCTTGCGCCTTGTCCGCGCTTTGAAGTTACAAACGGGTCAAAAATTCTATTTTTAATGTTTTTATCAACACCTTGACCATTGTCAGAATAAACTATTGTTAATTTTTTCCCTACTAATTCTACGTCAAAGCGAATTTCATTATTTTCTTTACCTATAAATCCATGAATCACAGAGTTCATAAGCAACTGCTGAAACACTTGTTGCAGAGGTTCAGACTTACTATGAATAGCCAAGTCGGTCGGACAGTTAATAATAACGACAGGCTTTTTAGGCAGTAGTTCAGATTGAATCGATGTTAAAACATCACTTATTAATTTATGTACATTAATATAGGTATTAACACCGTCATCTTGAATAACGGCCACTTTTTTAAAGTTAGATATCAGGTCTGCGGCACGATTTAAGTTGCGGTAGATTAAGTCTAAGTTTTCAATACCTTCATCTATAAAGCGTTTTAGATGGCTTGAGGTAAGTTTTTTATCGTCAAAGCTTTGCTGTATATCTGCCAGTTTATCTCGAAGTAATGTAGAGCCTGTAATACCTAGCCCTATTGGTGTATTCACTTCATGGGCAACCCCAGCAACCATTTGCCCAAGCGATGCCATTTTTTCGTTTTCAACAATTTGCGTTTGGTACTGATGCATTCGCTCAAGGGTTGATAAAAGCTCTTGATTTGCTTCTCTGAGAGCGATTGTTCGCTGGTTTACTTTTTCTTCAAGGCTTTGGTTTAGTTGTTTTATTTCTTGTTTATCTTTTTCGTGGCGCTCAAGTTGCTTTTTGGTGCGTGTAAGCATGATATTTAAACTATTTGAAAGAGCGGTTATTTCTTTTACATCGGTTATTGGCGCGCGTGCATCATAGTTATGATTTTTAGATACATCCTGCAATAGCATGCTTAACTGCTCTATTGGCTTGGCTATACGTCGTTGAACTTTTATAGCAATAAAGTAAACAACGATTAAAATTAATAGAGTTAATAGCACGTCTATTAATATCTTTCTCTCAATATAGGTCTCTAAACTTTCGAGGCTCCCTCGCATGTATACATAACCGACCAACTTTTCGTTATCGTAAATAGGGCGGGTTAGTTCAATATGATCGCTCGTAATTCGTGGCGCTTTTAGCTCATCAACACTGTCTATTCTTAGTGGTACTGGAGGTGTTTTTTTTGCATTAAAGCTAATAAAAAAAACAGGTTTTTGAGATGCTTTTTCTATTGAATAAATATGTATGTTTTTTACAAGGGGGATATTTTCAAATGACTTGAGGCGTTTTTCTTCTGTTTTTCTATCATCTTCAACTACTGATTTACCAGCATCAAAAGCTACAATTTCAGAAAGTATGACGAGTTTATTAATGATTAATTGCTTTTGCTCTTTTACGCTTAAATAAGTAGATATCGAAATAGATAGCGACAAGCAAATAGCTGTAATAAGCATAATTAAATTTATGAGTGCTTTGCGAATGCTACTTTGATGAACTTTTTTAGGCATTATTTCGTTATCGCCTGAATTAATTTTGATTATTTAGAGTTTTAGTTTAGCAAAGACGGGAGAAAATGAAGGAAAAAAGCTAAATTAATTCTTATATTTATGCGAAGGTTAGCTTGAGCGCGTTTGCACTCAAGCATTTTTAAAAATAATACTAGCTGCTATATACGGCAAACTTGTTATTTTTAAATACCGTTTGGTAGCTTTCAAATTGCGTTTCTAAAATAGGCGGGTATTTTAAAAAGCTGTTAGCAACAATATTCAGCTTTCCTACTTTAGTTAAATGCTGTTTTGCATTTGCTAAAAATGTTTCTGCTACTGTGTAGTCGGTTGCAATACCTGTATGAAAAGGTGGATTGCTAATAATTAAATCAAACTTACCGGTAATGCTTTTAAGGCCGTCACTTAATATCGCTTCGCCTTTGATGCTGTTAAGCTTTAGAGTTTGCTGTGTTGCGTAAGTTGCCAGTGCACTTACATCACTACACACAAACTCAAGTGCTGGATTATGCAGCCCTAAAAAGGTTGCTATTAAACCTGCGCCACAGCCAAAGTCGAGAACCCTACCTTGCTTAATTGTCGGTGCGTTTTCGAGTAGAACTTTCGTTCCCATATCTAAACTACCGTGATTAAACACCCCTGGGACACTAATAGCTGTAAACTCGGTGTCGGCAACATTAACAACAAACTTTTTATGGTAGGTCGTAATATCAAAGTCAGGATGCTGGGTAATCTCAGCAAATGAGTAAAGAACGCAGTGCTTAGCTGAATCAATTTTGTTACTAAACTCAGCTTTACCAGCTAATTGCTTTTCAATTGATTTAACACCACTTTTGTTTTCACCTACCACCAATAGTTCGGCATCGTCAGTAATAGCAGATCTAATATTATCAAGCGCCATTAATAACTCAGGTTTTGATTTAGGATAGTAAAGAATAACTAAATCGTAGCCGTTACCAGGTATTGTGTGATTTACACAAATCTCAACGTCTTTGGTGTTTTTAGCAAACTCACCGTTAGCATGGTTGTAGCTAAATGCAGTTACCTTGCTTTGCGGGTTAAGTTTTTTAAGCTCTGTTAAAAAGCCATCTTGAACAAAGTTGACCACCAAGATAGATTTGCCCGTTAGTGCCTCGCTATTACGAAGTAACAGTAAACTTGGGTTGGTTAGTACGCTCATAAATGGCTTTGCCTTACAGTATGTTTAGTTTTATTAAAAATAAAAGTGAGTGCTTAAAGTTACAAATTACTCAGTACGTTCAAACATTAAATCCCACACGCCATGACCTAGGCGATGTCCGCGCTGCTCAAACTTAGTAAGCGGGCGCAAATCTGGACGTGGAACATAATCGTTTGTTTCTGATTGGTTTTTAAAACCAGGAGCTACATTCATTACTTCGAGCATATGCTCTGCATAGTTTTCCCAATCTGTTGCCATATGAAAAACGCCACCCATTTTCAGTTGGGCTCTTAGTTTTTCAACAAACTCAGTTTGTACAATACGGCGTTTATGATGACGCTTTTTATGCCAAGGATCAGGGAAAAACAACTGTAGTGTTGTTAAGCTTTCATTAGGTATACAGTCTGCAAGTACTTCAACTGCATCGTGTTCAAAAATACGTAAGTTAGTAATGCCTGCTTCATCGGCATCCATTAAACAAGCACCAACGCCTGGGCGGTGTACTTCAATACCAATAAAGTTTAGGTGAGGGGCATTTGTTGCCATTTCGACAAGCGATTTACCCATACCAAAACCAATTTCTACTACTACATCGTTGTTGTTGCCAAAAACTTCGCTTAAATCAAGCATACCGTTTTTATGCTCTAGGCCCATTGTTGGCCAGCATTTTTCGATTGCAGCGGCTTGGCCTTTGGTTAATCGACCTTCGCGTTTTACAAAACTGCGAATGGTGCGGATGTATTTACCTTCTTGCTTAGCTTGCTCAAGGTTAGTGTTGCTTGATTCACTCATATTATTGGCCTGACAAAAACAATGTGTTTAAAAATGGTTGCATATTATCCCTGACCGAGCCCGCAATCACAAGTATTAGCTGGTTTTACACGCCCTATAGCTTGATCTTTTTATTAACTACAATAGACTGAGCCGCCATTGAGCATCAGTAAAAGTACAATATGTTGGATTTAAATAAAGAACAGTCTAATTCGTTTTCTAATCAAGTCGTTGATTGGTATCACCTTCATGGGCGTAAAACACTTCCATGGCAGTTGGGCAAAACACCTTATAAAGTGTGGGTGTCTGAGGTGATGCTCCAGCAAACTCAAGTTATTACTGTTATCCCATATTTTGAAAAATTTATGCAAAGCTTTCCAGATATTATTGCTTTAGCCGATGCTGATGAAGATTTAGTACTGCATCACTGGACCGGCTTAGGGTATTACGCTCGTGCGCGTAACTTACATAAAACAGCTAAAATAGTACGTGACAAGTACCAAGGCGAATTTCCGCAAACGCTTGATGAAGTAATGGATTTACCGGGAATAGGACGCTCTACTGCCGGGGCTGTTTTATCATTGTCGCTTGGGCAGCATCATCCAATTTTAGATGGAAATGTTAAGCGAGTCTTAGCGCGCTATTTTATGATAGAAGGTTGGTACGGTGTTAAAAAAGTCGAAAACCAGCTTTGGCATTTATCAGAGCAATTAACACCTAAAAATAATGTCACCGAATTTAATCAAGCTATGATGGATTTAGGTGCGAGTGTTTGCTCACGCAGCCGGTTTGATTGCGAGGCTTGCCCATTAAATTCAGGTTGTGGTGCTTTTAATGCAGGTAAAGTAAAAGAGTTTCCACATTCTAAACCTAAAAAAGCAGTGCCGAAGAAGAGTTGTCATCAGTTAATTATTCAGTGCGGCGATAAAGTGCTTATGGAAAAACGCCCTAACAGCGGTATTTGGGGAGGACTATTTGGCTTTTTTGAATTTAATGAGTACGAGGAGCTTCAAATATTTTTAGCTCAGCAAGGATTAGAAGCCAACTTAGTAGAGCTTGAAGCGTTTATTCATGTGTTTTCACATTTTGAGCTGAAGATTAATCCGCATGTGCTCAATGTTAAGAACATTCCTGATGTAGTAAATGACAAACAATTAGTGTGGTATCCGCTTGATCAATCAATAGAGGTTGGCCTAGCAGCGCCAACTAAAAAGTTGGTTAAACAAATTACAGCAATAGTATAGAATAGCCCCATATTTAGCGTTAGAGAGAATCAATCATGGCACGTACAGTATTTTGTCAAAAGTTACAAAAAGAAGCCGAAGGGCTTGGCTTTCAGTTATACCCTGGTGAAGTTGGTGAAAAGATTTTTAATAACATCTCTAAAGAAGCGTGGGGTCAGTGGCAGCATAAGCAAACAATGCTTATTAACGAAAAGCATTTAAATATGATGGACCCAGAGCACCGCACATTTTTAGAAGAGCAAATGGTTGGCTTTTTGTTTGAAAACAAAGATGTAGAAATTGAAGGTTATCGACCGCCTGAAAAGTAATATTTTAAACATTAAAAAAGGGCTAAATAGCCCTTTTTTTGTGTGCGATTATTTAATCACTTAACTCATCTTCTTGCTCAGAGATTTTAATTTGTTCTTTTAAAAATTGAGCTGCCTTAGAGTATTCAATTTCTAACTTATCTCTTAAGTCTATTAATTCATCGGTAGTGAGTTCACCTTTTTTACATTTATCTTCAAATGCACTTGAAAGTTCAGCCACCGTTTGGGCACCAATTGTTTTAGAGATCGATTTTAATTGATGACACCCTTCAATAATCTCATCTAAATCGTTAACCATAACGCCTGAATTAATCCCCTTAATTAGCCCTTGGCTTTGTTCTAAATACATTTTGAAAAAGCGTAACTGTTTAGCTTCGTCACCATTTACATATTTAGCAACCGCTTCCATATCAATAGGTAGCGCCATGGTTTGATGGATAACTACATTTGGGTTTTGGCTTTGCTTATCGCTCCAGCGTTTTAAGGTGTCCTCTAACGCGTTTAGCTCTATAGGTTTGGTAATGAAGTCGTTTATACCTACGGCTAAGCAACGCTCTTTTTCGCCTTTAAGTGCGTTTGCTGTTACAGCAATAATGTAAGGCTGTGCATCAATTGATTCTAATAGCTCTGCTTCGTTACGGATTTTTTCGACCATATCGTAACCCGACATTTTAGGCATGTGTAAGTCGGTTAAAATAAGTGAGTAATCACCTTTTCTCCACATATCTAAGCCTTCTTCACCGTTGTTTGCTATCTCAACGCCAAAACCTAGTATGTGTAATTGATCGGTGAGCACTTGCTGGTTTAGAAGGTTATCTTCAACAAGTAAAACCAATTTGTTTGATTTACGAGCTTGCTCAACATTTAAATAATTATTAAGTGTTTTGGTTTTTTTAATTTGTTTAGGTGTATGCAAACCTGCAGCGACTAAAATAGACAGCATAAAGTTAGACTTACATAAAGGAGAGGCATTAATATAAAAAATATTATTATGATTTATAGCCGCTTCATCAAGCTTGCTTAGTACAACAACTTGTTGGTTATAATCCTCTAATGAATAAAATAAGCGTCTTAGCAGCGCGTTTGTTTTATCCATATTGTCTATGCCATCAGCCACCCAAATAATATCTTGCGAATGTTGATGCTCTTCAATTTCTTCTTCTGTGTGTGCATAAACTATTTTAGCGCCCATAAACGATAAATAACGGTACATTGTTTTTTCACGTTCTAGGTGATTACTAACTACAACAATTTGCTTACCATTTAATGCACCTTTGTGTGCGTACTTAATTCTACCCGATGTGCTAAACGGCAGTTCAACAGTAAACTCACTGCCAATTCCTGTATGGCTAGTTACATGAATAGTACCTAGCATAAGCTCAGTTAAGCTTTTACAAATAGAAAGACCTAAACCTGTCCCTCCATATTCTCGGGTAATCGAATTTTCGGCTTGAATAAACGGATTAAATATTTCGCGTAGTTGTGCCTGCGACATGCCTTTACCGTTATCAGTTACGCAAAAGCGTAAGGTAAAGTGATCAGTCGTATTATGTACCACCTCTACTGATATTTTTACATGCCCTTGGGTTTTTTCATCAGTGCTCGTAAATTTAATTGCGTTGCTACATAGGTTATAAAGAACCTGACGTACACGTACGCTATCACCGGTAAGATTTATAGGAATATCTGGTGCTATTGCTAGCTCTAAATCAAGCTCACGTTTTTTAGCAACTGATGAGAGCACACGAGCAACTTCTTCAATAGTATCGGTTACCGAAAATGGGATCGGGTCAATATTTAGCTTTCCAGCCTCAATTTTAGAAAAATCTAAAATATCGTCCAAAATGCTCAATAACGAAAATGCTGATTCACGAATAATCGTACTTAAACGATGCTGAGCGCCGTCAAGTTCGGTCTGGCGCAGTAAATCAATAGTACCTATAACACCATTCATCGGTGTTCTTATTTCGTGACTCATCGTTGCTAAGAATGTTGTTTTAGTTTCGCTTGCTCGCTCTGCTTTTAATGTGGCTTGCTCAAGCGCTAAGGTACGATTTTGCACTTCGGCTTCTAGGCCATTTTGTAATTTATAAAGCTCTTTTTGTGCAGAGTCATTCTCGCTCATTGCAGTTTGTACTTTTTGTAGCAATAAGTTGATGTTTTTTGCTACTACACCTAAACCAATATCAAGTTGCTCATCAACATTACTATTATAATTAGCATCTTCAGTGATTGCCTGTAACTCTTGAGTAAGAGTGTCAGTACTTTTACGTAAGCGCGTATTAATGTACATATTAAACATTAAAGTAAGTATAAATAATGCAGCAACACTCGCTATCGCGATGATGTAAGCGATAACTTGAGAGTCTTGAGCGCTTAAAGGCGTGGCTGGTATGTTTTGCTTAATAATAAGCTCGCCAATGGGTTGATCGTTTAACAATAGTAGGTGATGCAGGATACCTTCTTCTTTTAAGTGCTTTTCAGTTTTAACAGAAGCGATGGCTGGTTTACTGCTGCTATATACCAACTGAGTATCTGATGTAGCATTGAAGCGATATAGAGTATATTCAAAGTTACCGTCTAATAAGGAGGTTAAATCAAGTAACTGTTTTACTTTACCTTGACCATACATAGTTAATGCATCAACCATAGGTAAGTCTAATCTATCGGCAAGCGTTACAATATTAATAGATGATACTGGTTGGGCTGTCTTAACTTCAGTTTGTGTATAAAATGAGTGGGCAACAATAGCGAGCGCTGTTACAGCAATATTAATGATTAAAAAAAGTGGCAGTAAGCCTTTTACTGGCGATGAGAATTTACTCTGCATTGATTGTTTCCAATTGATGTGTTTTTACTACGATAAGTCCCTATCGTACGTATCTAAGCTAATCGTAACATTTACAAAAAATAATTCACTACGGTTTTAGTCTGATTTAGTTATATTTATTTATAGTTATAGCCCGATTTGTGGTAAAAATGAACGTTATTAATAAAAAATGTACTGAGTTGTCTGAAAACCGTTCAAACAGTTATAAAGAAGAAAAAAAAAGTTGACTTGTAAGGGCAAAACTCGTTTAATACGCCGCACGCCCAGATAGCTCAGTCGCTAGAGGTGAGTGGGAATTGCATTAAAAATCCCTTAAGATTTTTAATTAGCACTGTTTAAGTGCCTCGATAGCTCAGTTGGTAGAGCAGAGGATTGAAAATCCTCGTGTCCCTGGTTCGATTCCGGGTCGAGGCACCATTTATTAAAGTAGTGGTGTTTAATCAACAGTTTAAACATTATTACGCGTGCCTTAGCACACAGTTTTGTGTGCCGACTTAGCTCAGCTGGTAGAGCAACTGACTTGTAATCAGTAGGTCAACCGTTCGACTCGGTTAGTCGGCACCATTTATTTAAAGTAGTTTGAAAAGAAAGCTGTAATCAGTAGTCTGTTCAAATTACCCGTCGACTCGGTTAGTCGGCACCATTTATAAAGCTAAAAGTTAAATAATTATTTTATTTTTAGTTAGCACAGTTTATGTGCCTCGATAGCTCAGTCGGTAGAGCAGAGGATTGAAAATCCTCGTGTCCGTGGTTCGATTCCGCGTCGAGGCACCATTTACTTTAAGTTCTCAATCTTTAAAATTGAACGTGCCTTAGCACACAGTTTTGTGTGCCGACTTAGCTCAGCTGGTAGAGCAACTGACTTGTAATCAGTAGGTCAACCGTTCGACTCGGTTAGTCGGCACCATTTATAAAGCTAAAAGTTAAATAATTATTTTATTTTTAGTTAGCACAGTTTATGTGCCTCGATAGCTCAGTCGGTAGAGCAGAGGATTGAAAATCCTCGTGTCCGTGGTTCGATTCCGCGTCGAGGCACCATTTACTTTAAGTTCTCAATCTTTAAAATTGAACGTGCCTTAGCACACAGTTTTGTGTGCCGACTTAGCTCAGCTGGTAGAGCAACTGACTTGTAATCAGTAGGTCAACCGTTCGACTCGGTTAGTCGGCACCATTTATAAAGCTAAAAGTTAAATAATTATTTTATTTTTAGTTAGCACAGTTTATGTGCCTCGATAGCTCAGTCGGTAGAGCAGAGGATTGAAAATCCTCGTGTCCGTGGTTCGATTCCGCGTCGAGGCACCATTTATTGAAAAGCCTTGCTTATGCAAGGTTTTTTTATTTTAAGTGCTTTATAAAAGTTCTCAATCTTTAAAATTGAACGTGCCTTAGCACACAGTTTTGTGTGCCGACTTAGCTCAGCTGGTAGAGCAACTGACTTGTAATCAGTAGGTCAACCGTTCGACTCGGTTAGTCGGCACCATTTATTTAAAGTAGTTTGAAAAGAAAGCTGTAATCAGTAGTCTGTTCAAATTACCCGTCGACTCGGTTAGTCGGCACCATTTATAAAGCTAAAAGTTAAATAATTATTTTATTTTTAGTTAGCACAGTTTATGTGCCTCGATAGCTCAGTCGGTAGAGCAGAGGATTGAAAATCCTCGTGTCCGTGGTTCGATTCCGCGTCGAGGCACCATTTATTGAAAAGCCTTGCTTATGCAAGGTTTTTTTATTTTAAGTGCTTTATAAAAGTTCTCAATCTTTAAAATTGAACGTGCCTTAGCACACAGTTTTGTGTGCCGACTTAGCTCAGCTGGTAGAGCAACTGACTTGTAATCAGTAGGTCAACCGTTCGACTCGGTTAGTCGGCACCATTTATTTAAAAGCCTCGCTTATAGCGGGGCTTTTTTGTTTTTGTATATCTAATACCAATCCGCAATAATACTTAATTAATTTGAGTGATTAAACCTGACGCTAACTGCGTTAAAAATTTCTGATATAAGACAAAAATAACGAAATTCTTGCCTTGTTATCGACACGATTTTCTTACCTCAAAATAGATCACTTAATTAAGCGAATTGGTATAATCTCTTAGACACATTACAAAAAGTTAATTTTTTATTATTAAAAATTGCTGATCATTTGCTCATTTTTACCAGTATAACTGGCTATTATGTTAGTTCATCGCTAGCTATGTAATGTTATGTAAAGTAGGTTGAGCAAAAGTTGCCAAAGTGCTTGAATTACGTTCATAAATAGCAGTAATTTAGGTTTAATTATGATTTGGCAATGCAAGCCAACCCTATTGGCAATTAGTGTGATGCTGCTTAGCGGCTGTGCGAGTGATTTTAACTCGTCGCAGCGCATGCAAGCGCCCAATAATATGCCACAGCAATGGCAGCAAGAAGCATCAAGCTCGGTATTAAAAGTACAAGAGCAATGGCTTACACAACTACAAAATCCTACGCTTAACAAATTTGTACAACAAGCACTTAAAAACAATCAACAGCTTTTGCAAACTAGTTACGATGTAGAAATTCAAAAGCAGCAACTTATAGTCTCGGGCGCTGCACTTTGGCCAAGCCTCGATTTATCAACACGTACTAGCCGTAGTAAAGACAACCGCCCAGTGAGCTACGACAACGCAAGTTCAGTTAGTTTAAACTTAACTTACGAGGTTGATTTATGGGGTAAGCTTTCTGATTCAAAACGCGAA
This sequence comes from Pseudoalteromonas sp. c7(2019), assembly GCF_011378625.1. Taxonomy (NCBI): domain Bacteria; kingdom Pseudomonadati; phylum Pseudomonadota; class Gammaproteobacteria; order Alteromonadales; family Pseudoalteromonadaceae; genus Pseudoalteromonas; species Pseudoalteromonas sp. c7(2019). Next base: position 135,683 of record NZ_WTKS01000004.1, on the reverse strand, counting down.
GCTAATCTTAACTATTTAGCGCAACAGGCCCGGTTTGAGCAAGCTAAACAGCAACTCGTTGCTGATGTAGTAACTGGCTGGTTTGATGTTGTTACATCGCAACAATTACTCGATTTATTTAAACGTCGCGAAGCCAACGCACAGCAAAACCTAGATATTATCGAGTCTGGCTATCGCCAAGGTATAAACGAAGCACTCGATGTATATTTAGCCCGTAATGAGCTCAATACTGAACGCGCTCGCATTGCCACTCAAACGGCGAACCTATCGGCTTCAGCACGTGTGCTTGAGCGTTTACTGGGTGAATACCCAAAAGGTGCCATTACTGCTAGTAGCGACTTACCCGTTATTAATACCGATATTCCACTAGGCTTACCTTCTGAACTTATAACACGTAAACCTACGCTGCGAGCAAGTTGGTATGATCTTTTAGCCACCGACGCTTCATTGGCGTATGCGCACAAACAACGCTTTCCAAGTTTAGATTTAACAGCTTCACTAAGTGATAGCACCGACAGAGTAAGCGACTTGTTTTCTCCATCAAGCCTTGCATGGTCGTTATTAGGTAGTATTTCAGCACCACTTTTTGAGGGCGGACGCTTAAAAGCGAATGAAGAAATAGCGCGCCTTAATACTCAAAAGCAAGAGCAACTTTATTTGCAAACGCTTTACGATGCATTTGGTGATGTAGAAAATGCGATTTCACAGCAGCAGTCTCTTAAATCACAATATAGCAGCACCCTTGAGGCGCAAGAAAACGCACTTGCAGCAGAGCAGTTGTCGTTTGAGCAATATCAAAGTGGCTTGGTAACTTACACTACGGTGCTTGACGCACAAGATAGGTCTTTCGATGCACAAAGCTCCTTAATCGACATTAAAAACCAATTAATAGCTAACAGAATTAACTTACACGTTGCCCTTGGTGGTGATTTTGCAAAGCCCTCAAGTGAACTAAAGAGCAATAATGATGAAAACTAAAACAGCAAAAATTATTATTCCAGCGGTGGTTATTATTGCCACTATTTTAATTGTTATGTTTATTAAAGGTAATCCGCCAGAGGCTAAACGCTTTGGCTCACCTCCTAAAGCATCAATAAGTGTGGCTGCGCTTGAGCTTAAACCACAAAATTACCAAGTGATGATTGATAGCTACGGTACGGTAAAACCACGTACACAAAGTTTATTAGTTGCTCAGGCATCTGGGCAAATAATTGAAGTAAGTGATGACTTTAGAGAAGGCGGCTTTTTTGAAAAGGGCGACGTACTTTTAAAGCTAGACGATAGAGATCATCAAGCTGAAGTTAAATCTGCTCAAGCCAATTTATTAACGGCAGAGCAAGGCTTATTAGAAGAAAAAGCGCGTGGACAACAAGCTATTACTGATTGGAAACGCCTTGGCGGCTCAAATCAGGCAAGCAGCCTAGTACTGCGTGAACCACAACTTGCAGCAGCCGAAGCAGAAGTTTTATCGGCTCAAGCAGTACTTGAAAAAGCCATGCTTGATTTAGAGCGCACTAAAGTAACCGCGCCATATGCGGGTCGTATACTTAGCCGTAGTGTTGATTTGGGGCAAGTTGTTACTAACAATACCCAGCTTGCCACTATTTACGCAATCGATAGCGTAGAGATTCGTTTACCGATTAAAAATAAAGATCTTCCGTTCGTAAATTTACCAGAGCAATATCGTGATGGCGCCAAAAATCAAGCAGGTTCAATTGTTAAATTTACCTCTGACTTAGTGGGTGAGCAAACGTGGCAAGGGCAGCTAGCGCGTACCGAAGGTGCTATAGATGAAGGTGCACAACAGCTTTACGTAGTTGCTAAAATTAACGACCCATATAAAGCAACGGCTAATAACCAGTACCCAATAAAAATAGGGCAATACATAAAGGCGCAAATTACCGGTAAAACAGTTCCTAACGCACTTATAATCCCTAACAGTACTATTTATCAAGGGACGTATGTTTATGTTGTTGAAGAGGGTGTACTTAAGCGTAAAGACATTACACTTGCTTGGCAAAATGCGACACAAGCGATGATAAAAACGGGATTAAATCCAAATGATAAACTGGTTATTACTCCACTAGGGCAAGTGAGTTCTGGTACTCAGGTAAGTATTTTAGGCGAACAAAGCACAGAGCAACCTAAAAGCCGAGGAGCTAATGGGCAAGGTAAAGGAAAGCGCCCGACGCCAGAGCAGCTTGAGCAAAAAGCAAAAGAGCAGGGTATTAGTGTTGAAGAGCTAAAAAACCGCCGCGCAGCAAAGCAAGGAGATAAGCCATGATCGCTTGGTTTGCCAAAAACCATGTTGCTGCTAACTTATTGCTAGTAACGCTGTTACTGTCGGGACTTTTTAGCTTATCAAGCAAAATACCGCTTGAGGTATTTCCTTCATTCGAAACTGACATGATAAGCGTAAATGTAAGTTTGCGTGGTTCAACACCAGAGGATGTAGAGCAAGGTGTAACTATACGAATAGAAGAAGCAGTACAAGATTTAGAGGGCATAAAGCAAATATTTAGTCGCTCTTCTGAAGGTTCAGGCTCTGTGACAATAGAAGTGGAAAGCGGTTACGACCCTCGTGAGCTTTTAGCTGATATAAAAAGTCGTGTAGACGCAATTAACACTTTTCCTGCTGATGCCGAAAAGCCGATAGTAGCGCTTGCTGAGCGAATTCGTGAAGTTATCGCGGTTACCGTATCGAGTGACTACGGCGAAAAAGAAACCCGCGAATACGCAGAAACAGTACGCGATCAAATCCTACGTTTACCTAATGTAACGCAGGTAGAGCTAAGTGGCGTTCGTGATTACGAAATAGCCATTGAAGTAAGCCAAGATATTCTTCGTCAGTACGATTTAAGCTTGGCACAAATATCGAGTGCTATTTCAAACTCAAGCTCAGATATTTCTGCTGGTAACTTAAAAACAGAAGGCGGGGACGTACTTATAAGCTCTAAAGGGCAAGCATATCGTAAAGATGAATTTGCCAGCATTGTTGTTAAAAACCAAGCCGATGGCACTATTATTCGCTTAGGTGATATAGCGACTATAAAAGATGATTTTGAAGAAACACCAGTACGTACTCGCTTTAATGGTAAGCAAGCTGCATTTATCGACGTATATCGAATTGGTCCACAAAGTGCGATTACAGTTGCTGACGATGTTAAAAACTACATAAAAGAGCAACAAAGCTCTCTCCCACAAGGGTTTGAATTAAGTTACTGGGATGATGATTCGGAGCTGGTTAAAAGTCGTATTTCGACCCTTACTACCAATGCTTTACAAGGTGGTATTTTAGTACTGGCTTTACTTACTTTGTTTTTACGCCCTGCAATTGCATTTTGGGTATTTATTGGTATTCCGGTTTCGTTTATGGGCGCGTTTATAGCGATGCCTATTTTTGGCGTAACCCTTAATATTATGAGCTTATTTGGCTTTATATTGGTACTGGGGATTGTTGTTGATGACGCCATAGTTACCGGTGAAAACGTCTACACCCACCTAAAAACGGCTAAGTCGGGCGAGCAAGCCGCAATTTTAGGTACTCAAGAAGTAGCAACACCAGTAACATTTGGTGTGTTAACTACCGTTGCTGCCTTTTTACCTTTGGCCTTTATTGAAGGGGCGCGTGGTGCCTTGTTTGCACAAATACCGGTAGTGGTTATTCCGGTATTATTGTTTTCATTGATTGAATCTAAATTTGTACTACCAGCACATTTAAAATATATAAAACTACGCCACGAAAAAGGCGAACCTTCAAAGTTTGATGTTATTCAACAGCGTTTTGCAGATGGATTTGAAAACGCGATTTTAAAATACTATCAACCCACTTTAAATTTAGCACTGCGCCATAAATTGGCTTCGGTAAGCTTGTTTATTGGTGTATTTGTTATAATTTTAACCATGATCACCAGCGGTTGGACTAAGTTTGTATTTTTCCCGCGCATACCAAGCGAAACAGTCCGCGTTAACTTAACACTACCAACAGGTACACCGTTTGAAGTAACTAATAAATACGTAATTGACATGTCGCAAAAGGCGCAGCAATTACAAGAAAAATACCGCGACCCAGATACTGGCGAAAGCGTTATTTTAAATATATTAGCCACAACAGGCGGGCGTGGTGGTGTATCTAATTCAGGCTCTGTACGCTTTGAAATAACACCGGCTGAAAAGCGTGAATCAGACATAGGATCACGAGAACTTGCCAGCGAATGGCGAGATTTAATTGGTGTCATTCCAGGCGCCGAAAGTTTAACGTTTAGAGCCGAAATTGGCCGAAGTTCAGACCCCATTGATGTTCAGCTTAGCGGCACTTCGTTGACTATTTTACAAGACGTGGCTGATCACATTAAAACCCGTTTATCGACCTATCCAACGGTATTTGATATTGCCGATAGTATGTCCGACGGTAAAGAAGAGTTACAAATAGAGCTTACGCAACAAGGTTTAGCGCTGGGCTTAAATAGAGTCAATGTAGCAGGACAAGTACGTAACTCGTTTTTTGGCTCGCAAGCACAACGTATTCAGCGAGGCAGGGATGACGTACGTGTAATGGTACGCTTACCTATAGATGAGCGCCGCTCTGTAGCTGACCTACAAAACATACTTATAAATACGCCTGATGGAGGCTCAGTGCCTTTATCGCACGTGGCAACACTTACTGCTGGGCAAAGTCCATCAACTATTAATCGAATAGACCGTTACCGCACATTAAACGTAACAGCCGATATCGAAAAAAATAATACCAACATGACCATACTGCAGGCTGACCTAACGGAGTATTTAGATGGGTTAATGCAGCAATATCCTGGAGTAGATTACAAACTAGAAGGTGAGGCTAAAGAGCAAAGAGAGTCGTTTGGGTCGTTGGCTTGGGCACTTGTGTTTGTATTTTTTATTATTTATGCGCTATTAGCAATACCGCTTAAATCTTACTTACAACCAATCATAGTAATGAGTGTTATTCCATTTGGCATGATAGGTGCTGTAGTAGGGCATTGGATCATGGGAATGGACTTAACTATTATGAGTTTACTCGGTATGCTTGCGCTAACCGGGGTGGTGGTAAATGATTCGCTTGTACTCGTTGATTTTATTAATAAAAAGCGCAGTGAAGGTGGTAAAGTTCTCGATGCTATAAAAATTGCAGGTGCATCACGTTTTCGCCCTGTAATGCTAACTAGTTTAACGACCTTTATTGGCTTAATGCCATTACTGTTTGAAAAAGCGACTCAGGCACAGTTTTTAATACCAATGGCGGTGAGCTTAGGGTTTGGGATTATTTTTGCTACCTTTATTACTTTATTGTTAGTACCAATAAACTACATGCTAATGGAGCGTTTTCAAGGTTGGTTTAAATAATACCAACCTGCATAAATCTTTGATCAATTTAACGAATTAAATTGCACTATAACGTCGTTAAAAATTTTTTATTTAGAACAACTAGATATAAAAATTTTTGCCTAGTTCTAGCGTAATTTTCTTAACGTTAAATAGACCTCATATATAAGCAGATTGGTATAACTTCACTCTAATACGTGATTATTAAAGCTGTAGGTAAGTAATTACCTGCGGCTTTTTTTATAAGCTAAAAAGTAATATTAGACAATTGAAGATAAGTGAATAAAAAATTTAGATAAATATAAGAGTAAACAGGAAGGTTAATTTTTTGATAAAGCCTTTTAAAGGCGAGGGTTTGCTAAAAAGGTGTTCCCCAAGATACGGTACTCGGTTTCAGTCCTGAAACCAGAAGGTTTCAGGGCGGGAATCTGCGGTTTACCGTAGGCTTCTCGGTACATGCCGAGCCTGCACAATAGTAGACGAACAGAAACCCTGGTATAAAATTTATCGGCTCAGGGACTTAACTAAGCTCCGGTACCCCAGGGAACAATTTAAGTATATAAGACATAATCCAATCCTTAAACCCCAAACGTAAAAAATTAAACCGTTCGCTTAGTTTTTCCGCACCTTTAACTCATCATTTACTTTATCGCATGGTTTTTGAGCTTGATCATACAATTAATTGGAGTTGCTTTTTATCGAGTGGTAGCATTGCCTTAACTTGCAAAGCGAAGATTCGATTATGAACGATTTACCCGATTACGAAAAAGCTCAACTGCTTTTAGAAAAAAACGAAATATTTGTATCACCTGCCGAAGCGCATGGTGTGATTAGTGGTTTACTTGCGTGTGGTTTAACCATTGACGACAAAGAATACTTAGGCCTTTTGAGCGATGTGTTTAACGATGGTGAATCGTTTAGTAACGATTTAAAGCAGTTTTTTGGCACTATTTATAAGCAAGTAGTCGCGAGCTTTAATGATGATGAATTTCAGTTTGATTTATTTTTACCAAGCGACGACGAAACACTCATCGATCAGGCTAATGGCCTCGTATCATGGGTAGCGGGTTTTATGCTTGGTTTTGGTTTAAAGCAAAAAGACTACGGTAAACTATCGAGCGATGTTAAAGAAGTTATTACTGACTTTAGCGAAATCACTCGCCTAGATACTACTTTTGAAGAAACCGAAGAAGACAGCCAAGCGCTGCACGAAGTGATTGAATATGTGCGTGTATCAGCACTACTTTGTTTTGCAGAGCTTGGTAAAGAGCAAAGCACGCAAAGTACTAAAAAAACACTTCATTAACTTTTAAAAAGTAAAACGGGTTGGTTAATAATGGTTGAAGTACAAAAGTCAGAATTTAAAGCACGTCGCGAGCGCTTACTTGCTCAAATGGATGAAAATAGCGTTGCTATTATTCCCGCTGCGAGCGAAGTTACGCGCAGCCGCGATACCGAATATGCATTTAGACAAGATAGCGACTTTTTTTACTTAACTGGCTTTAACGAACCCGACGCCGTACTTGTACTCTGTAATAACAGCGATGCACCCAGTACTTTATTTTGCCTAGATAAAGACAAGCTTGCAGAAATTTGGCATGGCCGCAGAGTTGGCTTTGATAAAGCTAAAAGTGACTACCTGTTTGATGAAGCTTACCCGCTAAGTGAATTAAACGATAAAACACTCGATATGCTAAATGCAAAAAATGCTCTCTATTTTGCACAAGGTGCTTATCCCTCATTTGATACCAAAGTGTTTTCGTTACTAGGTACGCTTCGAAGTGGCTCACGAAAAGGCCTCAAAGCACCGAGTACTTTAAAAGAGATACGCGGCCTAATTCATGAAATGCGTTTGTTTAAATCGCCAAGCGAGATAGATGTTATGCGAGAAGGCTGTGAAATTAGTGCGCGAGGGCACATGCGCGCTATGCGTTATTCGCATGCCGGTGCCACAGAGTTTCAGCTAGAAGCAGAGCTACATCATCATTATGCAATGAACGGTGCGCCTCATCCTGCGTACGGCACAATTGTTGGTAGTGGCGACAACGCCAATATTTTACATTACACGCAAAATAGCGACGTATTAAAAAATGGTGATCTGGTACTTATAGACTCTGGGTGCGAGTTACAAGGTTATGCTGCTGATATAACGCGTACATTTCCGGTAAATGGTCAATTTAGCGAAGAGCAAGCCGCGCTTTATAATATTGTACTTAAAGCGCAAGAAGTTGCCTTTGATGAAGTAAAACCCGGTGGTTATATGTCGCATGCTAATAAACGTGCAATGGAAGTAATGACCCAAGGTTTACTCGACTTAGGTATTTTAATTGGCGACTTTGACGAGCTAATGGCAAAAGGTGCGTGTAAAGAATATTACATGCACGGGCTTGGGCATTGGCTTGGTTTAGATGTACATGATGTTGGCGATTACAAAGTAAATAACGCTGAGCGTGCATTTGAGCCGGGTATGGTACTCACTATAGAGCCAGGGCTTTATATAAGCGAAGACTCAAGCGCACCGCAAAAATACAAAGGCATTGGTATTCGTATTGAAGATAACTTGCTAGTTACCGAAAACGGCCATGAAAACTTGACCCTAAGCGTACCTAAAAAAATTAGCGATATAGAAGCACTTATGCAAAGTGCTAAAAACGTATAAAGCTCGGAGAGTAAAGTGGCTAAGCAGTTTGATGTAGTTATTATTGGCGGTGGTTTAGCGGGAGCAAGCTGCGCATTAAGTGTGGCTAAAACTAATCCCGCGTTAAATATTGCCGTTGTAGAAGCGAATCAAGTAACCGGCGACTACCACCCAAGCTTTGACGACAGAAGCATTGCACTTGCTCAGCAATCGGTAGAGTATTTACAAAGCCTCAATTTATTTGAACAAAATGCCCCTTACACCGCAGCAATCAAAAAAGTGAGCGTGTCTGATAGAGGCCACTTTGGCAAAGCGCACATTAATTGCGACGAATTTGCTAAGCTCTCACTTGGTTACGTAGTAGAAGTAAATCCATTTGGCCGAGCGCTCCACCTGCGTTTAACGCAGTCAAATATTACGCTTTTGTGCCCCGATAGCGTAACTGCCATTGAGCAAACTCTGCATAGCAATACACTCACCCTACAAAGCGGCGAGCAATTAAATGCAGCACTATTGGTTATTGCTGATGGCGCACAATCACCAACACGTAGTTTACTTGGGCTTGGTTTTAATACCCAGCCTTATGAACAAGGCGCTATTATTGCTAATGTAGAAGTGGCTGGTGGGCATAATAATCATGCCTTTGAGCGCTTTACACAAAACGGGCCTATGGCGTTATTACCCATGAGCAATAACCGTTATTCGTTAGTGTGGTGTATGCGCCAAGATCAGGTTGAACAGCACATGGCACTCAGTGAGCAAGGTTTTTTAAGTGCACTGCAAAGCGCGTTTGGTTATCGCGGTGGTCAATTTACTAAAGTGGGCATGCGCACGAGTTACCCGCTCGTTTACGGGCAAGTTGAGTCTTTAACTGCGCACCGTACAGTGGTTATTGGTAATGCTGCACATGCTATTCATCCTATTGCAGGGCAAGGTTTTAATTTAGGCCTTCGCGACGTACAAGTACTTAGTAATTTAATAGCAAATAGCCAACACGATTTAGGCAGCTATGCGTTTACACGTGAATATTCAAAAAAACGCAGTGATGATATAAAAACCGTAATGAGTTTAACCGACGCACTTGTTAGGCTTTTTTCAAACTCATCGCGAGTGCTCGCATTGGGGCGCAGTATTGGGTTGTTTTCGATGGATTTATTTCCCGCATTAAAAGCGCCATTAGCCAAACAGTTAATGGGGCAAGTTAAACAAGGTAGGCGTTTATGAAGCAAGCACAGGTTTGTATTGTAGGTGGCGGCTGTGTAGGGCTAACACTAGCACTTGGATTGGCAAAAGCCGATATAAGCGTCGTTGTACTCGACGGCGCACCAACACAAGCGTTACCAACTGACGAATATGGTTTGCGTGTAAGTGCGTTAAGCATTGCAAGCCAAACCTTGCTTGAACAATTAAATGTATGGCCCGAAATTATCGCACAGCGAGCGTGCGCTTATACACATATGGATGTACGTGATGCCGACAGCTTTGGCAAAATAGCGTTTAATAACGAGCAACTTGAGCTTGAACATTTAGGCCATATTGTTGAAAACGACATTATCCGCTTTGCGCTTATAAAAGAGCTAGAGCAACAAAGCAGTGTAACACTAATGTTTGATACACAGTATCAGCAAATACATCAAAGCGAATCTGATGTATTTATAACACTTAAAAGCGGCGAGCCAATTATTGCAAAACTGCTGGTGGCGGCTGATGGTGCAAATTCAGCTATACGTAAACAATTTAATATGGCGCTTAGTTTTAAAGATTACGATCACCATGCGCTAGTCGCGACAGTTAAAACTAAAGAGCAACATGCAAACACCGCACGCCAAGTCTTTTTACCAACAGGGCCACTCGCGTTTTTACCATTGAGCGATGAGCATACTCATTCAATTGTGTGGTCTACCAGCCCCAATCATTGTGATGAATTATTAGCAATGGACGACACCGCCTTTAATAAAGCCGTAATGGCTGCAATTGATGGTCAATGCGGGCTGTGTGAAGTGCAAAGTGCGCGCACTGCTTTCCCACTTAAAATGCGCTACGCCCAGCAATGGGTTTCAGGCAAAGTGGTACTCATTGGCGACGCTGCACATACAATCCATCCACTTGCAGGGCTTGGTATGAACCTAGGCCTAAAAGATGCGGCTTATTTAATTGAGCTTTTGACAAGCGATAGCAAGGAGTTTGCAAGCACTCGCACACTGCGCGATTACGAGCGCACTCGTAAGCTCGATGCACAAAAGCACATAGCTATGATGCAAGGGCTAAAAGAGTTATTTGAAGGTGCAAACCCAGTTAAAAAACTTATTCGTGGAGTAGGGCTATCATTAGTTGATAATCTTGGGCCAATCAAGCACCTGTTCGCCAAAGAAGCGATAGGAAAGTGATGTAGGTTGAGTGAAACAAAACCCAACGAGAAAAGCGGTTAGTTATTCGCTTTTAATAAAAAACCGATGTTTAATTTAAGCATCGGTTTTTTATTAAAATAAATTAAGTACTTACTTTGTATGTTTTTTCGGTAAACTTTGTTATTTTTACATTAAATATAATAAAAAGTTTTTACTAAATTTTAAGGAAGAAATAAATGTTAAAAATAACACTCTTATTTTTTTTATTAACTGCGTCTGTAGTTCATGCAAAAGATAAACCGTGGGAGTCTTACGCTAAACTTCCAATGGTAGAGCAACCACAAATATCGCCAAATGGAGAAATGATAGCAACACTTTACAACACTGCTGAAGGTCCTACTATCAGCTTGGCTAAATTTCCTAGTATCGAATTCAATATATTAGCAAGTCTCAAAAAAGATAAAGACAGAGTCGACTTTATTCGTTGGTCAGGTAATAAATATATCATTGTTTCTGCTAGTTACCCTGAATATGTCAATGGTCAATACATGAGAGTTTCAAGGTTATATTCGATCAATGTTGAAACCAATGAAAGTAAAATGCTAACTACGCGACGTTTTTCTGAATATAGGTGGTATAGATATCAGAGTTTCAGACTCGTTTCCTCACTTAAAAATGAGCCAGATTTCGCGCTAGTGTCAACGTTTGATGAAAAAGATAAAGCTTATTCTGTTTTTAAAGTTGAATTAGGTGATTCTAGTTTTGATAAAATTCAGAGGAATAAAGAAAATATTGGAAGTTGGTATGCAGACCCTAAGGGAGTTTTACGCCTGGGGATCGCAATTGATAAAAAAGATGATAAGTTTATTGCTTCAATATGGTATCGAGCAAAGAAAGATGAAGCATTAAAAATGATTCATACCCATATTTTGGGTGAAGATAGTACTTTCTCCATCCAAGGCCTTAATGAAGATGGTACAAAAGCTTACGTCCTTTCTGATCGTGTATTACACAGACAAGCTTTATGGTCATATGATATCGAGTCAGGGGAGTTTGAAGAGCTTGTTTATAGCAATGATAAATACGATATAAATAATGCAATCGTTAATAGTGAGGGCGATTTTATAGGGGTTGGCTACTATGATGATTTCTACAAGAGCCATTATTTTTCAGAGGTAGACGGTAAGCAAGAGCTTATGGTTACTAATTTATTTGGTGATAAGCAAGCTAGTATTGTTAGCCGTAGTAAAGATAGAACACGAATTCTTGTTAATGTAATAAGTGATTCAGTCAGCCCTACTTATTATTATTTTGATTTAAACACAAAGAAGGGCGGCGCTTGGTTATCTAAATTTCCTTATTTAGCACGTAATAAATTTGTACCAGTGCAAAACTATAGCTTTAAAGCGAGCGATGGAGCTGAAATCTCAGGCTATTTTACAAAACCAGAAGGGATTAAAACTCCGCCGCTAATTGTAATGCCTCACGGAGGACCTCATAGTCGAGACTACAAATACTTTAATCGAGAGCTTCAATATTTAGTTAGTTTAGGTTATGCGGTATTGCAAGTGAACTTCAGGGGCTCAGAAGGTTTTGGTAGTGCTTTTGAAACTGATGGTTATTATCAGTGGGGTAAACGTATGCAACAAGATGTATATGATGCAATGGATTGGGCTACTAGAACCGGATTAACATCAAAAAATAATGCATGTATTTATGGCGCAAGTTATGGTGGTTATGTTGCATTAACAGCTGCATGGCAAGAGCCCGATCGCTTTAAATGTATTATTAGTATTTCTGGAATATCGGATCTAAAAGGGTTAGTTGAAGATGAAGAGCGACAAGATGCCTACCTAGGTAATATTGTTGATATGACTGATAGTAAAGCCGTTGATGCATTATCTGAGGTTTCGGCAATCAATATGATTAACCGAATTAAAGCCCCACTTTTACTTATCCATGGGACAAAAGATACGAGAGTTGACTATCGACAATCAAAATATTTTTATGATAAAGCAAAGCGAAATTTAGATATAAAGTATGTTGAAATTGATGACGGAACACACTTTTTTGATGACCCAGAAAGCTTAAAAGTACAATACAAAGAGGTTACTGAGTTTCTTAAAAAACACTTGTAAATAAATGAGTGAGCGTTTTTTAACTCGAAACCTATTTTAAATTTACTAGTTATTATAAAAAACCGATGTTTAGTTTAAACATCGGTTTTTTGTTTTAAAATAGTTTTGAACATATTTAAAGCCGCGCTTTTCACGCGAGCAAGCTCGGCGTCTACATGCAAAGTTTAACACTGAGCTTAATTTTATCTGTAGGCGTTTAGCTTGCTGACGCGACGAGCGTAGCTCGTAATTACTATCGTTAGTTAAAAAGCGCTTTGCGTTAAATCAGTTACAAATTCTCTTGTGCTTCATTCACCATATCTTTGAGCGCATCAATTAACAGCGGGTCTTTTTTGTTTTCTTTTGCAAGCTCGAGTGCGTGTTTCATGCTGGTAACGGCTTCTTTAAACTGTTTGTCTGCAGTGTACCCTTGCGATAAACGCATGTGAGAATAAGTTGCATTTGGGTAATGGGTAGTAAAGTGTTTAAGCGTTGTAATAGCTTTAGCTGTATTACCAAACTTTTGCTGGCTATGAGCAAACTCTACGTATACATCTTGTGGAATTTTAAGCTCAAACCCGTACTTATCACTAAGTGCTTGGTAATAACCTGTAATGAGCGATACATCAGCAAACTTTCCGTGCTCGTCAGTAACCTTAAATATTAGGTCGCTAAATAAGTGAATTAGGCTATCGCTAAGCGCTGGTAGTATAGTGCCCATATGAGTAAAAGCGGGGTAATGTTTATATTCCCATTTAAGCTGCGAGGGCGTTTGTTGTTCTAAATTTACCAAAGTATTTAATACGCCTGTATAAAAGCGTGCTCCTTCGCTTGCTACACTAATAAATAACGCCTGATCACCTTTAGGGTTTTTAGTGTATTTTATAATATTATTTTTTAATTCCTCATCACTCCACCAACTGTTTGGGCTTATAGCTATATAGTTATTAAATAACTCAGGCTGATTAACTAAAGTATAAAGCGCCAAAGTACCTGCATTAGAGTGGCCAATTAAGGTGTTGTAGCCGTTAGTTGAGTAATTACTGTTTATATAAGGCATGAGTTCATCAGACACAAAGTTTAAAAACTTGTCGGTTTGTCCTGCGTCAGGCCATTTGTTTTTAACAAAAGTTTGAAACTCTGTTTTAGGCTCGCCTTCTACTTTTGGTAAATAATCGCGAACACGGTTAGTTGTATCAATACCAACGAGCATTGCGTTAGGTATCTGCTCGTAATCAACAAGGGATTTAATAACACCAGACACCGTATGAAAGTGCTCAACACCATCAAGTAAATAAATAACATAAAGCGGCTGATCGTCTTTTACAGTGTCAGGTATGAAAATTTTAATGGGCCTGTCTTCGTTAAGTATTTTTGACTGCAGAATGATTTTTTTACCAACGGTTATGTCAGTTGTATTGGTTTTTGCGTGGCTTAAAAATGGTGTACTAAAAGTAAGTATTAATACAAGCGATAGTAAGAGCTTCATAAATATCCTTATTTAATAATGTATTGCTTAATAATTGCACGGCTTTAAGCTTGAGTAAATGTTTATATTTTCGGGGTAAACATAAAGCTTAAGCAATTAAAAGCTATCGCTTTTCACGCGAGTAAGCTCGGCTTCTACAAGAGACATTGCACTCTGTGCTTAACTTTTTCGGTAGGCGAGCAGCTTGCTGACGCGATGAGCGAAGCTCGTAATAATTACCTTTTAACTCTTATCTATAAAAGCTTAAAAAACCTGCTTGCTTAATTATCCGTCTAAGCGTAAAATGCGCGCTCATTTCGGCTTTTAAACTATTAATTCCTTGCCTTAAACCGACCGGCCGAAACGGTAGAAGGCTCTATTAACCGTAAGGAATATCCATGCGTCATTACGAAATCGTATTCATGGTTCACCCAGATCAGAGTGAGCAAGTTGCTGGTATGATCGAACGTTATACTGGTTCTATCACTGAAGCTGGTGGTGTTATCCACCGTCTTGAAGATTGGGGCCGTCGTCAATTGGCTTACCCAATTAACAAGCTTCATAAAGCTCATTATGTTCTTATGAACGTTGAAGCACCAACTGAAGTAATCAGCGAGCTAGAAACTACTTTCCGCTACAACGATGCAGTGCTTCGTAACTTAGTTATCCGCACTAAAACTGCTGAAACTGAAGCGTCTCCTCTTGCAAGAGAAGAGAAGAAAGAAGCACCAGCTGCTTAATTGTTTTGAGTCCTAGCATGGCATGTAATCAGCAGTTACTATAATGGTTAGCCCATATATGAATCAGCTGGTTATATCTGGGGTAGTTTGTAAAACTCCCAAGTTTAGCCAAAGCCCTGCTGGCATCCCGCATTGTATTTTTGTTGTAGAACATAAATCGATGCAAACCGAAGCAGACCTTAACCGTAATAGTTACGTGAGGCTTCAGGTAGTTGCCAGTGGAAAGCAAATGCAACAACAGACTCAACATTTGCACGTTGGGCAGGCATTGCAAGTGAGTGGTTTTTTAAATCGCCACGAAGGTCGTAACGGCCTTAGCCAATTGGTTTTGCATGCTCAGCATATAGAAAGAATTATTTGAGGAATTAATCTCATGGCACGTTATTTCAGACGTCGTAAGTTCTGCCGCTTTAAAGCGGAAGGCGTAAAACAAATCGATTACAAAGATCTAGCTACTCTTAGAAACTATGTTACAGAAAGTGGCAAAATCGTACCTAGCCGTATCACAGGTACTAGCGCTAAATTTCAGCGCCAGCTAGCAACTGCTATTAAGCGTGCTCGCTACTTAGCCCTTCTTCCATACACTGACTTACATAAGTAAGCAGCGGATTAACAGTTTTTAAAAGGTGTAGAAACATGCAAGTTATTCTACTAGATAAGATCGCTAACCTAGGTAGCCTAGGTGAACAGGTTGTAGTTAAATCTGGTTTCGCACGTAACTTCCTTTTCCCTCAAGGTAAGGCAGTTCCTGCGACTAAAGCTAACATTGAAACGTTTGACGCTCGTCGTGCAGAACTTGAAGCGAAAATCGCTGAACAGTTAGTTGCTGCACAAGCACGCGCTGAAAAACTAGAAGCATTAGCAGAAGTTACATTAGTATCTAAAGCTGGTGACGAAGGTAAGTTATTCGGTTCAATCGGTACTCGTGACATCGCTGACGCTATCTCAGCTGTTGGTGTTGAAGTTGCTAAGTCAGAAGTTCGTTTGCCTCTAGGTACTATCCGTGAGACAGGTGAATTTGACGTATCAATTTCAGTTCACTCAGACGTAACGGCTACTATTAAAGTAATCGTAATCGCTGAAGCTTAATTTTTAATTAAGCGACAAAAGCCGTGCTATTAGCACGGCTTTTTTGTGTCTATAATTTGGCTAACTTTAATTAGTTAAGGGCGCAGTTAAATAATACCAATCCGCAATAATACTTAATCATTTTGCGGGGCTAAACGTGTCGCTACCTGTGTTAAAAAATTCTCATTTACGACTGCATGGATGCAGAAGGTAGAGCAATGCAGGAGCAATTGCCGAGAACAACTAAATAGCGAATTTTTTGTCTAGCTATCAACACGTTTTTCCATCCTCAAAATAGATCACTTAATTAAGCGAATTGGTATAAAGCCTCGTACAAGCCCCTTTTTTATTCAATTATTTTTTCATTCGCTTTAAACCTTTTCGAACTGTTATTACGTCTAACTTATCAATACACTAACTCAATAATAATAATTAAAAGGCGACATCACGGATGTTACACGTTAAACCCGAACAAACGCCTTTATGCGAAGCTAAACTCATTGAGCGTATTAAATCAGGTGATCAAGGCGCATACACAACGCTTTATGAGTTACATATAAAACGAGTCTACGGTTTATGTTTACGCTTATTAGCGGACCAAGCGCATGCTGAAGATGCAGCCCAAGAAGTGTTTGTACAGGTATGGCGTAAAATAGCGCAATTTGACGGTCGCTCGCAGTTTTCTACTTGGCTTTACAGCGTTGCCAGTAATGTAGCAATTAGTTACTTACGCAAGCAAAAAAATTGGCTGCAAAAAGTAGTGAGCATTGAACACTGCGGTATGGATGAGCAATCAGCTAATGACTGCAAAGGCTTAAATGGTCTCGATAAATTAATAGTAAGGCTCCCTGAGCGCGCACGTATGGTGTTTGTGTTGTTTGCAATCGAAGGTTACAGGCACGAGGAAATAGCCGAGCAATTAGGTATGGCTGTTGGTTCAAGTAAGTCGCAATATCATCGTGCTAGGCAGCTACTACAAGAGTGGTATGAAAATGAATAAACCAAATTTTGACGACTATTTAAATGAGTCATTAAACACGCTTGATAAAGACATTACGCCACAAAAAGACCTGTGGGCGGGAATTGAGCGAGCAATGGTTAGTAATAAGCAGGACCTAAAAGGCACTGCTATTTGGCCAAAACTAACAGCAATAGCTGCCTGCACATTAGCTGCTTTAATTGCTGTAAATCTATTTGTTATAGCGCCCGAGCCACAACCCGTAGTGGCTATAAGTGATTACTTTTCGGCGCAAAAAAACAGTTTGTTGGTTGAATATGAAAATAAAGAAGCATTGACCACTAACTGGCAAACGCAGCTACAAGAGCTTGAAAACGCAGAGCAAGCAATAAAGCAAGTTCTTGAAAATGAGCCACAAAACCAAGCGCTACTAACAATGTTAGCGCAAATATATCAACAACAACTTGATTTAATTAACAAGGTGCATGCGCCACGTTGGCAGCACATTTAGGAGTACGACATGAAAGCGATTTTATTAGGGCTGAGCTTATTTCCGTTGGCGGTATTAGCGGGTGAAAAAATAGATAAGCAAATAGACGTACCAAGTGGCGGCACTATTTTTATTGAAAACCAACGCGGTGATATACATATTACAGGCTGGGATAAAAACGAATTTAAAGTATCTGGCGAGCTTGATGACAAAGCCGAGGGTTATGAGCTTAAAACAAATGGCGATAAAACTCAGTTTATTGTAAAAATGCCACGTAAATCAAATTGGGGTAATAATGGCGATGGCTCAAGCTTAACCATATTTATGCCTAAAAGCAGTAGTTTAGAGTTTGCTGGTGTTAATGTATCGGTGACTGCGAAAGAGCTAAAAAACGGCGCTGAAGTTGACGTGGTTAATGGCGAAATTACGGTAGATGATATTACTGGCAACATTAAGCTCACCACCGTAAATGGTGATGTAAATGCAGAAAACCTAAGTGGGAATATTCAATTTGAAACCGTAAATGGCGAAATTAACGATAGAGGATCGAGTGGTGAACTACGTTTTAGCGCTGTTAATGGCGATATTAAATCAACCTCAAGTGCCAATGATGTGCGCCTTGAAAATGTAAATGGCGATATAGATTTTACGCTATCGTCAATTAAAAACTTACGTATTAACACGGTGAATGGCGAAGCCGAAGTACATATTAAAGAGCTTTTAAAAGGCGGTGATGTACGTTTTGAATCGGTAAGTGGCGATGGTGATTTTTACTTTCCTGACAGCGTATCTGCAAATTTTGAAATTAAAGCGCACGCTAATGGAAAAATCATTAATAAAGTTACTAGCGATAAAGTCAGTAAAGCTAAATACGGCCCAGCCAGTGATTTAGAATTTAGCATTAATGGCGGTAATGCTAATGTTGAAATGGATACAATTAGTGGACGCATAGAGCTTCGTATTAAATAACGCTCATTCACCTTCACGATTACAAAAAGCAGGAAAAGATTTCCTGCTTTTCTATTTGCACAGCCCCTTCAAGTCGATAGAATAGAGCCATTCAATTTTACTACTGTGAAGTTATGGCCAAACCAGATAAGCAAGTCGATACACTTAAAGTTCCTCCCCATTCAATAGAAGCTGAACAATCTGTTTTAGGTGGCTTAATGCTTGATAACCAAGCTTTTGACCGCGTAGCGGAGCTTGTTGTATCACAGGATTTTTATACCCGCACGCACAAGTTAATTTTTGAAGCGATGACGGCACTTGCTGAGATTGGCGATCCGATAGATTTAATCACTATTTCTGAAAGTTTAGAAAAAAATAATAAACTGGCAGGAATTGGTGGCTTTGCTTATTTAGCAGAAATAGCTAAAAACACGCCAAGTGCTGCTAACATTGACGCTTACGCAAGTATTGTACGCGAACGTGCTGTTGTACGTGAAATGATTGGCGTAGCGAACGAAATTGCAGAAGCGGGTTTTAATACCGAAGGACGTACCAGTCACGACTTACTCGATTTTGCCGAAAGCAAAGTGTTTAAAATAGCTGAGCAACGAACAAAAAATAATGAAGGCCCGCAAAGCATTCATAGCATCCTTGAAAAAACCGTTGATAAAATAGAAGAGCTTTATCAATCACCACAAGATGGTGTTACGGGTGTAAGTACAGGTTATGCCGATCTTGATAAAATGACGACGGGCTTACAGCCTTCTGACTTAATTATTGTTGCAGCGCGTCCATCTATGGGTAAAACCACTTTTGCGATGAACCTTGCAGAACATGCTGCAATGACTCAAGACAAACCAGTATTAATTTACTCTCTAGAGATGCCTTCAGAACAAATTATGATGAGGATGTTAGCGTCTCTTGGCCGTATTAACCAAACTAAGGTACGTACTGGTCAATTAGATGATGACGATTGGGCACGACTTTCATCAACAATGGGCTTGTTGATGGAAAAAGGTAAAATGTACGTTGATGATGCGTCGGGCTTAACACCTACCGATGTGCGTTCACGTGCAAGGCGTATAGCCCGTGACCACGGTGGCATTAGTATGATCATGGTCGATTACTTGCAGTTAATGCGTGTACCAAGCCTTGCCGATAACCGAACGCTCGAAATTGCCGAAATCTCGCGTTCACTTAAAGCATTAGCAAAAGAGCTAAAATGTCCGGTTGTTGCGCTTTCACAGCTTAACCGTACGCTAGAGCAACGTGCGGATAAACGCCCAATTAACTCAGATTTACGTGAGTCAGGGTCGATAGAGCAGGATGCCGATTTAATCATGTTTATTTACCGTGATGAAGTTTATAACGAAGACAGTACTGACAAAGGTATTGCCGAAATTATCATAGGTAAACAACGTAACGGCCCAATTGGTAAAGTGCGTTTAACATTCCAAGGTCAATTTTCTCGCTTTGATAATTACGCGGGACCAGCGGTAGATGACGATTACTAATGCGCTTAGCCACTGCTGAAATTAATTTAGCTGCACTTGCGCATAATTTAGCGCAAGTTAAGTGCTTTGCACCTAACAGCAAAGTAATGGCGGTGCTAAAAGCAAATGCTTACGGGCATGGTTTAGTAACGATTGCGCAGCATTTAAATAATGCTGACGCATTTGCTGTGGCGCGTATAGATGAAGGGCTTGCCCTTCGAGCTGGGGGCTTAACAAAGCCAATAGTTTTACTAGAAGGCTTTTTTAACAAAGCCGACTTACCTATTTTACTCGCTAATAACTTTCAAACTATTATTCATGATGAATACCAATTAGCCGCGCTTGAAAAAGCAAAGCTTGATGCGCCAATAACATGCTGGTTAAAAGTAAATACAGGTATGCATCGACTAGGTATTGCACCAGAGCAGTTTGAAGAGTTTTATAACCGCTTACAAAAAACACCTAACGCCAAAAATACCGTTAATTTAATGACCCACTTTTCGTGTGCTGATGATGTTGATAATGCCAAAACGGTTCAACAAATCACGTTATTTGATAACTTAGTGAATGGTATTGACCAAGCACATTGTTTATCAAATTCTGCTGGTATTATCGCGTGGCCGAGCGGCCATGGTGATTGGGTGCGCCCTGGGCTTATGCTATATGGCGTATCACCAATGGCAAATAGTATTGGGCAACAACACAAGTTAAAGCCTGTTATGCGCTTAACTACGCGCGTAATTGCGGTGCGTAATGTACCAGCGAATGAGGCGGTAGGGTATGGTGGTCGTTGGAAAAGCGATAAACCAACCAAATTAGCTGTTGTGGCTATGGGTTATGGCGATGGTTATCCTCGGCACGCTAAAGAGGGCACACCAGTAATAATTGGTAAGCAGCGTTATGGTATTGTAGGTAGCGTAGCTATGGACATGATCAGCGTTGATATAGGCGCTAATGAGCATAATATTAAAGTAGGCGACAGAGTCACTATGTGGGGCCCTGAGCTACCAGTTGAAGAAATAGCACTGTGCGCTGATACTATCCCTTACGAGCTATTATGCAATATTACACCACGCGTAAGTTATGAGTATCAGCCATAGTTAGTTTTTAGCGTATACCAATTGGGTATAATTACTCTTTTATAAAGTAAATGTCGCTAAAGCCCATACGGGCAAATTCTTGGTCGCGAAAGTTACGAACAGAAGCAGACCCTTTTGAGGTCATTTCTATTTGCTGTACCATGCTTAAGTAATTAGTTAGATCAATACCTTCGGCGGCAGCAATTGCTTGATACATGTCGTGGTATTTATCTTTAGCGAAATTAATCTCGCGCGGTTCGTTTTTATATTTGTAGGTTATTCTACGTGCCATATTAAGCTCATTTCAATTGAGTGTTGCAGCGATTTTACACTGTATTTAATAACGGCTCTAGCATTGAATGACTTGTTGTAATCGGTAATTAAAATAAAGAGTCAAAAATGAAATTATCAGTAGAGATCAGTAAATACCCACTTCACCAAGATTATATCCCGTTTATTCAGGGCTTTATTGACAGATTAAACGAATACGATGATTTAAAAGTGATTACTAACACGTTATCAACGCAAATTTTTGGTGATTACGATTTAGTAATGCAGGTGTTAAATACCGAAATTAAACGTTCATATGAAGAATTTGGTAAAGCTATTTTTGTATGTAAGTTTCTCTCTGGCGATTTATCGCCTGAATAACCTATAATACCAACCTGCATAAATCTTTGATCAATTTAACGAATTAAATTGCACTATAACGTCGTTAAAAATTTTTTATTTAGAACAACTAGATACAAAAATTTTTGCCTAGTTCTAGCGTAATTTTCTTAACGTTAAATAGACCCCGTATATAAGCAGATTGGTATAACAATCGGCACAACTAAACGGTAACTGCATAATATGGACTTTTTAACACAAACCTTAAGTGGTTTTACAGCAATGTCGCATTGGGAATATATTGCGGTAGGGTTGTCGATGGCTTATTTATTATTAGCAATAAAAGAAAGCTTATGGTGTTGGCCAGCGGCATTTTTTAGCACGCTCATTTATACAATAATGTACTGGAATGGCGCATTACTTATGGAGTCGTTACTTAATTTTTATTATATGTATATGGCTGTATTTGGCTGGGTTGTATGGCGTAAAGGCAAAGCTGCAAATTTAAATATTACATCGTGGTCGATAAACCGTCATGCTGTTTTAATTAGTTTAACAACCGTAGCTGCAATAGTTATTGGTTACGTTATGCAAAACTATACTCATGCCGATTTTGCTTATCTTGATAGTTTTACAACGTGTTTTGCCGTAGTAACTACTTACTTAGTGGCTAAAAAAGTCCTCGAAAACTGGCTGTACTGGATTGTAATAGATGCCGCTTCTATGTATTTATATTATGAAAAAGGCTATTACCCAACGCTAGCACTCTTTATATTTTATACGATTATGGCAGCGTGGGGCTTTAAAACTTGGTACGAAGAGTACGAACAAAGCCAAGCTAAGCCTCTAGCACAGCTTTAATCAATGATTGCACATACTCAGTTAGTAAAAATGTGTAGTGCGTTTATAGAGCCTACAAGCATTGTTTCAAGCGAGCGATTACTTAATGGCTTTAGTAATGATAATTTTTTAATACGTACCGAGCAACAAGGGTATTTGTTAAAGTGTTATAAAAGCCATTGGCCAAGTGACGGCCTTGAAGCGCAGCGCTTTTTAAGTAACTTTAATATATGTCCTGCGCCTATTTGGCTTGATAAAGAAAACGGTCGTGCGGTGTTTAATTATATTGAAGGCAAGAGCGCGCAATCGGATATAACGCTTAGCTTTATTAATAAACTTGCTCAAGTGCACAATTACAAAGTGTCTACCGCGCCAATGGATATAGCTAAAGAGCTTCATTTTTATCAAAGCACCGATGTATATACGCAATATAAACCTCAAATAGAGAAGGCACTCAAAGCCGTTGCAGCTATGTCATTTAATGCAGGCTTTTGTCATAACGACTTAGTAAAAGACAACATTATTGTAAATGCTTCAGGCATGTATTTAATTGACTTTGAATATGCACAAACTAATGATGTGTATTTTGATTTGGCAGCCCTTGCAGTGAGCTTTAATTTTAATGAGAGCAGTGAAAGTGCATTGTTAAATAACTATAAAAATAGCATCGATAAAACAAAAACGTTTGATCTTTCAATAGATAAGCTGAATTACTATAAGCTGTTTTTTTTAGTGTTATGTATTGGCTGGTACGAAGAGCGCGGCATAACTAATAAATCTGTAATGTTACGCGCGCAGCTAACTAAACTCGTTAATAATACTTTTTATAGATGTTAAAGGCCACCAAAGCGCTCGGCTAGCTCTTTGTATTTAGTTACTTCGGCTGTATCAAATTGTGGTTCGCCATTTTCATCTTCTGATTTAGCAATTAATAAACTCTCTCTAGAAAGACGTTTTACACGCTCTACTTTTACACCTAAAAACTCAGCAACTTGCTCAGTAGACATTAAACTCATCATTATTTCCTCGTATTAAATTAATCCGCACAGCGACAATCATAGTTTCAATGTTGCTAAACCGTTACTGTTTCTTATTCAATAAGAATAAATAGCGTGTTTTTAAGCCATTGTGAAGTGTTTTATTTAAAAGAGTTTAATTAATAAGCATATAAGCTGATGTTACTGGTATTTATTTAAAGATCTCTTTATCATTGCTGATGCTAAAGCACTGATATCGCGAGTTGGTGTGGAGGCAACAAATGTGCTCTCGTGGTGAAATGGATATCACGTGGCCCTCCGGAGGCTGAGTTGTAGGTTCGATCCCTACCGAGAGCGCCATTTGCTTTTACATCTACTAATATTCCCCTCTATATTATCTAGCTTTTCATTAATTACTTTTGTATTTAAAAATGTATTACTGCATAAATTTTGAAATTTTATTGTAAGAACAGCTTTCTAGTTATTTATACAATGCAAAATTGCATTATTCAAAATGTTATCTAACGTTATGTATGCATATACGACGAAATTATAAATGAGGAAAACCGATTCAATGTTAAATAGTCAGTTAGAAATACTCGCTCAAGGACATGCTTATCTTGAAAGTGTAACTAAAGAGGATTATTCGCAAATCGTTGCTCCTAATTTCATTAGTTCAGCTGGGTCACATATGCGCCACATTATCGATCATTACCAATCTTTAATGACGGGCTTTGGTATAAATAATATTGATTATGATAGTCGCCTACGCGGCAGTAATATTGAAAGTAACCCCTGCGAAGCGATAAAAAAAATTGCCGAGATAGCATCGTGGATTGAACAGCTAAGTACAGATGATTTTAATAAACCGCTGTTACTTTCAAGCGAAGTATCAATTAAAAGTAAAAATGTACAAACTGTAACAACCTCATTAGCACGAGAGCTTATATTTGTAGGAAGCCATGCAGTACATCACTATGCGATGATTTCACAAATTACCTTTGCACAAAAAGCATCATTCGACCAGAGCTTTGGGTTAGCACCAAGTACAGCCACTTTTTTGAGAGAAAAAAGCCAACAAAGCCAATTAAAATCACTGCAAAGTTAATATGTGCACTTTAAGTTACTTCTTAACTGATGATGGCTACGAGTTGTTTTTTAATCGTGATGAGCAAAAAACGCGAGAAATGGCAATCGCCCCGAGTAAGCACACAGGTAACGCAATTTACCCTATCGATCCGCAAGGGGGAGGTACTTGGCTTGGTGTATCGCATTGGGGGCAAACATTAGCTTTATTAAACGATTATCAAAGTGTATTTGATATAACTGCCGTAAAGCACAGTAGAGGTCTTTTAATCCCACATTTACTGAGCAACAAAACCCCTGCATTGTCTCAATTACAAAATATGGATTTATCGGGTTATGCGCCTTTTAAATTGTGTATTTTTCCGGATAAATTATCCCTAAATAATAGTCACATCGTTTTTGTTCGGTGGGACACAAAACAATTAATCGATTGCCAAGTTGAATCGCTTGCAACGTCATCTGGCGTTGAGCTAGAAACAGTTACACAAAAGCGTAAACAGCAATTTAAGCAACTTATTGACTTAAGATATCCTGCAAGTGAGCAGTTTTTAGCATTTCATTACAGCAAAGCCGAGCAAGGCCAATATGGTGTAAATATGCAAAGAGAAGATGCAATGACAGTCAGTATTAGCCATATTAAAGTTGGTAACACTATACGCTTTAATTATTTTGATAAGCAGTCTCAGCTCATTAGCAGCATTAGTTGTTTAAAAGTGGCTGCAGCTTAACTAAATATTTTTATAGCTGTTACATAACTAAAAAAGTCGACGCAATTAATTGCGTCGACTTTTTTGTTGCTCTATTTTCATCTGCTGTATTAATACAGCAGATGAAAATTATGAGTGATTTATATAATCATCTTTTTTATCACCAAGGTAGAGCTTAAGTAGCTTTTCAGGCGCACTTGGTAGGTGCACACTTAAAAGTAATCCTGGGGTGTGATTAAAGTTACTGTCAATTCCCATACAATGAAATTGAGCGCCTAGCTTATGATATTGCTTTAATAAAATCGGTATGTCTTTTTTATCTTCTTCTATTCCCATAACCAATGTTGATACATGATCTATGTTTAACGTGTGATCACTAATAAAGTCTTCAAACTCTGGATGAATTTTATTATTAAAAGGCGTATTGGCGCTAACACCTTGTTTATTATTAACCATAGCATGGTCAATAATTGCGACAGAACGAGGGTCGTAAAGCTTACTTAATGAAACCGTGCCATATAAAGTCCTATAACGTGGGTTTTGCGCCATAAACGCACCGATCCCTTTAAATAGCAGTAATAAGCCATGGTAACTGCCTTGATGTTTTTGAACTATAAACGAGCGACCCATTTCCAAGCACGGCTGTTGTTGATTAATAAAAGAGGGTTCAAAATTAAACATTTGCGATAAATAAAGGGCGCTCACGTCGCTATTTTTTTGTAATAAATCAGTTTGTCCAATTCGATAAGCTCCAATGATCTCTTCATTTTTATGATCAAAAATAAATAAATGCATGTAGCTTGCGTCAAACTTATCGGTGTCACATGGCTCGCCGCTTCCTTCGTTTAATGTACGAAAGGTTATTTCTCTAAGGCGTGTTATTTCAGCAACACAATTAGGTATTTGATCTTGATAACCGTAATAAACGGAGTAACTTTTAAAGTCTAATAAGTGCTGCTCGCTTGGTAAGCTAGCAAGTTCACTCGTCATTTTTGTTTTATCGATATCCTGCATAATCGCTTTTAGTTGCATTGATTGGGCATCGTCTTGCCAAGGTGTTACAAAGCGTTCATCGTTTAAATAGCAAAGCAGGCGCGCAATATCGTTAATGTCGTCAGTTTTCTCAAATTTATTTAATAACTTGGGTGTAAGTAAATTACCAGCACCTAAATTAATGGACCTTTTTTGAATTTTAAGTAATTCACGTATTAGCATTAATAATCTAAATCGGTAGTAAATACGTCCCAAATTGTAAAACATAGGGCTATTTTGACCACTAATAAACACAGGTAATAAAGGGGCTTGTGTTTTTAAGGCTAGTTGAGCCGCTAAGCGATTCCATTGACCGTCGGTTACACGTTGTTTTTTTGATTGAAAAAACGAAACCCTGCCAGCAGGAAAAACCACAAGTAAACCATCGTTATTTACATGTTTAAAACACTGTTTAATTGCACTGGTATTAATGGCTGCTTTTGGTTTTAGCGGATTGGCAAAAATAAAATAATCTTTAATTTCTGTAAATATTTTTAAACCCACGTTAGCCATTACTTTAGTATCGCTACGATAATGGGTGAGTAATTTGGCAATTATTACGCCCTCAATCATGCCATAAGGATGGTTACATACTACTATGCAAGGGCCTTGCTTAGGTATTTTGTTAATAACACTTTGTGCGCCAAGTACATTAATACCCAATACATTTAAAAGCTTTTCACTAAACTCCTGCTTATCTAAACCCGATAAATTATTAGAGAGGTATATATCACGCAGTTTATTTATACCTAATAAGCTATCGAGCAGTGGAGCGGCTACTTTTAATATATGACCCAAAGGCGAGGCTGTGTTTATTGCAGCCACACTTAGGTTTGATACGGGGTGGTTTAGTTTTGTCATATATTAGTACTCTTAAGAATTTAAAGCAGTTGTTATTAAGTGCTGTGTATATTGAGACCGAGGCAAAACAATATTATGTTCAAGAAAGGTTAATAAAGTTCGCTTTTTTATAATGATTAGATAAATTTTATAGCTAAATCACCTGCTTTTTAGTGATAAGCAATTTAGTGTAGTTGAGATGAAAGTGTTTAATTATTAAAAAGTAAAATAATCAGAATTACAATGCAGCTCAAATAGGGCTGTAAATAATAACTTTTAGTCATATATAACTACTTACAACTCAAAAACTAGACTTTTAGGCTTAATTAATGCTATTTAAGGTACATATTCCTTAATAGAAAAATCCCGCCTTTATGCTAATTACTTTGCCCGTGTCTGAGCTTACTCCTGGTATGTATGTTGATAGCGTTACTAAGCAACATGAAGGGATCAATAGCATAAAAATTAAGACCAGTGGCTTAGTACGCGATAGATCTATTATTAAGCGTTTAGTCTCTGAGGGGGTGCTTGAGCTGCTTATAGATTTTGCTAAAGGTGATGCCCCAGTTCCTGCCAAATATAAGCCTCAAAGCAAACCTAAAACATCTAATAGCCAGCAAAAAGCCGAAAAAACACCTATAGCAATCTCAATTGAACAAGAATTTGCTAAAGCGAGTGTCAATTACGATCAGCATGGCCGAAAGCTACAGTCGTTATACGGTGACTTAACATCTGGCCTGAGTGTTAATATAAAAGTGCTTGATGAAATAGCCAGCGAAATAGTCAGCTCAGTTTTTCGTAACGCCAACGCCATGACTATTCTTACTCGTATAAAAGATAAACACAGCTATAACTGGCGGCATATGATCAACTGCGCCATTTTTACCGCTGTATTTGCTAAATACTTAGGGTACAAAATGACTGTTGTGCAAGAGCTTGCCATGGGCGCGTTACTTCATGATTTAGGCCAAGCTAAATTACCGCAGGGTATATTTTCAAAGCCAACTAAGGTTACTAATAATGAGCTCTTAGCGATTAAAAAGCATGTAGCGCAAGGTTTGGGTTTAGTTAAAGGCGAGAAGGGTATAACACCCCTTATGCTTGATATGATAGTAAATCATCATGAGCGCTTAGATGGCTCTGGTTATCCGCGAGGCCTACAGGCAGAGAAGTTAAGTCGTCCAGCGCGTATAATGGCAATTGTAGATGTGTACGATGCAATGACTGCCGATAGAATGCATCAAGATGGTGATGAACCAATCAACGCATTACGCTACTTATTAGCCAATAAGCAATTGTTTGATGGTGAGTTAGTACAGCGGTTTATAAAGTGTTTAGGGGTTCATCCGGTAGGAACTATTGTAAAATTAACGAATGAACGTTTAGCCTTAGTGCTTGAAGGGAACGTATTAAATCCTATTAAACCTAAAATTAAGCTATTTTATAATGCTAAGCACAATCATCATGTTACACCAAAAGACATTGATTTAAGTGAGCACACCCAAGAGCTTAAAATACTATCAAGTGTTAAGCCCTTAGATTATCAGATTAATTTGTCTCGCCTGCTAAAAGAGCATTTGTTGAACTAGTTTTACTGCATTGCCTTTTTTTAGTTTGTTTTGCAGAAATAAACGCACCCAAAAAGCAATTTCCCATCAGTGTTAACCATAACAAAGTGCCTAGCTCTACGTGCAATGCAAAACAACACAGCGCTAAAGAAATCAACGCATTTAACATTGCCCCTAGCCAATAATGGTTTACGGGGTTATCACATTGTCCTGCTTGAGTACAGGCGCAGTAGTTTGCTTTGTAAAAGCAAAACACACTCGCCCCACAAAATATTAGCCCTGTAATAATAAATAAAATGATCACAGTTTTACTTCCATTGCGATTTTATAATGAGTGTAAGTTGCTACTAATTTCAAGTCAATCTAAATGATAATTAATTACATTTAGAGTGTTTGCTCTAATAGCACACTTCTCATCCGATGAGTTTTAAATAGTTGTTAAAATGTCGTTAAAAAACATGTTTTTTACTGTCTTTTGACGTATTCATAGAGTTTTTTACAAAAAATTAAGGTAGTGTAATCACGTTTTAAATCCTAATAACAACACACATAGTACCCAGACAGTCAGTTTGGTTAAGGACTCAACAATGAAATTTTCTAAAACTCTTATTGCAGCTTCGCTTGCATTTGTTTCAGCTGATAGCTTTGCAGCTGCGTTTCAATTATCAGAGCAAAATGCATCGGGTTTAGGCCGTGCATACGCTGGTGAAGCTTCTATCGCAGACGACGCGTCTGTAGTTGCACGTAACCCTGCACTAATGACTTTATTTAAAGAAAAGCAACTAAGTGTTGCTGCTATTGGTGTAATTCCAGATGTAAGTATTGAAGGCGAAAGTACTAATAACGGTATTGACCCAAGTGCATTAGATGACGACAGCATTGCACCAAGTGCTGTAGTACCTGCTATTTACTTTACTATGCCTTACAACGATAAAGTATCGATTGGTTTTGGTGCATTTTCTAACTTTGGTTTATCTACAGAGTTTAACGACGAATACGTTGCTGGCCAAATTGCTGGCGAAACAGAAATCTTTACTGTTAACCTTAATGCAAGCGTTGCTTATAAAGTAACTGAGCAATTCAGCTTTGGTATTGGTTTAAACGCTATTTATGCTGATGCAACTGTTATTCGTAAAGTGGGTGCTAATGCAAGCGGTATTGATTTTGGTGCTGATGCTGTAAACCTTCAAGGTGATGATACTGGTTTTGGTTTAAACGTTGGTTTAATGTACCAGCTAGATGATAACAGCCGTTTTGGTTTTAACTATCGCAGCGAAACAGACATCACATTTGATGGTGACTTCTCAAACGAGTTACCAGTAGGCGGTACTGGTGGTGCTAAGCTTCCAGGTGCAGTTGATCTAACACTACCAGCTATTGCTGAGTTTTCTGGCTCACATCAGCTAGATGACAAGTTAGGCTTACATTACAGTGTATTATGGACAGGTTGGAGCAGCTTTGAATCACTAGAAGCACAAGTAACGTTACCAACAGGTGATAAGTTTGTTGCGTTTGAAAAGCAAGAGCAGTTTGATGACTCTTTCAGATACTCTGTAGGTGCTGATTACCAATACAACGAAGATTTACTACTTCGTGCCGGTGTTGCATTTGATGAGTCTCCAGTATCGCAAACACACCTTTCTATCTCTATTCCAGATACAGATCGCTTTTGGTTCTCGTTTGGCGGTAACTACACAATTGATCAAAACTCTAACGTTGATCTTGGTGTAAGTATCATCCGTGGTAAAACACAAACGTTCACAGAAGCTGATGACTCGGGCAGCCAGTGGGGCTTCGAATCTAAAGGCCACGCGGTATTACTTGGCGCTCAGTACAACTACAAGTTTTAATGTAGAAGTGTCTTGTGGTTAATCACAGGGCACAAAAAAGCCGCTCACTTTAATTAAAGTGAGCGGCTTTTTTAATGCCTATTAAATAGTGTTAATAGGCATAATAACTAAAATTATAAGCTTTCTATTTTAGTTTTTTGCTCAAGTAGCTTAGTTTTAGCATCGCTAAACTCAGCCAGTTTTGCATTTTCTTTAGCAAGTACCGCTTCAGGTGCGTTGTTTACAAACTTTTCGTTAGCAAGTTTGTTTTGCACTTGTGCTAGGCCTTTTTCTGCTTTTTCGAGTTGCTTATTAATACGCGAAAGCTCGGCTTCCACATCAATTAAGCCCGCCATTGGGATCATGATCTCAAGGTTGCCAACATAAGACGTGGCACATGCTGGTGCATCGTCTTTGTTTTCAAGCATTGTAAACTCTTCAATTTTTGCAAGTGATGCTAAAAATGATTTGTTTTCTTCAATGCGTCGCACGTCGTCGCTCGATGCATTAGCAAGTAATACGCTAAGTGGTTTACTTGGACTAATATCCATTTCACCACGAATATTACGAATAGCTAAAATGAATTGTTTAACCCACTCTAAGTCGTCCATTGCTTTAGCATCAACGCTTGCTTCATTATATACAGGGAACGGCTGAACCATAATGCTGGTGTTTGCTGTTTCAAGGCCTGCAAGTGGTGCAACACGCTGCCAAATAGTTTCAGTGATGTATGGCATCATTGGGTGCATTAAACGCAGTAAGCTTTCAAGTACGGTAATAAGTGTATTACGTGTACCACGTTGCTGCGCTTCATTACCTTTAAATAATACCGGCTTAGTTAGCTCTAAGTACCAATCACAAAACTGGTTCCAAGTGAATTCGTAAAGTGTGTTAGCAGCTAAGTCAAAACGGTAGTTATCTAAATGCTCTGTGTAGGTTTTAACGGTTGCTTCATATTGACCTAAAATCCAGCGGTCAGCTAATGAAAGCTCCGTTTGAGCACCGTTTGCAAAACCACAGTCTTGCTCTTCTGTATTCATTAATACGTAACGGCTCGCGTTCCATAATTTGTTACAGAAGTTACGGTAACCTTCAAGGCGGTTCATGTCCCAGTTAATATCACGACCGGTAGATGCCATTGCAGCAAGGGTAAAGCGAAGGGCGTCGGTGCCGTGTGCTTCAATACCGCCTGCAAATACTTTACGCGTATCTTTTTCGATTTTAGCGGCAAGTTTTGGCTGCATCATGTTACCAGTACGTTTTTGTACTAGGTCTTCAAGTTCAATGCCGTCAATCATGTCTAGTGGGTCAAGTACGTTACCTTTTGACTTAGACATTTTATCGCCATTGTCGTCACGTATTAAGCCAGTTACATACACAGTTTTAAACGGGACTTGTGGTTTGCCATTTTCGTCTTTTACAAAGTGCAGCGTCATCATAATCATGCGCGCAACCCAGAAGAAAATAATATCAAAACCAGTTACCAACACGTCAGACGGGTGGAAGGTTTTTAAATCATCGGTATTTTCTGGCCAACCTTGTGTAGAGAAAGTCCAAAGCGCTGATGAGAACCACGTATCAAGTACGTCTTCGTCTTGGCTTAGCGTTACACTATCTGCAATGTTGTTTTCACGGCGTACTTCAGCTTCGTCGCGACCAACAAATACGTTACCTTCATTGTCGTACCAAGCTGGGATACGGTGACCCCACCAAAGCTGGCGTGAAATACACCAATCTTGTACGTCGTTCATCCACGAGAAGTACATGTTTTCGTATTGCTTAGGTACAAATTGAATATCGCCGTTTTTAACAGCGTCTTTTGCAGGCTCAGCAAGTGGTGCAACACGTACATACCATTGGTCGGTAAGTAGTGGCTCAATTACAACACCAGAGCGATCGCCGTAAGGAACCGTTAAACCATGGTCTTCAATTTTTTCAAGTAGGCCTAGTTCTTCAAATTCTGCCACAATCGCTTTACGCGCAGCAAAGCGATCAAGTCCATGTAGGCGCTCAGGAATTGGCGCATCAAACTCAATTTCTTTACCGTCAAAGGTGTATGTTTCACCTTGGGTTAAAATAGCGGCGTCTTTATCGAAAATGTTGATCATCGGCATTTGATGACGTTTACCCACTTCGTTATCGTTAAAGTCGTGCGCTGGGGTTATTTTTACACAGCCCGTGCCTTTATCTTTATCGGCATGTTCGTCAGCAACAATTTTAATACGACGATTAACGATGGGTAATAAAATATCTTTACCGATTAAATCTATGTAGCGTTCGTCATCTGGATTTACTGCAACACCTGAGTCGCCAAGCATAGTTTCTGGACGCGTTGTTGCTACTACAATGTAGTCTTTTCCGTCTTGTGTTGTAACGCCATCAGCTAGTGGGTAACGTAAGTTCCACATGTGGCCTTTTTTGTCTTTGTTTTCAACTTCAAGATCAGAAATAGCCGTGTGTAATTTTGGATCCCAGTTTACTAGGCGTTTGCCTCGGTAAATTAGGTTTTCTTTGTGAAGGCGTACAAACACTTCTTTAACGGCTTCAGATAGGCCATCGTCCATGGTAAAGCGTTCACGATCCCAATCAACCGATGCGCCAAGGCGACGAAGTTGCTTGGTAATAGTGCCGCCCGATTCTTTTTTCCATTCCCAGATTTTATTAATAAAATCTTCGCGGCCTAAATCGTGGCGTGTTTTGCCTTCTTCGGCATGCAGTTTACGCTCAACTAACATTTGCGTTGCAATACCTGCGTGGTCAGTACCTACTTGCCATAATGTGTTGTTACCTTGCATACGTTTAAAACGCGTTAGGGTATCCATTATTGTATCTTGGAAGGCGTGGCCCATGTGTAAGCTACCAGTGACATTTGGCGGCGGGATCATAATTGAATATGGTACGCCTTTGCCAGATGGCTTAAAGTAGCCTTTTTGTTCCCAGTCTTGATATAGAGACTGTTCAATATCTTGCGGATTGTAGGTTTTATCCATTACACAGAACCTTAAATAAGTACTTAAATTAGTTGGTTAGTTTGCCTGATTGGCTAGCTATTAATATCTTGCGTGGTGAGATTGGCACCGAGTTGGCGTAGCTTTTTAAAACGCTCGCGGGCTGCTTGTTTAGCCGCTGCTTCTACGGGTACAAAATCAAAAACTTGGTTAAACCGACGAATGTAATCCGGTAACTGAGTAGCCAAGTTAATTAAAACTTTACGATTGCCAACAGGTGGCGTAATACCAATTTCTACAGGTGCGCCGCCTTTAGGGCCTTCACCTTGTAAATTATGTGGCACAAAACTATCTGGATCGAATGCCCAAATTATTTCATCAATGGCACAGGCTGCTTCGTTATCGTTAACACAAATAAACACACGCTGCCCATTTCGATACTGATCGGCCGCAATTTGAGCAGCCAAAGCAAAATGATCGTCAGCCTTCGCTTTAGACTCATCTTGTTGCTTTAGAACGAAAAATTTAGCGTTCATGTTCATTGTATCGGGGTTTCCCATGACATTGAATGCATACCAAATTGATATACATAAATTAAGAGGCAGATTTTGCCATATAACGGGGTTTGCTTCAATTAATACACAAATAAATAAGGCGCCAAACGGCGCCTTATAAGTAGCTAAACAGTGTGTTTAATCTTGAGCAGCTTCACTTACGCCAGCTCTATTTAATAAATACTGAGTAAGCATTGGTACAGGACGACCCGTTGCGCCTTTTTTAGCGCCACTGCGCCACGCTGTACCGGCAACATCTAAATGCGCCCAATGATACTTTTTAGTAAATTTAGACAAGAAACATGCCGCAGTAATAGTACCCGCAGAGCGTCCACCTAAGTTTGTAAAGTCAGCAAATGGGCTCTCTAGTTGATCCTGATAGTCATCCCATAACGGTAACTGCCATGCACGGTCGCCACTTTGCTCAGACGCTTTTAATAAATCGTGTGCAAGTGGGTTATGGTTTGATAGTAAACCAGTCGCATGCGCGCCAAGGGCTACAATACAAGCGCCAGTAAGTGTTGCTACGTCAATAACCGTATCCGGGTTAAAACGTTCAACGTACGTTAGTGCGTCGCACAATACTAAACGACCTTCAGCGTCGGTGTTTAACACTTCAACTGTTTGCCCCGACATTGTTGTTAAAATATCACCCGGGCGATACGCGTTTGAGCCAGGCATGTTTTCACAGCCAGCTAAAACACCAATAACGTTAATTGGCAATTGCATTTGTGCAAGTGCACGCATTGCGCCAATAACACCTGCAGCGCCGCCCATGTCGTATTTCATTTCGTCCATGCCTTCGCCTGGTTTTAATGAAATACCGCCTGAGTCAAACGTTAAGCCTTTACCAACAAGTACAATAGGGGCTTGGTCGTCAGCGGCGCCTTTGTAGTTAATAATCGACATAATTGATTCGTTATCACTACCTCGGCCAACAGCTAGGTAAGAATTCATGCCTAGTTCTGCCATTTGCTTTTCGCCAATAATATCAACAGTGATGTTGTCAAAATTAGTTGCCAACTCTTGTGCTTGCTCGCCTAAGTACACTGGGTTACAAATATTTGGTGGCATATTAGCCACGTCTTTACACAGCTTACTACCTGCAGCAATGGCTAAACCATGCTCAATGGCACTTTCGCCAATCGTTAGTTCGCGTCGTGTTGGTACGTTAAACACCATTTTACGAAGTGGACGACGAGGGTCTACTTTTTTACTTTTTAATTGGTTAAACGTATATAAGCAATCTTGCGTTGTTTCTACTGCTTGACGAACTTTCCAGTAAGTGTCGCGACCTTTAACGTGTTGTTCTGTTAAAAAGCAGACTGCTTCCATAGAGCCTGTTTCGTTTAAGGTATTAATAGTTTTAGAAATAATTTGTTTATATTGCTTATCATCAAGCTCGCGCTCTTTACCACAACCAACAAGCAATATGCGCTCGCTTAATACATTGGGTACATGATGCAATAATAAAACTTGGCCTGGCTTACCTTCTAAGTCGCCACGGCGAAGTAAATTAGAGATATAGCCATCACTAATTTTATCGAGTTGTTCACCAATGGGGGATAACCTACGTGGCTCGTAAACGCCAACCACAATACATGCGCTGCGCTGTTTTTCTGGGCTACCACTTTTTACGTTAAATTCCATTGTCACTCCTGATTTTGAGTCATTTAAGTTAGTAAGTTGGGGCTAAAAAAGTATTTTCTAGTCTTATCTACGTAACTTATGTGCGGATAATTTTAATTTTAGCTGATTTTGTTAGACTCTTACTGTGTAATTGAACTTTATATGCTTAAGGGCTACTAATGCAACATTATATCGTGCACTTAGGTAGGATAATTAAATTTGATGGCTTATAATAATAGCCTATTTGCCGGTATTAATTGGGTAAAATAGCTATTTAACTATTCAATTCTCACTATCGTAGTGAAATTCCATGTTTAACAGGGGCGAGCATTGCTAATTTTCCGTTATTTGACCGCTGAGGTTTTAAAATCGCAGGTCGCCGTATTTTTAACTTTAATGACAATTTTTTTGTCACAAAAGTTAGTTGGTATTTTAGGTGATGCCTCTGAGGGCAGTATTCCTGCTAAATTAGTGCTATCGATGATTGCACTAAAGCTTCCACAACTGGCCTCGCTAATACTTCCGCTGAGTATATTTTTAGGCATTATTTTGGCTTACAGCCGTATTTACGCCGATAGCGAAATGACCGTACTTAAAGCCTGTGGCGTAAGTGAATGGTATGTTGTGCGCGTAACGCTTATATCAAGCGTTGGGCTTGCCATATTAGCCGCTGCATTGACTATGTATATAGCGCCGTGGGCAAGCGAGCAAGAGTATCAATTGAAAGAACAAGCCAAAGCCGATGCGGGGTTATCTGCACTCAGAGCTGGGCGGTTCCAAGAAACCGGTAACGAAAAAGCCGTGGTGTTTATTCATAATATTGAAAAAGGCGGCAAAGAGCTCAATAAGGTATTTGTTGCACAGTTACCTGATAGCGAAAAAGGCAATCTAGCGCGCTTAGTATATGCACAGCAAGGTGTTGTGGTTGAAGCCGTAAATGGTGAGCAACAGCTAGTACTAACAGACGGTAAACGTTATGAAACAGACGGCACAACGCCTGCACTTAATTTAACAGAATTTGATGGTTACAGCGTACAAATACGAGAACAAGAAATAGAGCATCAACGCCGTAAATTAGAGGCTGTGCCAACTAACCAATTATTGGCTATAAATACTCCTGAATCTATTGCTCAATGGCAATGGCGACTCGCTATTCCGTTATCAATCCCACTACTTACCTTACTGGCAGTACCACTAAGTGTGGTTAATCCTCGCCAAGGTAAATTTGCGAAACTAGTGCCTGCTATTAGCTTGTACTTAGGCTACTTTATTTTACTAAATGCCGCTAAATTTGCAGTTGAAGATGGCAAAATCCCGCCTTCAATCGGCTTGTGGTGGATTCATCTAAGTGCCTTGTTTATAGGTGGGTTATTAATTATAAAAGGGCGACCACTGGGCGCTTGGCTTAAAGCCGTAGTGACTAAGCGGGAGTTAGGCTCATGATGAAAACGCTTGATTGGTATTTAGGCCGCAGTATTTTACAAACTACTGGCTTTGCATTGTTGGTACTTGTTGGTATTAGCACCTTAATTAAATTTATCGACCAGTTGAAGTCGGTAGGGCGCGGCAGTTACGATTTAATGACTGCAATGCTTTACACGCTTTACACAATACCTGGCGATTTAGTGGTGTTTTTTCCGATGGCTGCGCTAATTGGTGGCTTAACGGGTTTAGGGGCACTTGCCTCAAACAGTGAGCTGGTAGTGATGCAAGCCGCGGGTATGTCGCGCTTACAAATAATTGGCTCTGTGATGAAAACAGCCATATTTATGGCTGTATGCATGATGGCTCTTGGCGAATGGGGTGCACCTGAAGCGCAATTACACGCTAAAGAAATGCGAAACCAAGCAATACATGGCGGCGATGTGTTTAATACACAAAAAGGTGTATGGGCTAAAGACGGCAATAATTTTATTAATATTGAAGATGTTGATGAAAACGGCAGGCTCAACGGGGTACACATGTACCACTTTGATAAATCGTTAGAGCTTACCCAAATTACTAAAGCAAGAGATGCACTGAGCCGAAAAGAAGGCTGGCTACTTCGTGACGTAAATAAGGTTATTATTACTAGCGAAAAAACCACAACAGAGCAATTACCAGAAGAGTTTTATCCTTCGCAACTCACAGCTGAAAAGTTAGGGGTTGTTTCGGTAAAACCGGAGTCACTTTCATTTACTGGGCTTTGGTCGTATTTAAGTTACTTAGAGCAAAACGAACAAGACACAAGTACCTACGAGCTTGCTCTATGGCGTAAGTTGATGCAGCCAGTATCTGTTGCGGTAATGCTGCTGGTGGCGCTCTCGTTTATATTTGGCCCGCTGCGTACAGTTACTATGGGCGCACGTATTATTATGGGTGTTGTAACGGGGATTGTGTTTCACTTAACTAATGAAATATTTGGCCCTGTAGTTATGGTTTACCAAATACCAGCCATTATAGGTGCGGTATTGCCCAGTATTATATTTATAGGCTTTGCGACATATTTGATGAATAAACGGGTATAGAGTACCTATTCAAAGCATTAAAAAGGGTGACCACTGGTCACCCTTTTTGCTTTTTAACTACTGTTTAACTACCGCTTAACTCACGATTTGAAAGCTGGTATTAATCAAGCTCACTATAAATACGTCTGTTTTCTTCTTTAGTAAGCGCAATAACTTCTGTTTTAGAGATGTAATCTTGCAGTGCTTTTTTGTTTTTAAAATCTACTAACACCACCAAATTACCTAAACCGAGTAAAGCGCTAACGCTGCGGATAATTGATTGCGGCCAGCTAATTAAATTACCCTCGAGAGTTTGTACTTTTAAACGCCATGCACGCATGCCAATGGTTTGCCCGCTTTTAGTCCAAAAGTAGCCAAAAAATACTAAGGTAACAATAATTAAAAGAGCGGTACGAATACCCGAAAGAAGATTTGAATTTTGAATAAAGGCAGATACATCCTCTGCGCCATTTAAACTAATTACATCGAGAGAAATAAGCCCTTGTACTGCAAATAAATACAGCACTACAGTTAACATCGCAAACGCAATAATGGCTAACGTATCGTAAACTAACGACGCAAAACGGCGCCAAAAACCAGCACGTGGAAACTCACCCGACATAAATACACTCTCACTATTAATATGCGAGCTAGTTTAGCAAAAAAGCTTACAAATACTAAGACATGTTAATGTTTAGAGAGGGAATTGATTTTATTGCTTTAAGTTATTACCTACAGGGGAAATGAAAAAGACCCTGCTATTGGTAGCAAGGCCTTTTAATTTATAGCGGATTTAACCTAGCTTGATAGCAAGGTATTTTATGTCGTCACCACTTATTTGCGGTAAAAAATAAATATCGCCGTATTTAAAATACTGCTGCGAGTTAATTATTACGGCCTGTGCTGCCTGAGGCAATGAATCGTAAGTTTGGCCCAAGCTATAATCATTCACATTCCCCACTTTTATTGCCTGATTAAGACGGGTTGGTGGCTCATCAACCACTGTATAACCGTCATTATTTGCGACGTAATACACGTTTTGATATGTGTAGTAGGTGGTATTGTGATGCTTAAAATGCCTGTAATTTCTTGGTAGCGTATTTATACGCAGGCCTCTAGGTGGCGTAACTACATGGTAGCCTCTTTTAGCTTTACGGTAGTAAAGGCCGTCGTTAAACGTAAACGAAATACCATTAAATCTAATCGATGCGCTATTGCGTGGTAAATGGTTTATAAATCGATTTTGTCTGTAAGCGACTGAATTATTATGGCTTGTTAAGTAGTTATATTTGCGCTGGTTGTAGCGGTATTGTTCACGCTTTTCCTGCTTGTACTTAGCAAGTTTACGTTTTTCTTGCTTACGGTCTTCTCGTTTTTCTTTTTTATGCTCAATACGCTGCTTTTTTTCATGGCGGCGTTCATCGCGTTTATATTCAACACGTTTGTCGTGGTCACGTTTAAAGCTTTTATCATTCTCTCGCTCGTTTTGTGCTCCAAGCGCAGAGCCTGATACTGCGCCAATGGCGAGCAGTGCAGGTAGTAAAAAAGTAAGTTTCATAGTATTGCCTCGTTTATGTTTTTACATAACTGGGTTCAATACTAGCGGTTCAAACTGAATGTTAACTGACATACAACAGCAAACGGAGCTATGCTTACAGCTTTTTACATTTTACTGACGGTTCTTGACATAATATCTAGTTTTTGACGATTTTTAAGGGTAATTCTGTTCTTTTTAAGGGGGGTTATTACGAGAGATATTTTAATAATACTGCTATTAAATTATATATTTGGACTTTTTTGTTGTGCTTAGAAAACGTTATTTCCGTGCATTTTTAGATGGGAAAATACCAATAATAGAGTTTAAATGGTGTAAAAAGCTAAGTTTGCGGCACGTTGTTTATTGCCGCAAACATGACTTTATATTTTAAAGTACGCATCTATCTTTTAATAAATTTAAGGTTTGGGTGATACGTTATGGTATTAACTTTAACAAATGCTGTGTTATTAACGTTTATTTTAACAACTTTAATTGGAACATACTTGATTACCTTAGTTTGGTTAATTTTTTTCAGTTCTCGTTTTAGCTGAACCTTTTTATATTCTTGCTTTGTATATCTATCATGTGGTGCTGCAAATGCAGAACTAGATAAAGTGCTCATAACTAATAGTGCAGGTAGTATAAATGTAAGTTTCATAATATTGCCTCGTTTGTGGTTAACATGGCTAGTATTGACGTTTGAAACTGAATGCCAACTGCATGCAGGGCAATTGTAGGGAGGCTTTACACCCTTTTACTTATCTTTACTATTCTTGACGCTAATACCAATCCGCAGTAATACTTAATCAATTTGAGAGATTCAATCTAACGCTCACTCTATTAAAAAATGACTGATATATGGCTGCATAAATGCAGAAGGTAGGGCAATGAAAGAGCAATTGTCGAGAACAACTAATAACAAATTCAGCAGTGTTATCAACACCGTTTTCTTACCTCAAAACAGGTAGCTTAATTAAGCTACCTGGTATAAAACCGTATCGGTTCTATACCAATACCAATCCTTATCCCATATATCGTTTAGAGTTTAGGTTGGCTACTTTTGATAAAAAGGATAATCGCTATAGCCTACTTCAGTACCGCCATACATAGTGGCTGCATCGGCTTCGTTAAAGGTCCAATTATTCGCTATACGCTCTGGTAAATCAGGGTTAGCTATAAATGGGCGACCAAATGCAAATAAGTCACCGTAACCTTCACCTAAAATACGTACCGCTTTTTCTACTGTGTATTTACCAGCATAAATGATGCGACCTGAAAATTCAGCTCGCACTGCTTTATAAAATTCTTGTGGTAAATCAGGAGCCTTTTCCCAATCAGCTTCCGCTATTGATAAGTAAGCAATGCCAGCTTGCTCAAGCACTTTAACGGCTTGTACATAAGTATGATGAGGGTTTGATTCTACAAGTCCTAGATACACTCGTGTTTCATCTGTGCTTTCAAATAAAGGAGCAAAGCGAACACCTAAACGATCAGAGCCTACAACGTCACTTACCGCTTCAACTATCTCTTTTAAAAAGCGCAGGCGATTACTAAGCGTTCCACCGTATTGATCGTCACGGTTATTAGTATGTTCAGAAATAAACTGATTAACTAAATACCCGTTAGCACAATGAAGCTCTACGCCATCAAAGCCTGCTTCTAGAGCATTACGTGCAGCTTGCGCATACATGTTTACCAGCTCGCCAACCTCAGTAGTACTTAGTGCACGGGGGGCACTTGGGTCAGCTAACGCGCCCTCAGTAGGTGCGGTTTCAATAAATACTTTTACATTGTCAGCAATAATATCTGAAGGACCAACCGGTTTACCTGAATTTGGTTGTAGCGTGGTGTGTGATACGCGCCCTACATGCCAAAGCTGAGCAAAAATAACGCCGCCTTTAGCGTGTACTGCATGTGTTACTTTTTTCCAGCCTTCAATTTGTGCTTGCGAGTGAATACCTGGGGTCCAAGCGTAGCCTTGACCACGAGGCTCTATTTGCGTGCCTTCGGTAACCATAAAACCAGCCGATGCTCGCTGCGCATAATACTCAGCCATTAATTCATTAGGAATATTGCCAGGCTGAGTGCTGCGAGAGCGAGTAAGAGGTGGCATCACAATACGGTTTTTAAGTGTAAAAGGGCCAAGCTCAATTGATGAGAATAAAGGGGCGGTATTAACTAATTCTGATTTCATTTTAAATTCTCTTATAAAGCAAACAAAGACTTAAATAGTGGTTAAGCAACATTGGCAGCATAGAGATTTAAAGATACAATTTGAAACAACACTTTTTTGTGCAGCATACAATTATGAATGGTATTACTCGGCTCGATATAAAACAGTTAAGAGTACTCAGTAGCTTATTAGAACTGCAAAATCTTTCGCAAGTAGCCAAAAAAATGGGGTTAACGCAACAAGCTATTAGTGAGCAACTACGAAAGCTACGAGACTTATTTGACGATCGCTTGTTTATTCGCCAAGGTAATAACATGGTTGCTACTCCTAAAGCGCAAGGACTCAAGGCGCCTGTTAATCATATTTTAAAGCAATTAGAATCGTTACTAGAGCCCGAGCTGTTTAGTCCGCAAACTTATAAAGGTGTGTTTACCATAAGCGCAACCGACTACGCCACGCAGGCCTTATTGCCGCAATTATTTAATATTACCCGCCGCGAAGCGCCAGGTTTAAAGCTGATTGTGCGCGACTTTGCGTCTGACAACGTTAATCAACTTATAACGGCAGGCGAGCTTGATTTGCTGATAAGCTTTCCAGAATTTATACCCGACAACCTTTCTTATATCACTTTGTTTGAAGAACAGCATTTGTGTATTACCGGTATAGGTAACACTACTTACACTGAACCTTTGAGTTTGGCGCAATTTGCAAAGCATTCACAGCTAGTGGTGTCGCCATCGCGCGCTAATTTGCGCGGATCGCACGATCAGTGGTTTGAAAGCCAAGGGCTAAAACGTAATATTGTAATGTCGGTACCGAGCTTTTCAGCAGTGCCCGACATTTTACATACAACCGATATGCTAGCGTTTTACCCATCAAGATTATTACCAAATAGCAAAGTTAAACAGCTAAAAATAGAAGCTCTGCCTCCTACATTTAAAGTAATAGCCGCATGGCATCCGCGTACCAATAACAGCCCAATCCATAAATGGTTGATAGAGCAGCTACAAAACCTATAACAGTAAACTTTAATGCAAGTATTAATGTAAGTATTAAAGCAAATACTGTTACCATAATTAACGATGGTTATTAAAGATTGTCGTCAGCTAATTGCAGTGTCCTTCAATTGTGTTTTAAGTGCGGTAAAGGAATTATAAAGCTAAATGTTTAAGTTATTTTTTGGTGTTTTTTGCTGTCTACTTTGTTTCGGCACTTTGGCTAACGCAGTAAAAGAAGATGTTGAAAAAATACTAAGTGGTCATTTAACGAGTAATCAAAGTCGTGGGCTTATGGATAAGTTAGAGCGCAACCTACCTTATCCTTCTGTGCTCGATACTGCTCGAGTTAAAACTGTAAAGTGTTGGTTTTATGACCCCCAAAATGACAAGAATCATATAGCATTAAATGATTTACTGTCAGATGCTAATCAAGCAATCAAAAAAGCTGACACCCCTAAATTAAAACTCGATTTACAAACATGCCAGGCATTTAATTTATACCAACAAGGAAAAGTAAGTGCGGCCACTTCAATGACCAAAAATGTTATTAGTGACACCTCTAAAAATCCAGAACTTTATTACCAACATGCGACAGCTAACTTAATTTTAGGAAGGATTTTTCGTTCGCAAGGCTCGTATCAGCAAGCTTTTTTAGCATTTCAGCAAGCTTATAATTCCTTTGAACAAGGCGGCTTTTCTTACGACAAAGCGCTCATACTTAAAGAGATAGGGCTTATTCATGCCGATCTTCACAATTTTTTGCTGGCTGAAGAACAATTACAAAGAGCGATTAATGAGCTGACAAATTACAATGAGCAAGAGTGGTACATAGCCACAGATATCCTAGCCCAAGCTTATGAAGCCCAAGGTAATTACCAAAAAGCGGTAATGCTGTACAACAGTATACTCCCAGCCGTTATTAAGTATGAAGACGATGAAGGGAGTGCTTACCTACTCTTTAAAATCGCACAAATAAATATTCAATTAAATGAGCTGCAAGAGGCTAAACAATACTTAAATCAAGCTAGGGATTTAACGCTAAATAGTGAGTGGATTAAATTTATTCAATCAATAACAACAGCTGAGTGGTTAATTAAAAAGGGCCGCCTAGATGAAGCAGAACTTCTTTATTTAGATTTTGAACAAAATAGTTCTCAAGTATGGTCAGTTGACTCTTTAACTCGTTTTTTAGAATTTAAGCGTGAATTAGCAGTGCAAAAAAGTAATTATCAGCAAGAAGCCTTAGCTCAAAGAGAGTTATTAAAAATCGCAGATAAAAAAGTGCAAGAAATTGCAGATAATACATTACTTTCTCAACGTTTAGCATTTGATTGGGAACAGCAAAAACGAGAAATAACAAGGCTAAAAGAATCGTCAGAGGTAAAAGAGCAGTTATTAAATTTAGCTAATGAAAAAGCATTTTGGCAAATCGCATCGTTGCTATTTTCTATTGGGTTAATATTGATTTTAGCTTACATAACTTATAAACAAACTCAGCATAAACAGCGATTCAAAACACTTGCATTAAAAGACGAATTAACAGACATCGCTAATCGTAGAGCAATATTTGCATTTAAATACAACGCGATTAAAAAAAGCGAGTTTTTAGGAAGCGCGTGTTCATTAATTGTTATTGATATAGACCACTTTAAACAAGTAAACGATACATACGGACATGATATTGGCGATGAAGTTATTATCTCTACTGTTAAATTTATAGAAAAAAACATTCGTCAAACAGATTGCGCAGGTAGGGTCGGCGGAGAAGAATTTTTAGTTGTTTTACCTAATACAGCACTTAGTTTTGCGCATGAAGTTGCCCAGCGTATACGCGAAAATATTGAGAATGTTACTCATACCTCACTCCATATAAAATCAACAGTAAGTATTGGTGTAGTAGAAGTTAAAGCGGGCGAAGCCCCAAAAGATGCATCTCGACGAGCTGATGAAAAATTATACGCAGCTAAAAATGCAGGCCGTAATAAAGTAATGGTTTAATAACTCAATAATTATTGAGTTATTAAACGGCTAGTAATTTTTATTTATTATTGAAAAATATAGCAAGCTAATTCACTTAATGTAATGGTACGAATTAGGCATAATTAAATGGTTTATTTTAA
This sequence comes from Pseudoalteromonas sp. c7(2019), assembly GCF_011378625.1. NCBI lineage: Bacteria > Pseudomonadati > Pseudomonadota > Gammaproteobacteria > Alteromonadales > Pseudoalteromonadaceae > Pseudoalteromonas > Pseudoalteromonas sp. c7(2019). Next base: position 91,060 of record NZ_WTKS01000004.1, on the reverse strand, counting down.
AAAGCACTCAACCGGTTTTTTACTTGCACACTTGCTGCATGTAGCAGCCAGCCAAGCTATCAAGATAATGGCATATTGCACAGCGAGATCTCTATAAGTAAATACAGCGCACAAGCTGATATGCAACACGCGACTCATAACACAAACAGGCCTGCCAATATTGGCTGCGGTTTAGGGCTGGAGTTAAGCAAAAAAATAATAAAATGGCACGATGAGTATATCAAGTAAGCGACATGCTAGGGCATCATGAAGTGCTGGTCGATTTTAGTTAACGAGCTTTTTTAATACTTAGATTTGAAATATAAAAACCGCGCTAAGGCACTTTTAAAAAAGCTTTAGCGCGGTTTTTTTACATTCAAAAATATTTAATTTAACGCTGAGAATATAAAAACTTAGTGATTTACTTAGCAAAGTATCTGTTAGCGAGCCCTGCAATGCCAATGATCATCATGTTTAGTGCAGGCTTGTTTTGTGGGCTTGGCTTTTACGATCACAATGCTTGGAGAGTTGTGCTCAGTTACTAAAACAGGCGTAACTACTTTAACTGCTTTTTTATGTGGTTTATGCGCACTGGGACTATGTTGATATACAGTGCAGCCACTCATGGTAAATGCTATTGCTGCTACGCTAATAATTTTTAAAGATAAGTTCATAGGTATTTATCCTCTTTGGCTTTGTATAAGCTTTAAGATAAATCTTTTTTTGTATAGTGCTGTCAATAAACGTAAGTGGAGTGTAAATGTTGCTAATGTTCACTAAGGCAATAGCGCATTTAAAGCTAATGCCTTTGTATTTGAATATTAGATTTGCACAAAAAAGTAAGGCCTAAAAAACCTATAAATCGCTGCGCCAACCCATACCAGACTCTTCCATTAAACGCTCGTACACGCCTTCTATGTTAAGTGGTAACCATGCACCAAACTGTTTAAAGTCACTAAATTGGTCTAACTTTACATTTTGTTTAATTTCGTCAAGCGTATTGCCTGCTAAAATGCCTGCTGTTACTTGGCTATATAAAAGCTCTATATAACTTAAGTAACGCGCTACATCAGCCTTGCTGCCAATATCGGCATGTCCACCTACAAAAGTATTAAAGTCGTATTTGAGTACCGCTTGGGTTGAGTTAATCATGCCCTGAATATCGTAACTCCAGAGTTTTTGCCACGGCATTCTGCCAATAACAATCCAATCAACTACAAATAACGTTTTTTGCTTTTCGAATAATATACTAACCGAACCACGACCATCGTTTGGACCATGGTAGTTAAGCTTTACTGTTGACTCACCAAGGGTAAGTAGTAGCTCGTCATCAAAAGTAAGGCTGGGTATTACCGTTTTCATTTGTGTATTTTTAATATCTTGCGCAGCGAGTTTATGCGCTACAAAAGTGGTGTGCGGGCTTTTAAATACCTCAGCGCCGTAAATATGATCGCTGTGATTATGGCTATAAATTACGTATTTTACCGGTACGTTAAAGCGAGTTTTAATTTGATTGTTTAACCAGGTGGCTGCTTTTTTATTAAGCGGGTCGGTAACAACTGCACCCTCAGGAGTGATTAAAAATACTGAGCGATGTCTGTCATCTATAAAGCGGTGGAGGCCATCGCCTAAGTCTTCAATTTCATAGGCTTGTGTGGCAAAGCCTATAAATAATAGGGCTGTAGTTAATAGTTTTTGTAGCAAGCGGGGCATACACCATTCCTTTTAAAATTGATTAAATTAATAACGCTATTAAAAGAAGAAAGCATAAAGCTGTAAAAAATTTCAGCTGTTGGTTAAATTAAAACTTAAAACTTAAAACTTAAAACTTAAAACTTAAAACTTAAACCTAAACCTAAGCCTAAACCTAAGTAAAAGGATCAAATATGAGGATGAAATAAAAAGCCATTATAAAAATGGCTTTAGATAGGTTGGTTGGGTTTATCTTTGTGTTAGTTGTTGGTTTATTTCTTCAAAGATACTGGCATCATCTATGGTTGAAGGTATTTGTAGCTCTTCGCCATCAACTAGTTGACGTAAATTTTTACGCAGTATTTTACCCGAGCGTGTTTTGGGCAACCTATCTACGCTAACTATATTTTTAAGGCACGCAATAGCGCCAATCTGATTACGAACACTTAAAACAAGCGCTTGTTCTACGTCGGTACTTGAGCCCATAAAATCATTTTTAAGCACGATCATTCCCATAGGAAGCTGCCCTTTGAGGGGATCGTTCACACCAAAAACAGCGCATTCAGCAACAGCAGGGTGCGCGGCTACTATCTCTTCCATTTCGCCGGTAGAAAGCCTATGCCCTGCTACATTTATAACGTCGTCGGTTCTGCCCATAATAAATAGGTAGCCGTCTTCATCAATATAACCGCCATCGCCAGATAAATAATAACCTTCGTATTCATTTAGGTAGCTTGCTTTAAAGCGCGGGGTATCTTGCCAAATTGTTGGTAGGCAACCCGGTGGAAGTGGTAGTTTAATTACCACGGCGCCTTGCTCGTTAGCTGCGCATTCATTGCCATCCATATCTAATATTCGCACGTCAAAACCTGGAGTAGGCACGGTAGAGCTGCCAGGTTTTGTTGCTAAGTACTCAAGCCCTACAGGGTTACAAGCAATAGCCCAGCCGGTTTCTGTTTGCCACCAATGATCGAGCACTGGCAGTTTGGTTTTTTCTTTAAGCCACTCGTAAGTGGGAGGATCTAACCGCTCGCCGGCTAAAAACAAACGTTTTAAGCTAGAGGTATCGTATTGATTAAAACCATCGGCATTGGGGTCTTCTTTTTTGATTGCTCTAAATGCGGTGGGGGCACTAAATAATGCATTTACTTTATATTCTTCAACCACGCGCCAAAATGCACTAGCGTCGGGTGTTTTAACCGGTTTACCTTCATATAATACGGTCGCGCAGCGATACATTAGCGGCGCGTAAACTATATAAGAGTGCCCAACTACCCAGCCAATGTCAGACGCTGCCCAAAATACGTCGCCGGGCTTCATACCATAAACGGTTTCCATGCTGTATTGCATTGCCACTGCGTGACCACCATTTTCGCGCACTACGCCTTTGGGTGTGCCTGTCGTGCCTGAGGTATATAAAATATAAAGCGGATCACTACCATTTACAGGCACCGGATCTGCGCTTGCAGCCGTTTGCATTGCCTGAGTCCAATCTATGTCTCGTTTAGGCTTAAGAGTGGCCCTGACTTGTGGACGCTGATAAATAACGCAGTGTTCTACTTTGTGCGTAGCTAAGTCTATTGCGTTATCAATAAGTGGTTTGTATTCAATAATGCTGTTTACTTCAACACCGCATGAGGCGCTAAGTATAAGTTTGGGCTTGGCATCATCAATGCGTACTGCTAATTCGTGTGCAGCAAACCCACCAAATACCACCGAATGAATAGCACCAAGGCGAGCGCACGCCAACATACCAATAACCGCCTGTGGGATCATTGGCATATAAATAACAACGCGGTCGCCTTTTGTAACACCTAACGATTGTATTACGCCTGCAAATTTAGCAACTTCTTGTTGTAGTTGTGAGTAGCTATAAGTTTGCTTTGTATTAGTGACTGGGGAGTCGTAAATAAGTGCTGTTTGCTCGCCAAATCCGGCAATAACGTGTTGGTCTAGTGCTAAAAAACTGGTGTTTAATTGCCCGTCACTAAACCAATGATAAAGCCCGTCGTCGTCTTGTGTGTATGCTTTTGAGGGGGTTTTATACCACGGAATATTTTTACTTTGTTCGAGCCAAAATTGGGCTGGGTTTTGCTTAAAGGCATTATATTGCTGTTGATATTCGCCTGACATGTAAGGCTCCTAAAACTAAATTTGTGTGTGAGAGACCTTACAAAATGTAGGCTTTTTTTAGCAAGCAAGCTATTCGACCTTGGTCGGTTAAAAGTTAATCAACACACTGGTTTTAAAAATACAAAATTGACAATACAAAGCGTGTGGTTCAGCATGGCGGGCAGTAAAAATAAGAGAAAATACGATATGAGTAACGTAGTAAGAGTTGGTGTGGCGGTTATCATAAAGCATCAAAACACAATTTTACTAGGTGAGCGCATTGGCGCGCATGGTGCTAATACATGGGCAACACCTGGTGGACATTTAGAGTTTGGTGAAAGTGTTGAGCAATGTGCAATACGAGAAGTGTTTGAAGAAACTGGTTTAAAGGTAAGTAAAATTACTAAGCTTGATTTTACCAATGATATTTTTACAGCAGAGAACAAGCACTATATTACGCTGTATGTAAAAGCTGACTTTGAAGGCGGAGAGCCTGAGCTTAAAGAGCCTAATAAATGTTTAAAGTGGCGCTGGTGCGATATTAATAATCTACCAACGCCACTGTTTACATCACTAAAAAATTACTTATCTGAGGCTGTACTAGCCTAGTTATTTTGTTGGCGGTGTCGCTGGGCTTAACTCTAGTTTACTAAAGCTTACTTGAGCGTAATCGCCATTTTGTTTATCTGTAGACCAATCGCCAGTACCTAAACAACCTGGGTACCAAATACCTTTCGCGCTTTTAGTACTACATTGGTTATAAGCGCCTGCTTTAAAGTAATGCCAATCTGCTGCGTAGCCATGTGGATGATCTTTTTCGTCCACTTTGCCATAAGCATCTACGTTATTACCTAAGTTAATAGAGTAGTTAACGTCTTCTTTGCCTTGTGCGCTAAATGTAAGGTGCATAACATTTTTATACACATTTACCGTGTAGCTAAATTCTTCACCTAGTGCAATACCGGCACCGCCTGGCTCGTTAGGGTTTTCCCATGTATTACCCCAAACAGGGTAAGTAATGTCTGTACGGTCAGGATTCGTTTTAGCTAAGTTACGTTCGTAGTTCCAAAAAACTGAGCCTGTTTTATGTCCTGGCCATTTTTTGTAATATATTTTAAGTGGCTCATTGCCCCAGCCATAACCAAGCTTGGTATCAATAAGTGCTTGATCTTTACCTGCGTGAATTTGCCCTACAACAACCGAGTAAGCTGCTTTTTTATCAGGATCAGTCGCACGTAGCGCAACGTGATCTACTTTTAACGTTGCTTCCATTTTTCCACCAACGGAGCCAAATCGGTCAGATAGCGGGTGAACAGCCAAAGCAAAGTTGTTTTTAGAGTGTTTAGTTTTAATTTTAGTATTTGATCCACGGATCATTTGTCTAAGTTCACTACGGGTATTAGTAGAGTTAGCACTTGTAAGCGCTTTATTAGGGGAGGTAAATACCATGTAGCCTTTACCATCAAGATAGAAAAAATCAGGGTGTGCGTAAGTCTGAATTTCTTCTACATCTATTTCATCAATTTTACCGTCGTTGTTTAAATCTACTGGTACATTTATTTTCCAGTGTGATAAATCAAACTTTGTTGCAGGTACCGGCGCATCGCTTTGCTGATTAGTGCTTTGGGTACTTGAACAAGCGGTAAAAAGTAAAGGGGTGATAACGGCTAAAGCCGTAAGTTTAAATGTGGATGTATTTTTTATCATTATTGTCTCTGTGTGATGAAGTAAAAATTGTGCGGTACAGGCATCGCTTAATCTCAATCTAGCATACCAATTTAACAATTAAAACTTACCAATTAGTAAAATTAAATATTTTTTAAATGATTTTTTGTTATACCAATTTGGTTTAGGTGTTTTTTAACGGCTTTTATGGAAGTGTTTTCGGTATGTATTTTTTATGTGCTTGGCTATTCATTTAGTGATGTTTAACGTAGATTTTGGCGCTAAGGTGTAGTCTATTTTGGGGGGGGGAGGAGATTTTTAATTTTGTAGTTTGCTTTGCCGCGTTTAGCAAATAACTAAATAACCACTGCCAATAACTAATGTCGGGCTTTAACTATGGTTAGTGCTGCAAGTTAGTCGTGTTTGGTAATAAAAGTTGCCACTTGTTTAAAATGGCATGGTATTCACCATTTTCTTTAATGTTACTTAATGCGTCAGAGAGTGCTTTAGCTGTTTTAGGATTAAGTTGATTACTTGCTGCAAAATTAAGTGAGGAGGGAAGATCGCTTAAATGAATTCGTTTTGTTATTAGGCTAGGATCGAGTCCTAGGCTTTTTAGCTCGTTATTAAGTGTAAGTGTATTAGTTACTACAAAGTCTATTCGGTTTTTATAAAGCATTTGCCAAAGTTGATTATAGTAACTGACCAGTATTAAATTGTTATTTTCGGTAAAGCCTTTTTGTTTTAAGTAGGCTTCGCTCAGGTAGCCACGAATGGTTGCTACTTTATACTCTTTAGCAAAATTTAAGTGAACAACTTCATCTACATGGCTTTTTAAGCTAATTAAATAAGCATCTGCAAAATACACTTCGCCTAACCATGTATATTTATTAATCCGCTCTGGGGTTTTTAACAAAGACAACATTATGGCGTTGGTATTTGTTTTATGCTCTTTAAAAACGCGGGCCATAGGCATTATTTCAAAATTAGCGGTTAAGTTTGTTTGCTTCACAACTGCTTTGGCAATGTCGACTAAAGCGCCGCTTACTTCACCTTGCTGATTTTTAAAGTGATAAGGAGGAAGGTCTTCAGCTATAAAAGTAACCGAATCGGCGTTACACAGGGGGCTATATAAAATAAATACAAAAGCACTTAATAAAACACGCAAAAACATAAAAAATCTTTTAAAGCAATAATACACCTAGTGTAGAGAGTATTAACTAAAACATATATATATTATGTTTATATAACGTAAATAATTTGCATTTACTTGGCTGTGCTTACTGTTTTGTATTTTATAAATTGTAATGGCGAGCATTTATGCCAGCGTAAAAAAGCTCGATTAAAAGAGCTTTGATCTTTAAATCCTAAAATATTAGATAAATCAGCAAGTGGCATGCTGGCTATTAATGTATCTGCACGTTTTTTACGTTCTTTTTCAAGTAGCTGAGCAAAGGTTAAGTTTTGTTGTTTTAAGCGTCGTTGTAGCGTTCGGGGTGTTAAATTAAGCGCATCAGCTATGCCTATTAGGTTGCAGTTCTGCAAGGTGGTTTTAGCTGTAAGTAACTGATTAACTTTATCGCCTATACACTGCTGGCTTTTAAAGTTAGAGAGTTGCAGCTCTGACAATTGCTTAAAAGTAGAATTAATAATGGCGTTATCGGTTTTAAAGGGCAGCGTTAAATAATGGCTCGGAAAGCTAATTTGATTATATTCAGCACTGCTTTTTACAGGGCATTTAAACCATGATTCAAGGGCGCGCCTTTGCGATGGCAACCAATTATAAGTGAAACTAATACTACTTGGCGAAAGCGTTAAATTTATTAACTGGCGAATTACACTTACCCACGCGGTCATGTTTCGTAAAACAACATGCTCATTACAACTTTGGTGAGCAATCCAACGAATAGTTGCTGTATCAGTATTTAGTTCAAACTTGGCTTTACCAATATCAGCCACCAAGCTGTCGTAGCTTAACAATGCTTTAATGGCACTGCTTAAGTTATCGCTTGATTCAATTAAGTAACCTAAAACGCCGTAGTCAGCAGTGCGAATTTGCTGACCTAGGGTAAAACCAAAAAGAGGATCGTTAAGTGTTTTCTTGCCATAAACTAATAAAGCATTGTAACTATTTAAACTAATACGCGGCGCTAATTGATGGGTACGCTGATTACTAAATTCGTCAAAGCTAATAGCGTGCAAAGCCGTTTTAGTATTAATGCCTTGCGCTTGTAAGTAATCAAGAATACTTGAAAAGTAATGATCAGCCAATGTGTGCATTTGTCATCTAAAGCTAAAAAATAGTCGTGTATTAGCAAGTTTGCCACGTTAAATTTTTATATGCTAGTTGAATGCCTAATAACCTCTTGCTGTAAAAATGATACTTATAACAATTAAACAAGCGCTTAATGCACAGCCAAAGCAAATAATAAGCACACTATTGGATCATCAACAGTTGCATCGATTTTTTAATGCCAAATTTACGCTGCTACAAGCACAAGACGAAGGGCAAATAGAAGGCGGAAAAGGATCTGTTAGGCAAGTAAAAATAGGTAAAATAACTTTTTCAGAGCAAATAATCAGTGCCGATCAAAATCAGATCAGTTACCAAATAGTAGGCGATAAACCAGTAGCTAATCATCGAGGCGATATATACCTCACTGCAAATAAAGACATCAATACTTTAGTTACCGAACTTAACTATTGCATAAGCTGCTCAGCTCCATGGTGGATGCCAAATGCATTACTTAAATATGTTATTACAAAAGATATAACCCAAGCGTTAAACAATTTAAATAATTATTTTTTGGCGGGTAAAGTATGAACTCAGAAATTATTTTGCTCGCTCTTAGCCCGTTATTTTTGATATTTGTTTGCTGTGAGTTTATTAAGTTTAAGCGCTATTACGACATAAAAGATAGCCTAGCAAATACAGTGTTAGCGCTATTACACCAAGGCGCAGATGCTATTGCGTTACTGCTGTTAATGCCTTTATTTAATTGGTTGTATGACTATAGATTGTTTGATATTGAAGTGAGTGTATTAAGTATTGCATTTGCATTTTTACTGCAAGATTTTTTATATTATTGGTTTCATAAAGCATCGCATCATATTCATTGGTTGTGGGCTGCACATGTGGTGCACCATAGCTCAACTAAAATGAATTTCACCACCGCATTTAGGCAAAGCTTAATGTACCCCGTAGCCGGTATGTGGGTGTTTTGGTTACCTATGATTTTAATTGGATTTGAACCGCTAACAGTATTTAGCGTGGTTGCATTAAATTTGGCGTATCAATTTTTTGTACATACTCAAATAGTAGGTAAGTTAGGCTGGTTTGAAAAAGTATTTAATACGCCTTCGCATCACCGAGTTCATCACGCAATAAATGCAGGTTACCTTGATAAAAACTTTGCAGGTGTACTTATTATTTGGGATAAGTTATTTGGCACCTTTGTAGAAGAAGATAAATCAAAGCCTTGTAAATACGGCATTATAGGGCAGCTTAATAGCAATAACCCAGTCGTTATTACGTTTCATCAGTGGGAGCACTTATTGAAAAGTGTTTATAAGGCATCGGGAATAAAAGCTAAATGTAGAGTGCTATTTGGCTACCCTACAAGTAGCATTAAATATAAAGAATATTGAAAAAGTTAAAAGTAAAACTGCATAGCTAAACTCATTGATGAATTATGGCTATGCCATTGAGCATGCTGTACTTTGCTGCGCAGCGATACATTGCGAGAAACAGCGTAATTCCATGTTATAGCTATTTCGCTGTGCTTACTTGCTGCGTTATCAGTTAGCCATAATATATTGCCAGTTAAAGCGAGTTTATGGTTATTGTTTATTTGCCAAATTACACCGGCTTCGCTGCCTATTCCAGTACTAAGTTGGTCGGTTATATCGCCTGTATTTAGCTCAAATTGACCAAGAATATAGCCGTGTAGATTATTAGGATCGCCATAAGATTTACCATAACCTCCTCTTGTAAAAAAGCGGCCTAAACGTTTATTGTCACTTGGTTGTCGGTCAAAGCCCATTTTAAAGTTCCACGACCAGCTATCAAATACGCGGTTATCGGGTGCAAGCGACATAGCATCTAATAAGTAAAAATGTTCAATATCTGCATTTCCTTCATCAGTAATAGCGGCTTCCAAATCAAAAAAACTAATTTGTGCACCCGCTATAAAACCTTCAGGCCTATCTAGTAAGTCATGGTACGCAAGCCTATAACCAAAATTTGTAAGGTTTGCTTGGTTATTATTTTGTACCCTACCTAGCGATACTTTAGAAGAACCATGACCTTGCTCAGGGGAAGCAATAGGGCGGCTTGGCTTAGTAAATGGCGAAGCTACATTATATTTGCTGCGCATTAGGAGTAGCTTAGTTAGTCGCGGGGCAATTTCTTCACGATTTAACGCTTTATCGTAAAATTCAAAATTTAACCATTCATACGCCATTTCTAATATAGCGACTAATTGCGACTGTGAGTAATTACGAGTATTGAGGGAGCCACCTTGCATTAACTCTCTTGCATCATCAAGTTGTTCGTCAGTCATTTGAGTAGAGTAATGGTATAGCTTAGTACCAAAAGCAGGGCGGTAATTAGGTGTTTGTAATAAGTTGTTATTTCTTAGTACTGCAACGGTATCTGATGGAATAGCTTGCATATTAAATGACGATGTTAAATCAAGGTCCTCTTGTGCAAGTTGTAATAATGCAAGTAATTGGTAAGAGCAGTTTTCATCAATAAAAAAGTAATCGAATGTAGCTAATTGTAGCTCCCACAAGTGCAATAAAATAAGCTCTACCTGTGGCTCTGATAAATTAAGTTTGTATTCCCAAATATCACGAGATTCTAAGTCATTATATTCGCGTACTTTTTTATAGTACGGCATAAGTGAAAACTTACCTGGGTAGCTGCCAATCAAGCCTTTTAGTGCATACATAGCTGCGTTATCTGAGCCATCTGGCTCTGCTGCAAAATTAACGGCGAATGCGAGCAACTCTTTATGGCGAGTCTGATCTTTTGCATCAATACGAAGTAAAGTGTGGCCAAACATTGATGATGGGCTATTCATAAATGCAGTTGGAAAAACTAACGTAACCCCTTTAGGGTTTATTATTTTTTGCCACGCCTGTAGTTCTGGGCAATTAAGTTCGGGCCAGTTATTTTTAATTTTTGTTTTTAGCCATTTATAACGTGCAGGAAACTGACAACGATATTGTGTTGTTTTTGGGTCAGTATTTTTACCACTAAATGCAGCTATAGTGGCTTTAAGTTCGTCATATGGGCTTGTTTTACCTGTAGGAGATAAAAAAAACTCAGCACTGTCTACTTCACTTTTCCAATCACCTAATGTGGCCAAGCGGTAGTGACCTAATTTAAGCCAGTAAGGGTGTGTTGCTAATGTATTTGTTTCAATACTTTGAGCGTTTGAGTAAGTACTAAAAAGAGCGAGCAGTAAACCAAATAATATTTTTTTCATAATCACTAAATTACAAAAGCCGCTAGAGAAATACTCCAGCGGCTTTATTTATACGTATAAAACCGGCTAATTTAGCTGATTAAGAAAGAGTATAAGAAGCAAGTTGTGCGTTACTTGCAAGAACAGTGTTTAGGTTTTCTAAAACTGTTTGTGAAGTTACGTTTTCAGAAGTAAATACTGAAGAAAACTGTGCTTGAGCAAGCTTATTGAACGCTGCTTTATCTTGATCTGCAACACCCCAAGCTTCAGCTAGAGTAGCTAAAGTTTCGCCTTCACCTTTTGACATATCACGAGCAAGTTGCTCCATGTTACCGTCAATGAATAAAGCGATTTTTTCTGAAGAAGTTACTGTACCAGTACCATCACAACCAAGAGTACCAAAAGTGATACCAAAAGTTTGGTTACCAGATGTACCATTTGTTGTAGCGCCTAAAATTTTAACGCCTTTACCTTGCTGACCAGCAAATAACATAGAACCAAGACCACAACCAATATCTTGGTCAGCCATTGCGTTTGAGAAAGGAAGTAAAGATAGAGCTGCTACTGCGATTAGTTTTTTCATTTTCATAAATCCATATATGATTGTCTTTATTTAGGGTAAATAAAGTTCGCGGAAGATTCTAACAGACTTGCAGAAAAAAGGAACAGGCTAAAACATGAATATTTTACACTCTAATTTTTAAATATATTAAAGTTAATGTCAGGATAAAAATCAGCCTAGTTTCCACTTTTTATTGAACTGGTGGCGGTTTTTTACTTCTTGGCGCACCTAATAAAATGCAAGTATGGCAAATACATACAGATAAAAATGCACTAATACCCAATGCACCTCCATAGCCGTCAAGTTTTGGTACAAGGAATTCAAATAAGATTGAAAACAAAATAGATGAGCTTGCTACAGTATAAATACCAAATCGATGTGGGGCGCTCATACCTATGAATGTGCCGCCAAAAAATACAATTGCGTATAAATCGGGGTTCAAATTTAAAGCGCTAAAAATTAAATAAGCAATAATAGAAAGTGAAGACGACGCTCTAACCCCGTCAAAGCGACTATGCTTAGCTAAATAAAATGTTAAAAAAGCCCCAAGCATTACAAGTAATGGATATTCAATACTCATAATACAATTCCTTTGGCTAATACAAAAAGTGCCACGCTTGCAAAAGCTACGCTGCCAAGCTTGCCACCAAAACCTGTAAACATATTCATAGTAAGCACATACAAACTTGAGCCAATAAGCGAAATAATAGCAATTTCCCAGTAACTGGTAATTAAATGAGTTGAACACATGCCTGCAAAGCTACCAGCATAAATTGCAGCATACGGATGGTTTTTATAATGTGCAGGAAAAGGAATAAACGAGCCAATAAGCCCCGTTAGCGCAGCAGAAATCACTAAAGGTAATGCAAAAGTAGTGTGCATAGCAAAGCAAGCTACAAAGCCTAAAAAGAAAGTGATGAATTTTAAAAATAAGAATTTAATCATAGCGGCGCATTTTAAACTAATCCTTTTGCGCTTTCTAATACTCTCTAACAAATAAATGTTATAAGTAATTACAAACTTTAAAAGCGTGTTTTTTAAACGGCTTTTAGGTATTAAATATGCTTAATAGTGCCGCTGTTAATGTTCTATAAATCACAAGTTATGTATAATGGCGATAATTTAATGTATTAAAGTGTTAACCAAGGGTTATTTATGTCTAACTGTTTACATCTGGCTATTCCGGCTGGCGATTTAAAAGTGGCTAAAGCGTTTTATTGTGACGTACTAGGCTGTAAAACGGGTAACAGTGAAGAAGGTCGCTGGGTAGATATAGATTTTTGGGGTAATGAACTTACCTTGCACCAAAGTGTTGAGCGCCTACCAACAGTTCGCCATGATGTAGATATGGGAGCTGTGGCAGTACCTCACTTTGGGATTCACTTATCTGAAGATGAATTTAACGGGTTAAAAACACGTATTGAAGATGCGGGTATTGAATACCTAGATAAACCATATCGCCGTTTTATTGGTGATGAGTTTGAGCAAGAAACGTTTTTTATTGAAGATCCAAATGGCAATGTGCTTGAAATGAAAACCATGGTAAACCCAGAGGTTTTATTTAAAAAAGTATAAATGCTGTTGTTTAAGTTAAGCTAAAAAACCACTTTAATAAGTGGTTTTTTTATAACTATTAATCAGTGTTTTGATAAATTAGTTAATATTTACAGGTGAAAAAAATTACACTACATGCATGATTTTTATTCACTCTACAATGTAGGTATAGACACGTAGACTTAATTTCAATTCTCATACTTTATTGTTATTTATGCTGCTTAAACTCATAATTGCACCTTTGCTTATTTTACTAATAACATTCGCCCAAAAACGCTTTGGTAGTTTTGTTAGCGGCATAATTCCTGGCTTGCCTATTACCTCTGGGCCTATTTCTTATTTTATAGCATTAGAACAAGGTAAATTATTTGCAGCTAACTCAGCGGTGGCCTCTCTTTATGGTATGAGCGGTATAGGCTTATTTTGTTTTAGTTACTTGGTTGTATCACGAAGATTTGGAATGCTTAAATCGCTTTTTACAGCGTTGAGTATTTGGTGCGTATTTAGCGTTATTACTTTATTTTTACCAGTGAATATTATTGTGGCGAGTGTGGTTTCACTTTGTATTTTACTCGGTTTAACTATTATCTCTACAAAGCTAAATATATCAGCTGATGCAAAACCATTAAATGCCCGCTGGGAGCTTCCGGTAAAAATGATATTAGTGACGAGCTTTATCGTGCTTGTTACGTTTATATCACAGCATATAGGGTCTGCGTGGAGCGGGTTAATATCTACCTTTCCGGTTATTTTGGCGGTAATGGGCAGTGTTGCCCATTTTAGTAACAAACAAGCCTCAACGTTTAAAATTCTTAATGGCGGTATTATTGGTTCATTAGGTGGATGTGTATTTTTTGCGGTGATTGCGTTTATGTTAAAACATAACTTTATGATTTGGCAGGTGTACGCAACAGCTGCCATTTTCTCAACGTTATTTACTATTATTTTTAGCCAATTTATTAATCGCCAATTTACCAAGCAAGCTATGCTAGACACCAAAAAAGCAGTGCTTAAGATTGACTCGCTCGGTTAACTTACATCTCTAAAGCCATTACCTAGTTATGTAGTTGAATTAACATTTCACTGGGGGTTTTATTAAAGTGGCGTTTAAATTCGCGGCTAAATTGCGATGGGCTGGTATAGCCAACCTTTAATGCAGCTTCGTTGGCTTTGCTTCCACTACTGGTTATAAGCTCTTTAGCTTTAGCTAAGCGTACTTTTTTTAAATACTGCAAAGGTGACTCAAATGTTACTTGCCTAAAAGCACGATGGAACGACGATACGCTCATGTTTACATCTTCAGCCAACCCCTCAACTGTAATTTGATTGGCATAACTACTGTGCATAGTTGAGAGCGTACGGGCGATACGCGCATAATGCCCATCATGCATAGCAAGCCCTATTAAAGTATGTCCTTGTGGACCACAAAGTACACGATATACCAATTCTTTTACTATATCTTCGCCAAAAACATCAGCCTCAATGGGGTTATTAAGCACGCTAAGTAAACGGTGGGTTACTTGCTCCATTGCGCCATCTATTTTAGCCGATTGAACGCCACTCATTTGCCCAGTGGTGAATGGCTTATGTGTACCAATTTGGTTTACTAATTTATGTAACATTACCGGGTTTATATCTATAACAATACCCATAACAGGCTGGTTGTTATCGGTAAAAGCTTCGCATTCAAGTGGCACTGGTACACCTAAAACAAGGTAGTCGCCTTCACCATATTTTATTTGATGATCAGGAAAATGAATTATCTTATGTCCTTGCCCAACAATAATAATACCTGAGTTATATATAAGTGGCTGGCGCGGCGAGCTTTTACTTGCACGATGAAAATACACACCTGGAATAATGGTTTCCATGTTGCCTTCAAAGTTAAGTAAATTATTGTGCTCTGCAAATTTTTGCATCATGTTGGCTATTGAGGACATTAAAACTTCTACTATCGTACGAATTTTGCGTAAAATATCAATCCTGACAGTTTTAGGCAAGCTTTTGCGAGTTATTGGGCTTTTTTTATGTTTATTTTGCCACTAATATGCACTCATTGAAGTTTAGCTTAGTTAGTAACTAAGCATTATATTTAGTATTTAACCGTCACCTAGGAGCAAAATAATGAAATTTAGCTACGTAAACCCAACACTTATCCAGTTCGGCCAAGAACAAATTGCCTCACTAACTGATTTGATCGCAAAGGATCAAAAAGTACTTGTAGTGTACGGCGGCGGTTCAATTAAAAAGAACGGCGTGTACGACCAAGTTGCAGCAGCACTTGAAGGCTTTGACTGGGTTGAGTTTTCGGGTGTTGGCGCTAACCCAACTATAGAAGTACTAGACCAAGCAGTAAAAATTTGTAAAGAACAAGGTATCGACTTTGTACTAGGTGTAGGCGGCGGTTCAGTAATCGACGGCGTTAAATACATTGCAGCATCTGCAGTTTATGATGGCGAAGGTTGGGATATTCCTACTGGTAAGCACACTATTACTAGCGCATTACCAATTGGTGCAATATTAACATTGCCTGCAACGGGTTCAGAGTCTAACCAAAACTCAGTTGTGAGCAAAGAAGCAACAAAGCAAAAACTACCGTTTGCATCACCAGAAGTACTTCCTAAATTTGCGATTATGGACCCTGATGTAATGAAAACATTACCACAGCGCCAACTTGTGAATGGATTAGTAGATGCATGGGTACATACCTGTGAGCAGTACCTAACATTCCCTGAAACAGCATTGGTTCAAGAAGGTTACGCAGAGGCACTTTTAAGAACGCTTAAAACACTGGGCGATAACTTTGAAAACCAAGACGACGCATGGCGTGCAAACCTTATGTGGGCAGCTAACCAAGCTCTTAATGGTTTAATTGGTTCTGGTGTATCGCAAGATTGGGCAACACACATGATTGGCCACGAGCTTACAGCTGCTTACGGCGTTGATCATGCTCGTTCACTTGCTATTGTTCAGCCTTCTTTACTACGCAACCAATTTGCAGTTAAAAAAGCAAAACTAGAGCAAATGGGTAAAAACGTATTTGGTCTTGAGCAATCTGACGATTTAGCTGAGAAAACAATTTTAGCAATCGAAGCGTTTTACCACAGCCTTGACGTAGCGACCCAGCTTACTGAACATGGCGATGATAAAGCCGCTGCTATTGACAATATTATTGGCAAACTTGAAGCACACGGCATGCTAGCACTTGGTGAAAACCAAGCTATTACGCTTAAAGAAAGCCGCGAAATTTTAGAGCAAGCAGTTGCTTAATTTTCAAAGCTAAGCGCTTACTTAAATATACTAAGTTTTAGCGTTAATAAAAAACCGTCAACCTTTAGGTTGGCGGTTTTTTTATGGTTTATTATAAATACTGCGTTGCTAATTAACCAATAAAGTCTGTATTAATGTTTTTTAATGATGATAGTAAACTGTGCTCAACGGTTAGAAAAAATCTAACGATTAAATAAATTAAAACAGGACTAAACTCATGAAATTACTAAACACATTACTTAGCTCAAAAGCAGGCGTAGCAGCATTAATTTTACGAGTACCAGTTGGCCTTATTTTAGCGGCGCATGGTGCACAAAAACTATTTGCTTGGTTTGGCGGTTACGGGCTTGAAGGTACAGGTCAATGGATGGCAAGTATTGGTTTAGAGCCTGGCTATTGGTTAGCAATGATGGCAGGTAGCGCTGAGTTTTTTGGTGGCATTGCATTAGCAATTGGTTTGTTAACTCGCCCAGCTGCTGTAGTTGCCGGCTTTACTATGATGATTGCTATTTTTAGCGTACATATTAGTAATGGCTTATTTATGGCAAACAATGGCTATGAATACGCATTAACGTTACTTGTAGTAACTGTAGTTTTAGCAATTCAAGGAGCGGGAAGCTTTTCGCTTGATAACGTATTAGCTAAAAAACTCGCTAAAAAATAGAGTTTTTTAATTAGAAAAATAGCGGCCAATTTGGCCGCTATTTTTGTAGGTTAACTACTAAATTATTTAGCTGAAAAAGTTAAAGAATAGCTGTACTGCTTTTGCTCAAGTAAATACTCTTTATGAGTACTTGGGCTCCACGAATCATCGCCACCTACACCCATATGCTGATGATCAATGTGTACATGTACGCAATCATCAGCAATTAGTTCGTTAGTGTGTTTTGCTTGCGTTAGCGTACTTTGCGAATACTCGCTGGCTGCAAACAAAAACGCGCCAGTTACAGTTAAGTTATTAATACTCAGCAATTGGCAATCGCTACGCAGGCCATTATCAGTTGGAAATATATACGGTGTATGTAGCTCATTTAAGCTCAAGCTGTAATAACCTAAACGTGCTGCGGCTTTGCGATCTGGGTAGTTTTCAAAAGGCCCTAAACCTAGCCAGTTTATTTTTGTATCGCTTTGCTTGTTAAGCGTTGTACTTAGCCCTATACGCGGCATTGGCGGCAGAGTGTCGTTTAAGTGCACGTCAATGTTTAAGCTAATATTGCCGGTATTATTTAGTGTATATAGCCACTGTGTTTGAGCCTGTAGCACGCCATTAAATTCGTAATTAAATACACAAGTAATACGTACATCAACGCTTGATTGCACTGCGTGAATTGAGCTGCATGTGCGCTGCCATTGCCCTATACCTGCACGCAACCAACGAGCCTCCCATGCATTGGGGTCTAGATTGTCTACTTCGCTTACACCAATGTCGTTATCAAGTGGGGCACGATAAAAGTTATCAACCAGTGGGCTACTAATAACCTGAGTATCGTTTTGTAACCACTGCTCTATAAGCCCTGATTGTTGATTAAAAATCAGTTTAAATTTATCGTTTTCAATACTTAGTTGAGAGTCGGTTTCGCTAACACTTATAGCGTTTTGCTCAGATGATGATACAAATAACTTACTGCTTAAATTGTTACTATTTATAAGCTTAAACTGCTCTGAATCCATAACGTGATTAGCGTTTGCAAAGTGTGAGTCGTTAACTAATGCTACATCTAAATTAAGGTAATATTGCGCACCTTGCTCAAACGCTGTTTCAGTTTTAATAGTTAACGTGTGTGTACTTTGCGGAGCAATATTAAGTACATGCTCGCCTTGCTCAACACAGATGCCATTTTGCATTAACTGCCAAATAAGCTTTTCGTTATCGGTATGTCTAAATACGTAATCGCTAAATACATCAATGGTGTATTGGTTTTGATTTTGCTCACGCAATGTAAATTGTAAATGTTGCTGGCTGTATTTAGCTTCAAACAGGCTAGGGTGCGGTGTTCGGTCTGGGAACAATAAGCCGTTTATACAAAACTGTCGGTCATTTAGTTCATCACCAAAGTCGCCACCGTAAGCCCAGTAATGCTCACCGTTTTCGTCTGTTTTAGATAAACCTTGATCTACCCAATCCCAAATAAAGCCGCCTTGCAAACGCGGGTATTCTCTAAATGCTTGCCAGTAATCGTCAAAGCTACCTAGGCTGTTACCCATTGCGTGAGCGTATTCACATAAAATAAGTGGGCGAGTTTCACCCGGTAGGCTTAGCCACTTTTTAATAGAGTATTTAGGTACCGCATCGTCTTTAATATCGGTATCTACACGGGCGTACATTGGACAAATAATGTCGGTAGCCGTTGTATTTGCGCCGCCGCCTTCGTATTGCACTGGGCGAGAGGGGTCAAAGCTTTTTGACCATCCGTACATCGCATCGTGGTTGGCACCGTGCCCGCATTCGTTACCCAGTGACCAAATAATAATAGAGGCGTGGTTTTTATCGCGCTCAACCATTTGCGTATAACGCGACATAAATGCACCAGCCCACTGCGGATCGCTAGCTAAACGCCCCATAGGAAACATGCCATGGGTTTCTATATTTGCTTCATCAACTACGTATAAACCTAGCTGGTCACATAGCTCATAAAAACGGGGATGATTAGGGTAGTGAGCAGTACGCACGGCGTTAAAGTTATTTTGCTTCATCAGCTTAATATCTTCAATCATATCGGCGGTAGTAACTGCATGACCGTTTTCTGGGTGGTGTTCGTGGCGGTTAACACCGCGAATAAGTAGCGGCTTGCCGTTTACACACAGTTGCCCGTTAAGCATTTCTACTTTTCTAAAGCCAATGTCGTAGGCTTCAACATCGACGGTATTGCCATGCTCATCAAGCAGACTTACAACGCAGCGGTATAAGTACGGGGTTTCGGCGGTCCATTTTTTAGGGCTTTGTATATCAATTGTTTGAAATACAACATCGCTCCAGCCACCTTTTTCATCAACACGTTTATTGTTAGTACTTTGAATTTGTGGCTCACATAGTGGTGTTTTATCATCAAAAATTTGCACTGCTACTTGGTAGTTATTCGGCGCATTAATCGCCGTTTTTATATGTAGTGCTGCATCGCGATAGCAAGCGTCTAAATCGGGGGTTATAAACACATCACGTATTTGGTTTTGTGGTTTTGTAAGTAAGTTAACATCGCGAAAAATACCGCTTAGCCACCACATGTCCTGATCTTCTAAATAACTGCCATCGCTCCAACGAATAACCATAACGGCAATACGGTTAGTGCCTGCAACTAACAGTTCGCTTAAATCAAACTCGCTCGGTAAACGGCTATCTTGTGAATAACCCACCCACTGTCCGTTACACCACAGGTGAAACGCCGAGTTAACGCCTTCAAAAATAATATGATTACGCTGAGTTAGCTGACTTTCGCTTATATTAAATTCAGTGCGGTAACAGCCTGTAGGGTTGTCGCTTGGTACAAAAGGCGGGTTAACTGCAAATGGGTACTTAACATTACAGTAAATAGGTTTATCAAAGCCGTGTAATTGCCAGTTAGAAGGCACTGTAATACTTTGCCAGTTGCTGTTTAGTGTTTCACTTAGCAATGGCTCATCAACCGCTTCGGGTTTATCAAATAATTTAAAGTCCCATTGCCCATTTAAACACTGTTTTTGTGGCTGTGTATTGGTGCGAGCATGTTCAACGCTTTTAAAACCATTGAGTGGGCTGTGCGCTTTTACTTGATTAACTTGTACTGAAATTGGGTTTTCCCAATCTCGGCGATTAATTATGTGCTGTAAAGAGGTCATGTTTATCCTATTGCATAAGCGGGCAATTATAATGCGCTAAATATAGCTAAAAATAATCGCAGGGGTTATGCTTAAAGCTCTCCTTTATTTGTCCAAAACTATCATTGTAATTATGCGCTATAATATTAAAGACATACTCGATATTGGTCCGCGTTGTATAGAGCGCTTTATTGATTCACAAACGCTCGCGCAAATGGCAAACCTTGAAATAGCACTTGCGGGTTGCTCAAACCTATCGGGTCGTTATTGCGTAGCACGCTCAGCACCGCTAGAACATACACTTTTTTATACGCTTGCAGGGCAGGGTAAATTAACAACACAAAATGAGCAGTATACACTTAATGCCAATACACTTATTGTGCTACCAACAAAGCAAAGCTTTGAAGTGAAAATTGATGCTGAACATTGGGATGTTATTTGGTTAAACCTTGCAAATACTAAACGTTGGCAGCATTTAAACTTAGCGCAAGCACTGGTACTAACCGAGCAAAAACTTGAACCGTTACACCTTGCTATGGAGCTTTTATACAGCGAGCCTAATGCTAATTTACGCGAAAGCGTAACGCCTATTTTAAGTCATTACTTAAATGCTACGCTGCAAAATAACTCACAGGGTGCGGCGCATAACCGTTTAATTAGTCTGTTTGAAGAGGTAGACAAGCGCTTGCAGTTTGATTGGACAATAGAGGTAATGTGCGAACATGTGCATTATTCATCGCCGCATTTACACCGTTTATGCCAAGCCCAATTTGGTAAAAGCCCAATACAACAACTTATTTATTTACGCATTGAGCGAGCTAAAAACTTACTGTTAAACACGGCTTGGCCAATTTCGCATGTGGCAAGTTATGTGGGGTACTCTAATATTTTTAATTTTTCCAAACGTTTTAAGAAGTCGGTAGGTGTGTCGCCAAGCGAATTTAGAAAATAACGTTAGCGGCTCTCTACATTTGAATAAATTTAAGGTATTGTGCGATTTCTTAAATTGCATTTTAGAGTTTTAGGTAGGTAATGCGCTCAAACCGTTTTTTAATAGTGATATTATTAGTGCTTGTACATAGCTTTATTAGCTGTGATGGTGCTGCGTATCATTTGCAAGAAGACGTTGATCACGTAACCAGTTCGTTATCGCAAGGCGACTCCACAGCCGATGATAACCAAAGCGATAAGACATCAACTACCGAGATTCATGCCCACCAACATTGCCATTGTGGCTACAACAGCACCTCTAGCCATTCAATAAGTCCAGAGCAAAGTAAAGCAACTTCGCCTGCGTGCTATAACGGGTTAAATTACCCGCCAGATGTACCGCCACCAAATTTTTATAGCTAGCTTTTAATTTTAAATACTTTGTAAAAACTGCCTGCGCTTGTGCGCTATTAGGCTAGTTATTTACATATTTAGGTTGCTTGATCGCGCTTGTTTTTAAAATAGGCGTAGTGATTAAGTTAACTCTGTTTGTTAAAAAACGGACACGCTATATGAATAAAAAACCAATTATGCTGGTGGCGCTAATGTGCGCGCTACCTGCTTTTAGTACTTGGGCGAATGTTAAAACATTAACCCTTAAGCAGGCACTGAGTAATACCGAACAACAAAATCTGGTATTAAAACGCTACCCGTATCATCAAAAAATATTGAGTGCGCTTAAATCACAAGCTGCACTTTCGCCTAATCCTGTATTGAATGTTGAAGCTGAAAACTTACTGGGTACAAACAAGGCGCGTGGCATTCAAGGCGCTGAAATAACACTTGGGCTTAGCCAACTAATAGAGCTGGGCGATAAGCGCCAAAGCCGTATTAATTACGCAACCGCCAATATTAAAGCTCAAGCAATACAGTATCAAAATACCCGTTTAGCCTTATTAGCAACCACTGCTGAGCGATACTACCAAGGGCTTAAATTTCAAACATTATTAAGTTTAAACAACGAGCGTAAACAGGTCGTTATCCAAGCGCTTAAAGCGATTGAACAAAGAGCCAATGCGGGTGCTGCGTCGCAAGCTGATGTAACGCGCATGCGTTATGCACTTAGCCAAGTAGAGCTTAATAAAGCCATGCTTAATAGTGAATTTGAGCGAGCAAGTTTATCGCTTAACGAGCTGTGGAGTGAGGAGCAACCCTACGATACTTTTGCTGGCAATATTAATGTAATTACTGCGCTTAAATCAGCGCAAGCACTTTTAGATGCGGTTAACCAAGCCCCTGAATTTGCATTATTACAACAGCAATATTTACAGCAAACAGCTAATTTAACACTGCAAAAAGCAAACGGACAAAGCGATATTAATGTAGGGGGAGGCGTGCGCTATAACCAACAAAGCGACTCCAGCTCATTAGTGTTTTCGTTTTCTATGCCACTGCAATTAAGTAATTCAAATAGCGGAAATATTGCAGCTGCAAATAGTCAGCTCATGCTTTTAAATGAGCAGCAAGGGCAATTGCGCATCCAGCTACGCCAGCAAGTACGTACTTTGTACGCTTATTATCAAGGTCGAGCTAATCAGGCGAAGCTATTATCTGATCAAATTATTCCTCAGGCACAAACATTGATCGAGCAAAGCTTAAAAAGTTATCAACGCGGACAAATATCGGTGTTGCAATTGCTTGATGCTCAACAAGCACTTTTTGATTCTAAACGCACACTTATTACCACTCACGCAGAGCTGTACCAAGTGCTACTTACTCTTGAGCGTTTAACAGGCCAATCTTTAATTGAGACTCATCAATCATGAATAAAAATATAATCGCATTATTAGTATCACTTTCGTTTGCCAGCAGCTTTGTAAGCACAGGTGTATTTGCCTCTGCTGAGCATGACGAGTCAGGTCATAAAGAAACAGAGCAACACGAGAAAAAACAAGGTCCACACGGCGGCTTTTTATTAACTGACCCTAAATTAACCCTTGAGCTTAAATTGCAAGAATTTGCAGGTAATGTTGAGCTACGTGTATACGGCTATAAGCAAAATAAATCGATTAATATAAACGACTTAAACATAACAATGAGTTTAAAGCGCTTAGTTGAAGCCCCGCAAAATATACAGTTTGCAGCTGAGGGCGACTACCTTGTTAGCACGCAATCAATTAACGAACCGCATTCGTTTGCACTTACCGTTACTGCTAATTATAAAGGCGAGAGCATTAGCTATGAATACGACCAACACGAAGGCCGTACCACGTTAACAGAGCGAGCTATTGAGCGCGCAGGCATTAAAACCGAGATAGCGCAAAGTGGTGAAGTGGATATTACCGATACGCTTTTTGGCGTTATTGCACCAACACAACATGGCACGGTAGAAGTAATGGCGCCGTATGCCGGATTGATCAGTGATATTTTTGTAAGCATTGGTCAAAACGTTAAAAAAGGCGAAGTACTTGCCAATGTAACCAACCGTGAAACACTGCAAAACTACCCTATTAAAAGCCCTATTAGCGGCGTTGTAACCGAGCAATACTTAAAGCGTGGCGAGCTTGCAAGCACCAGCGCACTGATGCAGGTAGTTAACCTTAATAAAGTATGGGTTGAGTTATCTGCTTTTCCTGAAAATATTGAAAAACTAGCCATTGGTCAAAGCGCTAAGGTGTACGACTTACATCACCATTTAAATACGCAAGGCAAAGTGTTTTTTATAGCCCCAATGATGACTGGCGGGCACATAGCGCGTGCCCGTATAGAGCTTAATAACCCAGACGGGCATTGGCGCCCAGGCATGCATATAAATAGCGATGTAAGTGTGGCTAAAATAAATGCCAGCGTGCGTGTTAAGCCACAAGCAATTCAAGAATTTAACGGTCAACCCAGTGTGTTTGTTCGTAAAAATAATGTATTTGAAGTGCGTCCCGTTACCTTAGGTGCAAAAAATAGCGAGTGGGTAGAAGTACTTACAGGCTTAAACGCAGGTAGCGAATACGTAACAGACAATAGTTATGTCATTAAAGCTGATATTTTAAAAAGCGGCGCAAGCCACGCTCACTAGGAGGCACCATGATTAATTGGATAGTTTCTTTTGCGGTTAAACGCCGCATGCTGGTGCTTGCGCTTACATTTTTATTTGCTGGATTTGGTGTATACAACATTCAAAATTTAGCAGTAGACGCAGTACCCGATATAACAAACGTACAAGTGCAAATTAATACCAAAGCGCAGGGCTTTACGCCATTAGAGGTAGAGCAACGCATTACCTATTTGGTAGAAACCGCCATGGCGGGCATACCTAAGCTTGACTACACCCGTTCGCTTTCGCGTTATGGGCTTTCACAAGTAACGGTTATTTTTAATGAAGGCACCGATATTTATTGGGCGCGTCAGCAAATTGGTGAGCGTATTCAAAGTATTCGCTCCGACTTACCTAATAACGTAGAGCCAAACTTGGGTCCTATTGCCAGTGGTTTAGGCGAAATATTTACTTACAGTGTGCACGCCGCGCCTAATGCGTTAAAAGAAGATGGCACCGCCTACAACGCCGAAGACTTACGTACTTTGCAAGATTGGGTTATTCGTCCGCAGCTTTTAAAAGTAAAAGGCGTAACCGAAATAAACAGCCAAGGTGGTTTTGAGCGCCAATACCAAGTAGCGCCAGTACCCGAAAAACTCATTGCCTATAAGCTTACTATTAGCGATGTAATTAGTGCACTTGAGGTTAATAACAGTAACCGAGGCGCAGGCTATATTGAGCGTTTTGATGGGCAATATTTAGTACGCTCGCCAGGGCAGTTAAAAACCATTGATGACATAGCCAATACCGTTATAGCTAAGCGCGACGATGCACCTGTACGCATTAAAGATGTGGCTAACGTGCTTTTAGGCAAAGAGCTTAGAACTGGCGCGGCCACTTATAACGGCGAAGAAACCGTGCTCGGCACCGCCATGATGCTAATTGGCGAAAACAGCCGCGTAGTGGCAAAAGCTATGGCTGATAAGTTAATTGATGTGCAAAAAAGCTTACCCGCTGGCGTTATTGTTGAGGCAGTTTACGACCGTACTACTCTTGTTGATAAAACCATAGCAACCGTGCAAACCAACTTATTTGAAGGTGCCATTTTAGTGATAGTAATTTTGCTATTACTGCTGGGTAATGTAACGGGCGCGCTTATTACGGCAATGGTTATTCCGTTGAGTATGTTGTTTGCCGTTACAGGTATGGTAGGTAATCGCGTATCGGGTAACCTAATGAGTTTAGGCGCAATCGACTTTGGTTTAATTGTTGATGGTGCTGTAATTGTAGTTGAAAACTGCCTGCGCCAACTCGGTGTAGCTCAGCATAAACATGGCAGGCTACTTACTTTAAACGAGCGTTTAAATGTAGTGACCGCAGCCACCAAAGAAGTATTTACACCGGCTGTATTTGGCATTGTTATTATTATGCTGGTTTACTTACCTTTATTTGCACTAAGCGGCGTTGAAGGCAAAATGTTTCAGCCAATGGCGTTTACTGTAGTTGCGGCGTTAATTGGCGCGCTTATATTTGGCGTTACATTTGTACCGGCTGCTATTGCAGTGTTTGTTCGCGGTAAGGTTGATGAAACCGAAAACGCAGTCATGCGCGGCGTTAAAAAAGTGTATAAGCCATTACTTGGTATATCGCTTAAATTACCGTGGTTGATGGTGGGTATAGCCACTGCATTAGTATTGGTGCTTGGTTTTAAAGTTAAAAACATGGGCGCAGAATTTTTACCAAAACTTGATGAGGGCGATATTGCTATGCACGCGCTGCGCATTACTGGCACCGGTATTGAGCAATCTGTGCAAATGCAAAAAGAGCTTGAGCAAGCCATATTAGATCAGCCTGAGGTTGCTAACGTATTTTCAAAAATTGGTACTGCCGATGTAGCAAGCGATCCTATGCCGCCTAATGTGGCCGACACCTTTTTAATACTCAAACCGCAAGATGAGTGGCCTAATCCAGCACTTACTAAAGCAGAATTGGTTCAGCAAATTCGTACCCGTGTTAACGATGTACCGGGTAATAATTACGAATTTACACAACCAATAGAAATGCGCTTTAACGAGTTAATTGCTGGCGTGCGCGCCGATGTGGCACTGCGTATTTATGGTGACGACTTAAGCGTACTTAAAGAGTTTGGCGAAAAAGCCACAGGGCTAATGCGTAATATTGCAGGCGCTACCGATGTACGTTTGGAGCAAATGGAAGGATTGCCAACACTTTCGGTAACACCAATGCGCGACCATATGGCGTTATTGGGTTTAAGTGTAAACGATATTCAACAAACACTTGCCGCCGCTGTTGGTGGTGTGCAAACCGGACTAATTTACGAAGGTGATAAACGTTTTTCGTTATTAGTGCGCCTTGATAAGCGTTGGTCTAGCGATGTATCAGCACTTGCTCGTTTGCCAGTTGCTTTACCTAAAGATAGTAACCCAGAACTTGCATTTGTACCGCTTGGCGAAGTAGCAACAATCAGCATTGAAAAAGGGCCTAATCAAATAAACCGCGAAAGTGGTAAGCGCAACGTCGTAGTAACTGCCAATGTAGAGGGGCGCGATTTAGCAAGCTTTGTAAGTGATGCGCAAGCGAGCATGAATGAATCACTTAATTTACCAAGTGGCTATTGGCTTGAATACGGCGGCACGTTTGAGCAGCTACAATCGGCAAGTAAGCGATTGTCGTTGGTTGTGCCGGTCACTTTACTGCTTATATTTGGCTTACTGTATAGCGCCTTTGGATCGCTTCGTGATTCATTGATTATATTTAGTGGTGTGCCACTGGCATTAACGGGTGGTGTGCTTGCGTTATTGCTGCGCGATATGCCGCTTTCAATATCAGCGGGTGTCGGCTTTATTGCCCTAAGCGGTGTCGCGGTATTAAACGGCGTGGTTATGCTGTCGTTTATTAAGCAATTACGAAGCGATGGTTTAAGCTTGTTTGATGCAATTCACAGCGGTGCATTACAGCGCCTGCGCCCAGTATTGATGACTGCGCTGGTGGCAAGTTTAGGCTTTATACCTATGGCGCTTAATTCGGGAACGGGTTCTGAAATGCAAAAACCTCTCGCGACAGTAGTGGTTGGCGGGATTATTTCATCAACTCTACTAACACTGTTAATTTTGCCCGCGCTTTATAAGTTAGTACATTCTAAATTTACTAAAAAGCAGAAGCTGAATTAGTTTAAATACTAGCTATTGATAATGTAATAAAAAAAGCAGCTGTACTTACAGCTGCTTTTTTATTTGGGTATTATTTAGCAAAAATACTACATTAATTATATTGAAACAGATTATCCCAACGCTCATCTAATATCGTTTTTGCGTGTTCTAAATTTATTGCGCTATACACATCACTAGTGCACGTTACCAAACGCATACGTACCAGCTTTTCAAGTGCGTCGCTAATTTCAAAATCAAGATCGCACTGGTATTTGCTTTTAAACCAATGCTCTATTTGTTCATCAAGCGTTTGGGCGGTTAAGCCGCTTTCTGATTTTAGTAAAAAGGTATACGCAAGCAGGGCTTCTTTTATGTCTTCTTCTTCGGCAGCGTCAATAAGCGTGTGAAAAACACCCGCGTTATTATCAAGGTTTTTAAAGTAGAGGTTATCGCTAAGCGCTTTCATAAATTTAATTTTACGGTTTTTAAACTTACTCCATTCTTTAAAAATAAAGCTGCCAAATACTCCCATGCCAATAGCAAAGGTAATAAAATGTTGTTGGGTCATTTCTACAGCTTCACTTCTAAAACCACCCCAAAAAGCAAACAAAGCAAGCAATAATACGATTGATGCGCCAAGTTTAGTTATAAGTACCACTGCACCGCCAACTAAAGCCGATGAGCCAATAATTGCTTTATCAATAGGGCGCATGCGTACTTCGCTATTAGGAAATAGCATTTCGAGATCGGCCTTTGGCACATTTTGAAACAGCTTTACTATGGTTGAGCTTGGCTCAAATCCCATTGGCGTTTTATTTTTAGTTTCAAAATAAGCGCTGTCTTTAAAGCGAATAAACACGGCAACACGGTCGTAATTAGTAAAGTGCAGCGGCTTTTTACGCAAGCCCCAAAAGCTGGTAATGGTTTCAGTGAGTTGCGACTCGCCACGGCGATAAAAAACCACTTCTTCAAAGTCGTCAAATTCAACTTCAAGGCGCACCTTAAATAGTGACTCTTCGTTTAATGCATCTTGTAAGTCTTCATTGGTGATCACTTCAAAATTAGCGGCATTAAGCACCTTAGCAAAATCTTTAGCAAACTCATGTTGGCACTGCGCTTTTTGATCCGCCGATACTGGCGCTAACGATCGCGTGTCACTGTTGGGATCAAAAGGGGCGTAGTTGTTTTTAAGTGACTCAAGTGTTGAGTGGTAATCGTAATGAATAAGGCTTGCTAGTAAATCGCAAAATTGTTTAAACGATGTTTTTTGTGTACTGCTTTTAAGCTCTTCGCTACACATATCAACAATATCTTGCTTTCTAAAGGGAATAAAACGCGCACTTTGCATAAATTAATAACTACTGTGATAGGGAATCTAACTGCATGGGCACATAATAAAATATTCTTATGGATATTACTAATTTGTTAATGCAGTAGGACCTAGTAAATTTAGTACACTGTTTTCAGCGTGTATTAACCTAAATGTGTAATTATTGGCTTATTGAATACTCTTGTTCTTACTGATAAGTGAAAAGGATTTACTATGGCCATTCAAAAAAAACTAAAAGAAAAAACGCGTAATTTTATTGACTCTAAGCATATGCTTAGCGGTATTACAGTGGCGTCGTTTTTAGAGTCAACCATAGTTCCTATTCCACTTGAAGCAGTGCTTGTGCCTCTTATGCAGGCTCGTCGAGAAAAGCTATGGCTTATAGCATTAATGGCGACCTTGGGCTGCATAGTAGGCGCTTTGTTTGGTTATGCGTTGGGTTATTATTTATTTGATGCGGTTGGCGATTGGATTATTAATACGTTTTCGAGCCCTGAGCAATTTGAAAACGTTAAACAGCAAATGCAAGATCAAGGTTTTTGGTTTGTAATAACACTAGGCATAGTGCCTATTCCGTTTCAAATAGCGATGCTTGCAGCTGGCGCGACTAAGTACTCTATTTGGCTGTTTTTGTTGGCCTCGGGTATTGCGCGTTCTATTCGTTACTTTGGTCTGGCTATTATTGTTTATTATGCAGGTAATGAAGCTGAGCGAATCATTAGTAAACACAAAACTAAGGCAATGGTTTTAATAACGTTACTTGTGTTAGGAGTTTGGGGATTAAGCTTGGTGATTTAAGCTCATTATTAAAGGTTATTAACCACCTTATTCTAATAAGCCTTTTTGGTAATGTGCTATAGTTTTTTAATATAGTATCGAAAAGCTTAGGGTTAATATGATTGAAACTGTAAAACTCACTATCAGGCTTTCTAATTTTTTTAAAATGAGCTGGAAAAATAAAACTGTAAGCCTATTTTTATTAGCTTATATTGTTATTTTTTCAGCCTACTCCCTAACTAACTTTCCTCCCTTACAAGTTCAAAATAATGTTTACGGTTTTACAACTGATTTTATTAATTTAATTGTTCTTATTTTTTTATTTTGGATGGTTCAGTGCTCCAAACTTTCAAAGCTTGCATATACATTTTCGACTCTCGGATTAATGCTCTGGTCCATGGGTAATACAGCTGATTTAATCGATGAGATAGTGATACAGCCTTACTGGGTAAGTATTTATTTTGAAGATTTATGCAGAACCAGCGGTATGCTTTTAACTTCCTATGGTTTATTTAAAACGATGCGCTTTGTACAAAGTATTAATAATCGATTAGCGCGTGAGCTAATTATTGACGATTTAACCAAGGTACATAACAGACGTTATTTTTATCAGCACGCTAAAGATGCTCAGCACTCACCTTACGTTATTTTAATTATCGATATAGACCACTTTAAAGCAATTAATGATGAATTTGGTCATGATGTTGGTGATGTAGTGCTTAAAGAACTAGCAACTAAATACGACAATGCTTTTACGCACCAAAACAAGTTTGCTCGTCTCGGTGGTGAAGAGTTTGGTGGCTACTTGCCTACAAATAATATGACGCAAGCGTGTGATTTTTCGCAGCAATTAATTGATCTTGCGCACACCATAAATGTTCAAAATTCTCGCCACTTAACAGTAAGTATAGGTGTTGCAATGCAAACGCCTAATGAGCCTTTAGATAAAGTAATGAAGCGCGCTGATCAAGCTTTATATTTAGCTAAGAAGAGTGGCCGAGATCGTTTTGAAATTGCCCCGTAAGCGTTTTTAATTATATAAAAACACGTCCTTATTGTTTGCACATTTACTACACTTTTTAACGTTTTCGTAAGGAAATGTCAGTGAGGGTAATGCTTTGTAAATCATGAAATTAAAATAGAATGTTTGGGTCATAATGGGGATATTAATAATAAGGAATAACCTTAATGACCAACTCCCTTTTAAAAGCTGCATTACCCTTAAGTCTAATTACTATTTTGTCGGGCTGCGGCTCTGATGATAGCTCAAGCTCTACAGGTTACATCCAATTGTATAACGGCTCTTACAATAGCCCATACACACGTTTGTTTGTTGAAGAAACAGAGCGTTCAGGCGCTGATTTTGCCGATGTAACTACTCGCCATAACTACAGCACAGGCACTTATGATGTAAGTTTTGAGTACCTAGATGCTAACGACAGCTATATAACAATTAGCGACCAAGAAATTTCTATTAAAGGTGACAAAACACAGTTAGTAGTAATGAGCGGCAATTTTGATGAGCCTACATTTACAGAGCTTAGCGTACCTATTACAAGCGATACGGGTGAGTTTAACTTAGGGTTTTATAATATTGCAGGGGAGGATACTAACTACGATATTTACTTAGCAACTGATGATGGCGTATTTGAAAGCGCGACACTTTTTTCATCGGCTCAATATTTAAGTGAGTTAGATCTGCAAAGCGTTGATGAAGGTTATTACACTGTTTACATAACCGAAGCGGGCAGCAGTGATGTTGTGTACGAGTCGTCATCTGTTTATTTATACGATGAAGCAAGTTATGTAGCAATGATCCGCCCAAGTTACGCTACAGAAGAAGGCGGTATTACGCTTGATGTAGTAACCGATAATAACTACGTTACTGAGCTTAAACATCAATCTGCCCTGGGGCAATTACGTTTTATAAATACGGTTGATGACTACTCGCCAGTAAGTTTTTCTGCTACACGCGGTACAACTGTAAACACAACAAATACAGTTGCTAGTGACTCTTATACAGATTATGTTGAACTTTCGCCTAATAGTTACAGCGTAGCGATGTACGACGAAGAAGGTACAAAACTAGCTGATAACTTTTTAATGACGCTAGAGCGTGAGCAAAGTGCGGTGGGTATTTTTTATAACGACGCAGATAACGGTTTACGTATGATGAGCGTTGAAGAAAACCTAACACCAAGTAGTTACAGCCATACGGTATCGGTTGTAAACCTAATTGAAAGCTACGCAGGGCAATCGGTTTCAGATGTTGATGTGTACTTTACACTTAACGGCGAAACAGTAGACGACACCAGTAACGTAGTCGATGGCCTAGATAAGTATGACCAAGAAGAACAGGTTGTAGATAACGAAATTTACACGGTTTATGTTGTCTATGAAGATAATGGTCAGCAAATTGTGCTTATTCAACAAAGCGATATGGACTTTACACAAGAGGGTAACTACATATTGATTTTAGAGCATGATGAAACAACAAGCTCAGGTTATAAAATGACCCTAGAGCGCACTATTACCGATAGTGTTGAATAAATCTAAACATATTAAGTAGCATAAAGCCTAAGCACTTTAAGTACTTAGGCTTTTTTATTGAACAAAATTTACCTACTCATTAATAATTAGGTACACTCTGGGCATAATAATTAATAAGAGTGTGCCATGGATGATTTAGTTGGGTTAGCCGTCATAGTAATACTGGTTGTAGTTGCCGGTGCTATTTGCGGCTTAATAGCGCTAGTGCAGTTAAATGGATTAAAACAAGAAGTTGCTGTTTTAAGAGCCAAAATAACACATCTACAAACACATAAATCGATATCGCAAAGAGAACCTCAAAGTGAAGCATCTACGGCTCAGGCAGCGCTTTCAAGATCAGAGCCAATTGATCATAAAGCACAGCCAAACTTAACGTCCCAAAACGCGTCGCCACCTGTAATAAATCAGCTATCAGCGCCTCCTAAAAAAGCCAAACCAGCTGAAGCATCAGCCATAGAATTACTATTTAATAAATTACGCGCAGGGTTTGAAGAGAACTGGATGACCTGGATAGGCGCAATAGCGCTTGCGTTTGGGGGCATATTTTTAGCTAAATATAGCCTCGAAGCGGGGTTACTATCGCCTGTAATGAGGCTGAGTTTAGGCGGCTTATTTGGGCTTGGCCTAATTGCAGCCTCAGCTTATTTACACCATAAACGCATTGTATTTGAAGGCTTTAATAATTACATACCCGCAGCGCTTGCAAGCGGCGGGTTTATTACCTGTTTTGCTTTAACGCTTTTAGCTTACAGTAGCTACGATATGCTTAGCTCTACCGTGGCATTTTTTGCACTGGCAGTTATTGCGATTAGTGCAAGTGCAATGGCGCTTAGGTTAGGCCCATTATTAGCGGTATTAGGTATTATTGGCGCTTATAGTGTACCAATATGGGTTAGCACTGGCAGTGGTAACTTGTTTGCATTATTTATGTATGTTGGCTTTGTAAGTTTGTCAGCCGCGTTAGTTGCACATAAAGTACAGCGAGCTTGGTTGTGGTATTTATTATGGGCAGGGCATATTGGTTGGTATTTAGTTGGTTTTACATTACTTAAAATTAATACCGTTTGGTTAATGGGGGCATTTGCTTTACTTAGTATTATTGGGTTAATTGCTATACCACGCTTAGGCCTAAAACTGAATGTTATTGAACATCGCCCGCACAGTTTAAAACGCTTAATTAAAGTGCTTCCAGATCATGCATTATTACTCGCCTTTATGGCGCCCTTAATATTTACCATGCTAATAAGTCACTTTGATATGCAGTGGCAAACAATCGGCGTGTTAAGTATTGTATTGGTGTTGTTTTTAGTCCTTAAAAATAGCCGTTGGGATATTTGGCAGGGTGTAGCGTTAGTTATTTCAACGCTATTAGTGATAGGCGCTCAGCGCACGCATCTTTCGCCAAACCTATTTGATGACGCACTCTTTATATTCAAAAATGAGTATGGTTTGGGTTTATTTCTCGGATTGTTACTTACCGCTTTTGGGCTTTATTACGGTAAAAAACAGATTAAGCGTTTAGCGTTTCATATTACGGGGGCATTTAGTGTATTTGTAATGATAGCGACTTTATATACGCTTATTCCTAATTCTGCGTTAAGTACTGCATATCCACTTTGGGCCGTTGTATTGTTTGTAGTGGCAGCTATTTTAATAAAGCTCGCGCAACATAATACAACGCTATTTCAGCGTTTTACTTATTGGGTAGGCGCTAATGCCAATATTACGTTAGCAATTACCATGCTACTAAGTGACAGCGGCCTAACCATTGCTCTTGCTGTACAAGTATTACTTATAAGCGTACTTATTAAACGCTATAGCGTGCCTATGCCACATTGGCCTATAAAAGCCTTGGTTGCTGCGTTATTACTGCGCCTTACGCTTTCACCTTGGACGCCAAGTTACGATGCACTCACGGTATTTGGTTTGCATTGGAGCATAGTGGTTTACCCGTTATGCATTGCGTTATTTTTTGCCGCAGCTAGGTGCTTTAAAGCATCTCAATTAAAAGTATGGTTAGAAGGTGCAGCCCTTCATTGTTTAGCGCTTTTTATTACAACCGAAACAAGTTATCAGTTAGTAGGGCATTATCCGCAATTTGATTCACTTAATTTTTACGAACAAATACTCCTTACCTGTAACTGGCTGGCATTAGGGTGCGTGTATTTACATAGAGCAAAACTTGCCGGTACTTTAGCTAAGTTATACCAAGTGGCGGGCTTTGCACTTGCAGGGTTAGCAGGGCTTTTTGCTATTAAAACACTGCTTGACGACAACCCATTATTTGAATCACTTTACATAGGTGAGCTGCCAATATTTAACTGGTTATTACTATTGTGGTTAGTACCTGCAGGATTAACGCTTTGGCTGGCCAAGCTTGTAAAACCAATAAACGCTAAAGCTACGCCATTTATATTGGCCGTTGCGGGTGGGTTTATATTATTGGCAATAAACAGCTTTATTCGCCAATACTGGCAAGGGCCTTATATTTACTTATCAAAAGGCGCAAGTAATGCAGAGCTTTATAGCTACTCTGTTATTTGGTTAGTAATGGGTGCGGGTACTGTTATTTTTGGTCATTTAAAAAACCAGTTATTAATACAAAAAGTAGGCTTAGGCTTACTAGCTGCAGTTATTGTTAAAGTGTTTTTAATTGATATGGCTAACTTGGAGGGCTTACTTAAAGCGCTTTCGTTTATTGGATTAGGACTTTCGTTGGTGGGGTTAAGTTGGTTGTTCCAAAAGCTTAGAAGCCGAGTAAATCCAGTTTAACTTTTGAACACTTTATAAAGCAAAGCCCAGTGAAGATACTGGGCTTTTTGTTTTACGCTATTACTTGATAGCTTTTAACTAGAATACTTTTTGCTCGCTTATTATGTACTGTGATTAAGCAGTGCCTTTAGTTTGCCCGGTTTAATTGGCTTACTTAAATAATGAATATTAGCGGCTTTGGTTTCTTGTTTAAGCTCGGTGTCGCGTACTGCGGTAATTAAAATAGCGGGTACTTGGCTTTGCCAAATTTCGCGCAGGGTTTTAATTAGCGTTATGCCATCGCAATCATTGCCTAATTGGTAGTCCATTAAAATAACATCGGGTGCACCGTTTTGCTTAGCGTGCGCCAGTACATTATTTACATTATCAAATAGCGTGTAATTAGCTTGCCACTTTTTAAGTAAGCTTGCCATTGCAGCTAGGTTTTCAGGGTCGTCGTCTACGGCAACAATATTAATTGCTGCACGGTTTTCTATTAGGCTGTTTGTCGTACTTTTTTGTTGTACAAACTGCTCGTCGCCATAAGGTACCTCAATGCTAAAACGGCTACCTTTATTTGGCTCAGAATGCACATCAAGCGGCAAACTTAATAAGTCAGCCATACGTTTTACAACACCTAAGCCTAAGCCTACGCCTTTGTTATCGCCCGACTCAACACGGTAAAAGTCATTAAATATTTTAGCTTGTTCTACTTCGCTAATACCTGGGCCTGTATCCCATACTTCTATCCGTAAATTATGCTTTCGGTTCCTACAGGCAATTAATACACGGCCATTATCGGTGTATTTAACTGCATTAGAGACCAAGTTTTGAATAATTCGGCGTAAATAGGTTATATCGCTGTGCACAATTTGCTGGTTTGAACGCACACTAAGCTTAAGACCTTTATCACTTGATAAAATAGCGTATTCACTTTGCAGTGGGGCTAAAATATCTTCAATATAAAAATGGCGAGGGGTTGGGGTCATAGCGCCTTGTTCTAGCTTGGCTATTTCAAGTAGTGCCGACATTAAGTGCACGGTTGAATCGAGACTGTCGCCTAATTTTTCAAAGCTGTTTTGGTTAGTGCTGTCGAGTTGCTTTTCGTCAATGGCAGCAAGGTATAAACGTGCTGCGTTTAACGGCTGTAAAATGTCGTGGCTCGCCAGTGCTAAAAAGCGCGTTTTACTGTCGTTGGCTTGCTCTGCTTCTCGTTTGGCTAAAGTAAGTGCTTGCTCGGTTTGTACACGGCTATCTATTTGAGCTTGTAAGTCTCTATTAATGGTTTGCACTTCTTGAGTTCGCGCTTCTATGCGGTTTTCAAGGTCCATGTTTACTTCTTCAAGCGCATTTTGCGTACTTATGTGATTGGTAATATCCGAAAAGCTGGTAACAAATCCGCCATCGGGCAGCGGATTACCAATCATTTCGTATACTTGGCCATTACGACGGTGGCGAATAAAGTGATGCGAGCTGCCGTATTTTAAATGCTGCACACGTTTTTCTACTTGGCGTTCTATTTCGCCAGGGCCACATTCACCACGGTTAGCGTTGTATCTAATAATATCTTCTATGGGTTGGCCTACTTCTAAAAATCCTTCAGGGTAGCCGAACATTTCGCTGTAGCGTTTATTCCAAGCTACTAGCTTTAAATCTTTATCGACAACTGAAATACCATGGCTTAAATTTTCTAGTGAGGTAAATAACAGATTTTGATTAAATTGCAGCGCTTGTGTGGTTTCGTCAAAAAAGTTTACAACTTCTTCAAACGCCATACGCTTACCCGACGATACCGTATGTATTAATGCTTGCGCGGAAGATGCGCCCAGCACGCCTGTTAACGCGCGTTCGCAGTAGGCTATAAATTCAGGCTCTGGGTGTGCGTTGTTATCGCTTAAGTGATGGGCGAGTGCGTAATGCGCCAATACTTGTTGGCTGCGCTGAATACCTAAAAAGGTTTGCAGTAGTATTTTAAAGTCGTAAACAGTGGCTTTTACGTCTTTATTTAAGCGCCTTGATAAAATAGCCTGATCTTTAGGGTTAACAAAAGCAGCTGCCTGAATCTTATCAATTAAGCGTTCCTCAGCCCCAAGTGAAAAACTAATATAACACCCAATATTGGCAAACAAAGCTATCAAGGTTCCGCGTGTTATAAGCGTTTGTTGTAGCTCGCTATCAAGCGTTGCACCGGCATCGAGTATTGGCAGCATTAAAAATAGTACCCAGCAAATAAAGCCCGCTACTAAACCTGCATAAACCCCATAAGCATGGCCTTTTCGCCAGTATAAACCGCCCACAATAGCGGGTAATAATTGAGTAACAAGTGAAAAAGCAACTAAGCCCATACTTGCCAGTGCGCTGCTATGGCCAAACCATTGCTGATAGAAATAGGCCAAAATTAATATGCCTGCAATAGCAAAGCGCCTTACAAGCAAAATACGAGACTTATAACTGGTGGTAATTAAGTTGCGTTTAAATTTACGACGTAGCATTAGGGGTAATACCACATCGTTTGAAATCATCGTGCTTAATGTAAGCGTTGCTACCACTATCATTGCGGTGGCGGCTGATAGTCCACCTATAAATACAAAGGTGGTTAAAAAGGCGTTGTCGTTAATTAACGGTAGGGCAAGTACAAAGCTATCTGGTGAATAGCCGCTGCCAATTTCAGGATGAATAGCCGCAGTAGCAATAGGTAAAATCATTGCGGCAGTTAATAGTAAATACAGCGGAAAAGCCCAGCGAGCGGTAAGTAAGTGGCGTTTGTTTTGGTTGTCGACCACGGTTACATGAAACTGGCGTGGTAAACATATAATAGCCGCCGCAGCCATTAAAGACTGGCCAATAAAGTTAAAGCTAAAGAAGTTAAAGTCGCTCCAATGGGCCCAAATCGACTCGGTTACTTTATTTGAAGTAGGCTCTGGCATATTAAATAAGGTGTAAACAGCAAGGCCTGCTACAGCAATAAGTGCAATAAGTTTAATCATTGATTCAAACGCGACAGCAAGCATTAACCCAGAGCGATACTCTGTTACGTCCACTTTGCGGGTACCAAAAAATATTGCAAATAAGGCCATAATTAATGTGGCAGAAAGCGCGAGCATATCGCCTGATATTTTATTACTGTTTTGCAAAAGTAAAAAGCTGGTACTAAGCGCTTTTAATTGCAGTGCAATGTAGGGAATAGTCGCCAGCAGCGCAATAACAGTAACCATAATAGCGGTAGTTTGGCGTTTGCCGTAACGAGCTGAAATAAAGTCAGCAATAGTGGTTATGTTTTGTTTTTTGCTTACCAGTACCAGCTTACGTAAAAACCCTTGGCCGAATAAAAACAGCAGCGCAGGGCCCAATAATATTGGCAAATAACTCCAACTGCTGGTGGCGGCTGTACCCACTGAGCCGTAGTAAGTCCAAGAGGTACAGTAAATCCCAAGTGAGAGTGAATACACAAAAGGGTGATGGCTAATACGCTTTGCCAAAGGGGTTGTTTTATCGCCCCAATTGGCGAGCCAAAACAGCACACCTATATAACTTAAAGCAACAATAATGAGTACGGCAGTCATGTTGTTATTAAACCTTATTATTTTAAATAGTCCCCCAACCCTATGAGGGATTAACACAATACCAGAACTGAGGTTAAGTGTGAGGCTTGAATTTAAAATAAAACTTTCATTTTATTTCTATCTTATTGAATATTAATAACAAAAATAAAATCATCTCAAGCATTAGACTAATGTCGCATTAATGACCAACTTATCAATTTAATCATAAAGCCAGCTTACAAAAACAGCCTAAGTAATTGAAATAATATAAAAATATATAAAACACGCTTGAATGATAAATACAGTTTACGTAAACGTTAACAAGCTGTTACGACTATGGTCTCAATTCAATATGTAACCAGCGTTGCTAAATTGGTAAGCGAAGATAAAAAACCACTCATCGCGATATTGCGGTGCTTAAAGGGGAAAACAAAAATGGCTTTTAAAGATGAAGAACAAGCAAAAGCTTATTGGGCAGAAAACATTTCGCTGTTATTTAAACTGTTAGCAGTGTGGTTTGTTGTGTCTTTCGGCTTTGGCATATTACTGGTTGATGTACTTAATGAAGTGCGTTTTTTTGGGTTTAAACTTGGCTTCTGGTTCGCCCAGCAAGGCGCGATTTATACCTTTGTTGCTTTGATTTTTGTGTACGTTTTCAAAATGAATACGTTAGATAAAAAATACGGCGTAGACGAATAGGAGCTAAGCAATGGATGTTCAAACACTCACGTTTATAATTGTTGGTTTAAGCTTTGCGCTTTATATCGGCATAGCAATTTGGGCCCGTGCGGGTTCAACTAAAGAGTTTTATGTAGCAGGTGGCGGCGTACCTCCTCTTGCTAATGGTATGGCAACGGCTGCCGATTGGATGAGCGCCGCGTCGTTTATTTCAATGGCGGGTATTATTTCGTTTGCAGGTTACGATGGCAGTGTTTACTTAATGGGGTGGACAGGTGGTTATGTACTATTAGCCATGTGTTTAGCGCCTTACTTACGTAAATTCGGCAAGTTTACTGTGCCTGATTTTATTGGCGACCGTTACTACTCACGCACCGCGCGTTTAGTAGCAATTGTATGTGCCATATTCATTTGTTTTACTTACATTGCAGGGCAAATGCGTGGCGTAGGCGTAGTATTTTCACGCTTTTTAGAAGTAGAAATTGAAACTGGTGTTTACATTGGTATGGTGATTGTATTCTTTTATGCGGTACTTGGCGGCATGAAAGGGATTACCTATACACAAGTAGCGCAGTATTGTGTACTTGTATTTGCCTACCTTGTACCAGCTATTTTCATCTCGATGATGATGACGGGTCACTTCTTCCCACAAACCGGTTTTGGTGCCACATTAATTGGCAGCGATGGCGTGTACGTACTTGATAAACTAGACGGCTTAAGCGCTGAACTTGGTTTTGCGCAATATACCGAAGGCTCTAAGAGCATGATTGACGTGTTCGCTATTACTGGCGCGTTAATGGTAGGTACTGCTGGTTTACCACACGTAATTGTTCGCTTTTTCACTGTACCTCGTGTAAAAGACACGCGTATTTCTGCAGCATGGACACTTGTGTTCATCGCGATTGTTTATACTACAGCACCTGCGGTTGCAGCCTTTGCTCGCGTAAACATGGTTGATACTATTAATGGTAAAGACGGTAGCGGTACAGCTTACGCAGAAGCACCAGGATGGATTAAAAACTGGGAACGCACAGGTTTAATTACATTTGATGATAAAAACGGCGATGGCAAAATGTTCTACACGGCGGGTAAAATCACCGATCCGAACAGTGCTAACGAAGTAAACGTAGACCGCGACATTATGGTATTAGCAAATCCAGAGATTGCTAACTTACCAGCATGGGTAATCGCACTTGTAGCTGCTGGTGGTATTGCCGCTGCACTTTCTACAACAGCAGGTTTACTATTGGTTATTTCGACCTCCGTTTCGCACGATTTACTCAAGCGAACTCTCAAGCCCGATATTACCGACAAGCAAGAGTTACTTGCAGCGAGGTTGGCAGCCATGGTCGCTATTGTTATCTCCGCGTACTTTGGTATTAACCCGCCTGGGTTTGTGGCATCGGTAGTGGCATTTGCATTCGGCTTGGCGGCAGCGAGTTTCTTCCCAGCAATTATTATGGGTATATTCTCTAAAACAATGAACCGCGAAGGCGCAATTGCAGGCATGGTAACGGGTATTGGCTTTACCGCTGCATATATCATTTTCTTCAAGTTTGTTAGCCCAGAGCTAAACAGCCCTGAAAACTGGTTCTTAGGTATTTCGCCTGAAGGTATTGGCTTAATTGGTATGATTATTAACTTTGCAGTTGCTGCAATTGTTCTTAAGTTTACTAAACCTACACCAGTTGAAATTCAAGAAATGGTTGAAAGCATTCGTAACCCTAAAGGGTCTGCAGAAGCACACGACCACTAGGCTACAATTTATAGATATAGTTTAGAAAACATAAAGCACCAAAAGCCCGACTTTAGTCGGGCTTTTTATTTGTTTAATAAATAAGTACATTAGATTGGTACATCACCATTTAAAGAGCGAATACAATGAGTGTAGAACAACAAGAAATAGCCCAATACGTTTGTTTGCAAGCACCTTTTACACTGCTTGATAGCAGCGCATACGAATATTTTGTAAATCATCTTGATATTATTTACCTCACCCGCGAAAACCAGACTCAGTGGTTACAAAGTGAAAACCCTAAACTGTTTTTAATTCGCTCTGGTTTGTATGACCTAGTTGATGGTAAGGGCGATGTTGTTACACGCTTAGCGCAAGGTGACTACTTTGGTTTTCCGTCGCTGTTAACCGGTGAGGCAATTCAAAATAGGTTGGAAGTACAAAAAGAGGGCATAGTGTATATGCTCTCTCAAACGCACTTTGATTTTTTACGCAGAGAATATAAATCGTTTGAGCAATACTTTGTACGCGCTCATGCTAACCGGTTGTTGTCATCGCATTATAAAAGTAAAAACGATAGTTGGTCTGAACGTAAAATATCAGAGCTGATGACCCGCACCGCCATTACGCTTTCGCCCGATGCAAGTATTAGGCAAAGCGCTAAAAAAATGAAAGAGCATGGCGTATCGTCAATAATGATAACGCAGCACGCGCACTTAGTAGGGGTGGTAACCGACCGCGACTTACGTAATCGAGTACTTGCCGACGAAGTAGATCCACAAGACGCAGTAAGCAGTATTATGACCGCCAAGCCCAAGTTTATATTTGAAAATAACCGGGTGTTTTCGGCGCTGCACTTAATGCTTAAATACAATATTCATCATTTACCCGTGCTTGACGAAAACCACAACCCGATAGGGATGATAACGAGCACCGATTTACTGCGCCAACAAAAAAGCGACCCCGTACAGCTTATTGGGCGCATATATAAAGCGCATACTGTTACTGATTTAAAACGCTACGCAAAAGAAATCCCCGAACTTTTGCGTGGTTTTTCGTACAACATTGACGACATATCATTAATTGGTAAATTACTCAGTGGTTTAACCGATGCGCTTACATCGCGCCTTATTCACTTATTTCAAGAAGAGCATGGCGCAGCGCCAACCAGCTTTAGTTTTATTTGCTTTGGCTCGCAAGCACGCGAAGAACAAACCTTGCATTCAGATCAAGACAACGGCTTATTACTCCCTAACGACTTAACCCCCGATCAACACGCTTACTTTAAAAGTATGGGAGAGTTTGTATGTGAAAACTTAGTTGAGTGCGGCATTAGGCGTTGCCCTGGTAATATTATGGCAAGCAGCGATGAGTGCCGAATGAGCGTAAACGACTGGAGCGAGCGCTTTTTTAAATGGATAAAAAGCCCCACACCCAATGCAATGCTTAACTGTAAGATATTTTTTGACCTGCGATTTATTGAAGGTTCAAACACTTTATACACGGCTTTTTGCGAGCAACTAATTCGTATATCGCGTAACGACTTATTCTATGCCGCAATGGCAACCGACATAAGCAGCAACAGCGTGCCAATTGGTTTATTTAATAAATTTAAAACCGAAAAAACAGATCAAAATAATAAATACATAGATTTAAAAAAACGTGGTGTCGTAATTATAAATGACATAGTGCGGTTATACGCTTTAAAAGCGGGTATTAGGCGCGCCAACACACAAGAGCGGTTGGACGCACTACTAAAACATAAACTGATCAGCAAAGAAGATATATACAACCTAAAAGACTGCTGGCGGTTCTTAACGCAGCTTCGTTTGAGTACACAAATAAACGAAGAGGGCTTACCGAGTAATTGCATTAACCCTAATAAATTAAACTCACTAGAGCGCCATCAACTAAAAGAAGCGTTTTACCTTGTTAAACAAGCGCAGCAAGCCGCCGCGTTTAAGTTTGCTCGCGGCAGTTTATAATGATGGATTACTAACATGGTAAAAAAGCTGCTCACTCGGTATTTAAAGCGCCGTAAATTACTAGGTAAAAATGCCTTACAACAACGTTATTTGGTGATTGATTTAGAGCTCACTGGGCTTGATGCAAAACAGCACGAAATTGTATCGGTAGCGTGGGTGATAATAGATAACCAATGTATAAAAATGAGCGAGTCACAGCACCTTATAAATAAAGACGTAAAAAGCCTTGAGCAAAGTCCTGTTTTTCATGGAATTAGCGACGATGCTATAACAAAAGGACAGAGCTTGTGCAGTATATTAACGCGACTAAGCAGCCACTTTAGTGATTGTATTTTAGTGTTTCATAATGCCATGCTCGATTGGGGGTTTTTAAAAATAGCGCTTAAAAATGCCAATATAACTATACGTCCTAAACTCATAATCGACACACTCCATATTGAACAAAAGCGCTTACTCCATCATTCAACTGAAATAAAACAAGATGATTTAACCCTTAATGCATGCCGCACACGTTATGAGTTACCAAGCTATCATTGCCATCATGCCCTTACTGATGCACAAGCCACCGCAGAGTTACTGCTAGCCCAGTGCCATCAAATAAGCCGTGGCAAAGAGTTAAAATTAGGCGAGTTGATGTAGGTTGGCTGTAGGCGGGGCTTTATGCCGCGTGAGATAAACTCCCGCCTACAATAAAGAGCAGTTTACTTTTATTGTTATCCGTATGACTATAGGTACAGTTACGTAGTCATTATTTAACTAATTACTCCAAGGAACGAATATGAAACTCATTATCACTATTTTTCTAACATTATTCCCACTTATCACTTTTGCTAATTCAAGCTTGCCTGCTAATCGCCATATTGCAGTGCAGGGTACTGCAGAGGTATTAGCAAAGCCCGATATGGCTAAGATTTCTTTTGAAGTAATAAGCTTTAAAGACAAATCACTTGATGCTAAACGTGATGTTGATGATCGAGTAAATTTGTTACTTAAAGGATTAAGCAAGTACGGTGTTAAGGAGACGGATGTTTCTGCTACAAGCCTGTTAACTTACAATGATGACGACAAGTTTAATGTCGAGAGCGGTACAGCAATTAATGCAGGATATGTAGCAACAAGAACACTTAAAGTAACATTAAGAAATATTGAAAAGTTGAATGATTTTATCGATTTTGCATTAAGTGTAAAAATTAATGAACTGACGAATATTGAGCTTATGTCTTCTAAAGCCGCGCAGTTAGAAGC
Organism: Pseudoalteromonas sp. c7(2019); assembly: GCF_011378625.1. Classification (NCBI taxonomy): domain Bacteria; kingdom Pseudomonadati; phylum Pseudomonadota; class Gammaproteobacteria; order Alteromonadales; family Pseudoalteromonadaceae; genus Pseudoalteromonas; species Pseudoalteromonas sp. c7(2019). The sequence goes on along the minus strand of NZ_WTKS01000004.1, from coordinate 47,242 downwards.
TGAAGCAACACAAGGCGCAATAGATAACGCTATAGTTAAAGGGGGTAAGCTTGCTAAAGCATTTGGCGCAGAGCTTGGAAAAATTTACAGCATTAATTCAAATTCTAACCGTTCAAGTTATGGTTATGGCGCAGATAATTTTGAGAGAATAGTTGTAACCGGTTCTAAAGTTACTAGAAATCCATTTGAGCAAGGTAGATACCTGCAAGAAACTATTACATTTAAATCATCAATAAACGTGGTGTTTGATTTAGAAGTAAATGAATAAGTTAAAATTTTCATTTCAAATACATTTTCATAATGTAAGCTGGCTTTAAGTTTTTGATTAATTTGAAGGTAGCCATATTATGAGCGATGAAAATAACACGTTAAAAGCACAAACTGAGGCAAAAATAGCGGCAGGGCGTAAAGGTAATCCTGATTTTATGAAAGGTGTTGATGAAACGATTGCACAAGCAAAAGCGTTTCAACAAGGTGCTAATGCGCTTGATTTAAACCAAAGCGCACCAAGTTTTGAGTTACCAAATCAACATGGTCAATCGGTGCAGTTAACCGAGTTACTTGCTAAAGGACCTGTGGTTGTTACTTTTTATCGTGGAAGTTGGTGTCCGTACTGCAATTTACAGCTCAAAGCGCTTCAAGCACGTTTACCTGAAATTCACGCATTAGGCGCACAATTGGTGGCTATTAGCCCGCAAGTACCCGATGGCTCACTTAGTGATGATGAAATAAGTAAAATGGATTTTTTAGTGCTGAGTGATCAAAATGCCGATGTAGCAGCAAGTTACGGCGTAGCATGGCAAGTACCCACATTTTTACTAGAGCATATGCGAGTAGACCGAGGCCTAGATTTAGAGTCGGTTAACAATGGCAATAGTAGTGTTTTACCGATCCCTGCCACCTTTGTTTTAGATAAACAAGGTAAAGTGACTTGGCGTTATGTTGATGTTGATTATCGCACTCGTTCTGAGCCAGAAGATATAATTAACGCATTGAAAAATTTAGTATAAAAAACTTAATTTTAAAAGTCAGAACCCTCGAAGAGCTTGCAATGCCTAAGCTCTTTAACCTTAATTTAAAGTTTCTAATGCTTCCCTCTTATAATCAGATGCAAGGTCGATTACAATACAGACATCTAAAAGGCGTATTGCCTTTATCTGCACGCTAAAAGAGTGGATTTTATATTTCATGGCAATCAAACTTGCAATTAATGGTTTTGGTCGTATTGGTCGAAATATTGTCCGCGCGTTATACGAGTCTGGTTTGAGCGACGATATAAAAATTGTTGCGATTAACGAACTTGCTGATCCTGAAGCTATTGCTCATTTATTAAAATACGACACATCCCACGGTCGTTTTTCTTTTCCTGTAAAACTTGGTGAAGACACCATTAGTGTTGCAGGCGATACCATTGCACTTTTTTGTGAAGAAAACCCAATTGAATTACCTTGGCAAACGCTCGATGTAGACGTTGTACTTGAATGTACTGGTGTTTATCACTCGCGTGAACATGCGCAGTTACATATTACCGCAGGCGCTAAAAAGGTGTTGTTTTCGCATCCGGCCGATAACGATGTTGATGCTACGATTGTGTATGGCATTAACGACGATGAGCTTAAAAACGAGCACACAATTGTGTCTAACGGCTCGTGTACAACTAACTGTGTTGTGCCGGTTATTAAAGTATTAGATGATGCATTTGGTATTGAGTCGGGCGCTATTACAACGATTCATGCGTCGATGAACGATCAACAAGTGATTGATGGTTATCATCATGATTTACGCCGTACTCGCGCTGCAAGCCAATCAATTATTCCAGTTGATACAAAGCTCGCCCGTGGTATAGACCGTATTTTACCTAAATTTAAAGGCCGTTTTGAAGCCATCGCCGTACGTGTACCGACTATAAATGTCACGGCAATGGATTTAAGTGTAACGGTTAATACCGATGTAGATTTAAACGCAGTAAATAACGCACTTAAAGCACAAGCAAAAGACCGCTTAGAAGGTATTTTAAGTTATACCGAAGAGCCGCTTGTGTCGGTTGATTTTAATCACGACCCACATTCTTGTATTATTGATGGCACACAAACACGTGTTAGTCACAAACGACTGATAAAGTTATTAGTATGGTGTGATAACGAATGGGGTTTTGCTAATCGTATGCTCGACACAGCGCGTGCTATGATGGCAGTGAATAAGTAATTTATTAATATAATAATTTTAAACGTATTTTTCAGGTTCAGTATCGTTAACTAAGGAGATGTTCATGTCGGTCATAAAAATGGCAGATTTAGATTTAAACGGCAAACGCGTATTAATTCGTGAAGATTTAAATGTACCAGTTAAAGCAGGTAAAGTGACGTCTGATGCGCGTATTCGTGCAGCACTACCTACTATTAAATTAGCGCTTGAGATGGGTGCTAAAGTAATGGTTATGTCACACCTTGGCCGTCCTACGGAAGGGGAATATGATGAAGCGTTTTCGCTAGCACCTGTCGCTGATTACTTAAACGATGCCCTTGAGCAAACTGTACGTTTAGAAAAAGATTATCTAAACGGTGTTGATATTGCTGATAACGAAGTTGTTGTTTTTGAAAATGTGCGCTTTAACAAAGGCGAGAAGAAAAACGACGAAGCGTTATCTAAGCAACTTGCAGCACTGTGTGATGTATATGTAATGGATGCATTTGGTACGGCTCACCGTGCACAAGCATCTACGCATGGCGTTGGCTTATTTGCTGATGTGGCATGTGCAGGTCCATTGTTATCAGCTGAACTAGAAGCGTTAGGCAAAGCACTTGATAACCCAGCTCGTCCATTAGTGGCGATTGTTGGTGGTTCTAAAGTTTCAACTAAGCTAACCGTTTTAGATTCACTTTCTAAAATTGTTGACCAATTAGTTACCGGTGGCGGTATTGCAAATACCTTTATTGCTGCATCAGGTAGCCCAGTTGGTAAATCGCTTTACGAACCAGATTTAATGGATGAAGCTAACCGCTTATGTGCAGCAGCGATTGCTAATAATGGTGAAATTCCGGTACCGACTGACGTAGTTGTTGGTAATGAGTTTTCTGAATCTGCTGTAGCTACGCTTAAAGATGTAAGCGAAGTAACAAGCGACGATATGATTTTTGATATTGGTCCTGATACAGCGAGCAAACTTGCAAAAATTATTGCAAATGCGGGCACTGTTGTATGGAATGGCCCTGTTGGCGTGTTCGAGTTTGACCAATTTGGTAATGGCACACGTGCTATTGCACAAGCAATTGCTAACTCAAATGCGTTTTCAATTGCTGGTGGTGGTGATACCTTAGCCGCAATTGATAAATACGGCATTGCCGATAAAGTTTCTTATATTTCTACTGGTGGTGGTGCGTTCTTAGAGTTTTTAGAAGGCAAAAAACTTCCAGCAGTTGAAATGCTAGAGTCGCGCGCTAAGTAATTTTAGTAGCGTAAGGTGAGGGGGTAATAGCCCTCACCGACAATTAATTATTAAATACCTCTCACCCTAATTTAATAGTTAATTTAGACGGAATATTACTGCAAAGCAGTGGTTTTTCGTGGCGTTGTTATAACGCCAAACTAACACATCCGTTCAAACTAGATGGTAGGGAACTACTGTCGATAAATTGGAGAATACCCAATGGCTTTAATCAGTATGCGACAACTTTTAGATCATGCAGCAGAGCATGGTTACGGCGTACCTGCTTTTAACGTTAACAATCAAGAGCAAATGCGCGCAATAATGGAAGCGGCTGACAAAACAAACAGCCCAGTAATCGTTCAGGGATCAGCTGGCGCACGTGCTTATGCTGGTGCTCCATTTATTCGTCATATGATTTTAGCAGCCGTAGAAGAATGGCCACATATCCCCGTTGTTATGCACCAAGATCACGGCACATCGCCAGGTGTATGTCAGCGTTCAATTCAGCTTGGTTTTTCATCAGTAATGATGGATGGCTCGTTAATGAGCGACGGTAAAACTCCTTCAAGCTACGAATACAATGTAGAAGTAACGCGCGAAACTGTTGCTATGGCTCATGCTTGTGGCGTATCGGTTGAAGGCGAGCTAGGTGTTCTTGGTTCACTTGAAACAGGTGAAGCTGGCGAAGAAGATGGTGTTGGCGCAGAAGGGTTACTAACCACTGAGCAAATGCTAACAGACCCTGAAGAAGCGGCTGACTTTGTAAATAAAACACATGTTGATGCACTTGCAATTGCCTGTGGTACTTCGCATGGAGCTTATAAATTTACTCGCCCACCAACAGATGACATTTTAGCGATTGACCGCATTAAAGCGATTCATGCACGTATTCCTAACACGCATTTAGTGATGCATGGTTCATCTTCAGTTCCTCAAGAATGGTTAGAAATTATTAATCAGTATGGTGGCGAAATTCCAGAAACTTATGGTGTGCCAGTTGAACAGATTGTTGAAGGCATTAAGTTTGGTGTTCGTAAGGTAAATATTGATACCGATTTACGTTTAGCATCTACCGGTGCAATTCGCCGTCATATGGCGTTAAACCCATCTAACTTCGATCCACGTAAATACTTAGCTGAAGCGACTAAAGCAATGACAGAGATTTGTGTTGCACGCTATAACTCGTTTGGTACTTCTGGTCAGGCTAGTAAAATTAAGCCAATTTCACTTGATGAAATGCACCTTAAATACTTAAGCGGCGAACTAGACCCTAAAATTAGATAATAGATCAATTTATAATTGATCATTATTAGGGCCTGTTTATCTTTCGAGGTTAAATTTGCAGCAGTATGTTTGGTATTTAGGCAAGGCAGAGCCTATGCAGTGTGGTTATTCCCCATAAATAGGCGATAACGTGGAATAAATGCCAAACATGCGCTGCCCGAAGGGTTCTGCCTAGGGGCAATTTACTCTTTGTTGCCTACATGGATGTAGGTAAGGGGCGTGAGCAGGACGCGGAAGCTTTGCTCGGTTTTTACTTAGCCCGCTAGGTTACAAACCTCACGCCGCGATTAAATCGCCCCTAGATTGAACAAATTTTAATCCTGAAAGGTCAACAGGCCCTAAGCCAGTAACTTTGTTGCTGGCTTTTTTAATGTCAGCCCTTTTTATATTGCAGGTTACGGCTTCTATTGATCAGATCGCTGTACTATCAACGCCGTACTTTGGGATCACGCATTTACTAACACAGCCTTTTCGGATCATTACTTTACTAAGCCAAATACACTTTTTCGCTATTTTAGGCTCTGAGATAATTTGATCGTTATTTATTTGTATAAACAATCAACAACTTATGGCTTTGACTAGGTACAACTCTGATCTGAGAGTGGATCGGCTTGGTAAAAATCTGATCCTTTTTTTTGGGCTTAGTAAAATTTAGATCTATTTTTAAACGTATTGATTGTTACACAGGCGGGTTTGTTAATTTTAAAATAGCTTTAAAGTTACTTTTAAACGATCGATCTGTAAAAAAGTCTTGGTTAGTAAAACAATGATCCCAGTTAATTTTGTATTATTTAATGATTCAACTAGCGACAAAAAGCAGATAATTTCAAAAATTAGCTATTTTATAAATTTATCGTAAATCTCTTTTTATTACGTTAAATATTAAAAAGGTTTTAAAAATATGACGTTAATGAGGTTTTTTGTCACTAATTTGTGTTTTTTTTACCATCATTTTAATTTACACGTTACACTTTCATAAAAATGTCATACTTAGTCATAATAATGAAAACTAATTCGATAGCGTAAGAGATAAATTGGAATGTCACGTAAAGTACTAGTCGTAGATGACGAAGCTCCTATCAGGGAGATGTTGGTTTTTGTTTTAGAGCAAAATGGATTTCAAGCAATTGAAGCAGAAGATTACGACTCTGCTATTGCAGCTATGGTTGAACCTTACCCAGATATGGTTTTACTTGATTGGATGTTACCAGGTGGAAGCGGTATTCAAATTGCTAAAAAGTTTAAGCAAAACGAACACACCCGCCAAATCCCAATTATTATGCTTACAGCCCGTGGCGAAGAAGAAGACAAAGTACGCGGTCTTGAAGTAGGTGCTGACGATTACGTAACTAAGCCGTTTTCTCCTAAAGAGCTTATGGCGCGTATTAAAGCGGTTATTCGCCGTGTATCGCCAACCTCATTAGAAGAAGCTATTGAAGTACATGGCCTGCGTTTAGACCCTATTTCGCATCGTGTTACCTCAGAAGGTAACGAGCTTGATATGGGGCCAACCGAATTTAGATTACTGCACTTTTTTATGACTCACCCAGAGCGTGTTTATAGCCGTGAACAACTGCTTGATCATGTATGGGGAACTAATGTTTACGTAGAAGATCGCACGGTTGATGTGCACATTCGTCGTCTGCGTAAAGCAATTGGCCCACTTGGACATGACCGTTTGGTGCAAACTGTACGTGGTGCTGGATATCGTTTTTCAAGTAAGCTGTGATCAGCTTAAAGCTTAGCTAATGTATGAAATACGCATGTATTACTACTCTAAGGTAAAGTGAGTGTATGTATCGAGTTGTTAATAAGCAGGCGTTAGTAAAGCGCCTGTTTATCTATTTTTTACCCTTACTATTAATTGGTGTGCTGGTTGGCGCGCCATTTTTGCTTTTATTTTTAGGATCTTTTTCCCTCCTTATTTGGCACTACCATCAACTTTATCGTTTGAGCGATTGGCTACTTAATCAACGTAGCTTTAATCCACCTGAGGGCGAGGGTGCATGGGAGCAAGTGTTTGAAGGTATTTATCATCTACAGCACCGTAATCGTAAAAAACGTAATGAGCTTGCTGATTTAATTCGTCGCTTTCGCGATGGAGCTGAAGCAGTACCTGATGCGGTAGTGGTACTGCAAAACGATTTAAGTATTGTGTGGTGTAATCAATTAGCCCTTAAAGTGCTTGGTTTGCAGTGGCCAACCGATCATGGTCAGCGTCTTGATAATTTAATTCGCGAACCTAAGTTTGCTAAATACATGCACAAAGGTGAATTTGACGACGCGCTTGAGCTGGATAACGGCCATAGCATTGAGCAAGTACTAGAATTTAGGGTAATGCCTTATGCAAGCACGCAACTTATGGTTGTTGTGCGTGATGTAACGCGATTAAAACAGCTAGAACAGATGCGTAAAGACTTTGTAGCCAATGTGTCACACGAACTACGTACACCGCTTACAGTGGTTACTGGCTATCTTGAGATGATGGATGGCGACATGATGCCGCCGCCAGCAATGTGGAACAAAGCGCAAAATACTATGCTTGAACAATGCAAGCGCATGGATAGCTTAGTCAGCCAATTACTATCGCTTTCGCGTATTGAAGGTGCTCGTCGCCAAGATAACGATAAAGCCATAAACGTACCGCAATTACTTGGTTATATTCACACTGAGGCAAACTCAATTAATCAAGACAAAGGCCATGAGCTTATTTTTAATATTGATAAAACCCTTGATATTAAAGGCTCTGAGGATGAACTGCGTAGTGCGTTTTCTAATTTAGTATTTAACGCCATTCATTACACTAAACCCGGTGGCAAAGTGGAAGTGTGTTGGCAGCGCAAAAACAATAAAGCGTGTTTTAGTGTTACCGATAATGGTGATGGTATTGCGCCAGAGCATATTAACCGTTTAACTGAGCGTTTTTATCGTGTTGATAAAGCCCGCAGCAGAACAACAGGTGGCTCAGGTTTAGGGCTTGCGATTACAAAACATGTACTAACGCGCCACGATAGTAAATTAAATATTAGCAGTGAAGTTAACAAAGGTTCGTGTTTTTCTTTCGAATTTTCAATAGATAAGATAGTTTCGCTAGCTAAGTAATTAGGCTGAAAAGCAAAGTCATAAAAGTGTCATTTAAGAGTAATGTAACTGTCATGTACTCACTTTAGAGTGGGCAGCAGTTAGAAAATGGGACGAACAAACCGGAGAACCCTACATGAAATTTAAAAACTTAGTTGCCGCAATGGGTGTGGCTGTTACAACTTTCGTATCTGCACAAGCAGTTGCTTTAGATCAAGATATTCCTGAGTATCAAAAAATTAGTGGTGTTTCAGGTAACTTCTCATCAGTAGGTTCTGACACTTTAGCCAACATGATGACGTTCTGGGCTGAAGAGTACAAACGTATTTACCCAAATGTAAATATTCAAATTCAAGCGGCAGGTTCTTCTACTGCACCACCGGCACTTACCGAAGGTACAGCTAACCTAGGTCCAATGAGCCGTAAAATGAAATCTAAAGAAATCGAAGCGTTCGAAAAACGTTACGGTTACAAGCCAACAGAAGTTCGCGTAGCTATTGATGCACTTGCTGTATTTGTACATAAAGATAACCCAATTGAAGGTCTTCGTATTGACCAAGTAGATGCTATTTTTTCATCTACTCGTAAATGTGGCGCACCAGAGCAAGTTAATCGTTGGAGCGATGTCGGCCTAACAGGCGATTGGGCTGCTAAAGACGTTCAGCTTTATGGACGTAACTCAGTGTCAGGTACTTATGGCTACTTTAAAAAGAAAGCACTGTGTAAAGGTGATTTCCGTAATAACGTAAATGAGCAACCGGGTTCTGCATCAGTAGTACAGTCAATTTCATCTTCATTAAATGCAATTGGTTACTCTGGTATCGGTTATAAAACATCGGGCGTGCGTACAGTACCGCTTGCTAAAAAAGGCGATAACTTTGTTGATGCAACACTTGATAACGTTGCGCAAGGTAAATACCCGCTATCGCGCTTTTTATATGTTTATGTGAATAAACACCCGAATAAGCCACTATCACCTATGGAAGAACAATTTTTAAGAATGGTACTTTCAAAAGATGGTCAGCAAATTGTAGAAAAAGATGGTTATGTACCACTTTCTGCAAAGCTAGTAAAAACAGAACTTAAAAAGCTTGGTTTGAACTAATACCAATTGCATTAAATTAGTGAGTTATTATAGCGATAAGAAAATAGCGCAATAACAAGGCTAAAATTATGATACATAGTTGTTCTATATAAATAATTTTTAACGTAGTTAGTGAGTTATTTAATACGCTAGAATGGTCATGTTTTTAATAAAATTGGTATGATAAACCATAGGCAATAAAAAACCGCTCACTGAGCGGTTTTTTTGTGCCTAAAACTAAAAATTTTAAGGAATTAAATATTACCTAATTTTTCGGCTTGTACTTTACATTGATTATAGCTCTCAACACATTTTCCAGAGCATACTTGTTGCTTTAAGCCCTCAGCAGTTGTTTGCTGTTCACATGTACTTTCGCATTGGTAATTTTGTTGAGCACACTGATTCATTTCAGGGTTTTCAACTTGGTTTTGGCAACCTACTAATAGTGCAAAAGTAAGGGCGACTACGCTTGTTTTTATTAAAGTGTGCATGCTTCTTATCCTTAAAATGGAGTCGCAATAATATTAAATTTCGACTTGAATATTGTCGATCAATCTAACACCACCAAAATAGGCTGCGGCTAAAATAACAAATTGAGTATCTTCGATTGTAGCAGTTTTTAATGTATCTCGTTGAGCAATCTCAAAATAGTCTGGCTTTAGGCCAGCTTGCTCTAAGCTCTGTTTAGCTAAGCTTTCAAGTTTTACGAAGTCTTTTTCGCCGCTTTTAAGTTGCTCAGCGCATGTATTAAGTGCTTTAAATAATACGGTTGCAGTCGCTTTTTGCTCATCAGATAAGTAACCATTACGCGAGCTCATAGCAAGGCCAGAAACTTCTCGCATTGTAGGTACACCAATAACTTCGACCGGAATTGATAGGTCGCGCGCCATGGTTTTAATTACTTGCAGTTGCTGAAAATCCTTTTCACCAAAGCAGGCGTAATCGGGTTGTACAAGATTAAATAATTTTGTAACTACCGTGGCAACACCTCTAAAGTGACCAGGGCGTGAGCCACCACAGTAACCTAATGAAATATCAGGCACATCTACAAAGCTCTGTGCGCCAAGTCCATTTGGATAAATTGTCTCTACACTTGGGGTAAATACAATATCAGTGCCTAGTTCTGCAAGGCCTTGTTTATCTTCGTTTAGTGTACGAGGATAGTTATCTAAATCTTCGTTAGCACCAAATTGCATTGGGTTAACAAAAATACTCACAACGACTTTATCGGCTAAGTTTTTTGCTTTTTCTACTAGCGAAAAATGCCCACGGTGCAAGTTGCCCATCGTTGGCACAAGTGCCACGCTAAGACCCGCTTGGCGCCATGCTTTAATTTGACTACGTAACGATCTGATTTCAGTAATTGACTGCATTATTTAAACTCGTGTTCAGCGCTTGGAAACGCGCCATTTTTAACGTCTGTACAATACTTTTGAACGGCTGCAGGCATATTGCCTGTTTCGAGCAAAAAGTTTTTAGAAAATTTAGGAATGTAACCTGCTGAAATACCAACAAGGTCATGCATTACCAGTATTTGGCCGTCAGTTAAACTGCCTGCACCAATACCAATTGTTGGGATGCTTAGGGCGTCTGTAATGCGTTTTGCCAGTGCACTTGGAATACATTCAAGTACTAATAATTGTGCGCCAGCAGCTTCTAGTGCTTTTGCGTCATCAATCATTTTTTGTGCTTTGTCTTCTTCGCGACCTTGTATTTTAAAGCCACCAAATACATGTACTGACTGTGGTGTAAGGCCTAAATGCCCGCAAACTGGAATACCTTGTTGAGTAAGCGTTTTAATGCTCTCGTAAAGCCATTCTCCGCCTTCAAGCTTAATCATGTTTGCGCCAGCGCGCATAAGCTCAGCTGCATTTTTACAAGTATCACTTACGCTTGAGTAGGTCATAAAAGGTAAGTCAGCAATTACAAATAATTCGCGGCTACCAGCGCGTACACAGCGGGTATGATATGCAATATCTTGATTGGTTACGCCAAGGGTGTCATCGCCGCCTTGTAGTACCATGCCCAAAGAGTCGCCCACTAAAATAACTTCAACGCCGTTATCATGAAATAACTTTGCAAAACTAGCGTCGTAGGCTGTTAATGCAGTAATTTTGTTATTTTCTGCTTTCATTTTATTTAAAGTAGAAACGGTTATTTTAGACATAATATCCTCGCAGGCAAAAGCCTAGGTTAATTACAGAGGTAATTGTTGTAAGTCGTTGAGCGGTAAATTATTTGCAATGGTTTTTAATGCAATGCCGCTAGGTAAAATAAGTTCAGGTGCAAGCTCTAATAGTGGATAAACCACAAACTCGCGATTATTCAAACCATAATGAGGCACAGTTAAGCGCACCGTATTTATAATTTGATCATCAAATAATAGAGTATCTATATCAAGAGTGCGCGGACCCCAACGTTCAGCCTTTCTTACTCGACCATGCTCAAGTTCAATACGTTGCGTTAAATCAAGTAATTGCTCTGGCTCAAGGGTCGTTTTAATGCACGCTACTGCATTGATATAGTCTGGTTGATCTTGTGGGCCCATAGGCTTACTTGCATAGTAATGCGATACGTTTATAAATTCACAATTAGGCAGCTTTTTAAGCGCGATTACCGCGTTATCAAGCTGCTCTTTTGGTGAGTTTAGGTTGGCACCTAAACCCAAATAAACACAGTGCATGTTATTACTCAGCTGGCTTTTTAGTCGGTCGACGGCGCTTTCGCGGCTTAGGACCACCTTGGTGACCTAAGTTTTTAACCATCTCTTTTTGGCCGTTTATATCTTGGCTTAAGTATTGTGTCCACCACTGGGCAAGCTCAGTGTGCTGTGTTTCGCCTGCATCTACGCGTAAGAGTAAAAAGTCGTAGGCGGCTTTAAAGCGAGGTTGCTGCGTTAGTCTGTAAGCACGTTGGCCTGCACGTTTATCCAAACGGTGCTGAATATGCCAAATATCGCGAGCACCTAAAGTAAAGCGTTTAGGAACCGCAATGTGTTGTGAGTTATCGCTTAGTACTTTATTCATTGCTTGTGCGAAAGCATCGTATTCTGCAAGTTGTTCTTGGCTTTGAATCTTTTTAGTACGTTCAAGCAGCGGGAACCAAAGTAGTGCGGCAAAAATAAACGCTGGTGTTACTTTTTTATCTGCATTAATACGTTTGTCGGTATTTTGAAACATTTGCTGAATAAGCGTGTGTTCTAAGCCACTTGGATTTTTATCTAAGATTTTATCAAGCTCAGGAAACAGTGAGCGGAATAAGCCGTATTTACGCAGCATTAAAAAGTTAGCTTCGGCCTTGCCGTTTAAAAACAGCTTAAGAATTTCTTCAAATAAACGTGCCGGCGGAATGTTATCAAGCAAACTTGCAAGCTCACTAATTGGCTTTTCACTTTTAGGCGCAATGCTCATATCAAGTTTAGTAGCAAAGCGAACTGCACGTAACATACGAACAGGGTCTTCGCGGTAACGCGTTTCAGGATCGCCGATTAGCTCAATTTGTTTAGCTTTAATTGCCGCTAAGCCGTTGGCGTAATCGTGAATACTAAAATCTTTGATTGAGTAATAAAGTGCATTGATTGAAAAGTCGCGGCGTTCTGCATCTTCTTCAATACTGCCAAATACGTTGTCACGTAGTAATTGGCCTTCATCGCTTGATTGGCTTATTTGATTTTTGTCTTCTTGCGCTTCGTGGTGGCCACGCATAGTCGCCACTTCAATAATTTCACGACCAAATACAATATGTGCTAAACGAAAGCGACGGCCAATAAGGCGACAGTTTCTAAATAGTTTTTTTACTTGATCTGGCGTTGCATTAGTAACTACGTCAAAATCTTTTGGCTGTTGGCCTAACAATATATCGCGAATACAACCACCAACAAGGTAGGCATCGTAGCCACCGTCTTTTAAGCGGTATAATACTTTGATTGCATTTGGGCTAAATTGTTTGCGAGAAATACCATGCTCACCACGAGTGACAACAATAGGTTCACTGCTTACAGAAGCGCTTTCGGCACTGGTATTCGGGCCGATTATTTGTCGGCAAAATTGAAAAAGCTTGGAAATAATAGTCTGTCTCCTAGAAGGTGTGATTGACTCTGCATCGCAATCAAAAGTTACAGCAAATGGGGCGGTTATAGCCCAGTACAAGCTGTTTGACGTAATTAGCATATATTTAGGCGGCTATCATATACCAGCAGGGTTTAAAAATTAAGTTGATGTGTTGAAATTAAGCCGTTTTTAGCTATTTTATTTACTTAAATGTGTAAATTGGACTTTCTGACTACGTGGATGCTGAGAAATTTGTATTTCGGATACTTGTGGTACCTGTTTTAAGCTAAAGTTTTTAATTCCCCAAGCGATTAATTGTTCAATATTTAAATCGATTAAATCAGCTATAACAGGCAATCCTAAAAATTCAAATGCACTAATTAAAGCAGGCTTTGGATTTTGTTTGCTAATGGCAGGAGCATAATTTTGTTTAGACAATTTGAAACCAGGCTTGGCAACCGCTAAAGGTAAATGAGCAAATTCAGGCACAGGGCTATCGAGTTGTTTAAATAAACTAATTTGCCGTGCGGTTGGCTCAATTAAATCAGCGCCTCTTACAATTCGGTTAATCCCTTGATCAATATCATCGACGACCACAACAAGTTGATATGCAAATAAGTCATCGCTGCGTTTAATTAAGTAATCTTCATGGGAAAGGGCGCTATTTACCGTTATATCACCTTGAATTAAGTCATTAAATTGAGTCGTTGGATGTTGCTGAACTAAGCGAAGCGCACCGCATTGAGTATTATGATTAAGTGCTTGGCAATGCCCCTGATAAATACCGCCAATGGCTTTTATTTGTTTGCGAGTACAGGTGCAACCATAAACAAGGTTTTGTTTTAAAAGTGAGTGGGTAATATCTTGGTATAAAGGCAGACGCTGCGTTTGATATACAACAGGTTCGTCCCAGTGAAGGGCGTAGGCATGTAAGGTATTAAGAATATCGGAGTCTGCGTTTTTAACCACGCGCGTAGTGTCAATGTCTTCTATACGAACTAACCAATCTCCTTGGTTAGCTTTTGCATCTAGATAACTACCCACAGCCGCTACAAGTGAGCCAAAATGTAATGGCCCAGAAGGAGACAGTGCAAAACGACCGCGATATTTACGCATAGGCGCAGTAACGGCTGTAGGAGACATAACTAATTAATAAGTATTAATTAGCCGCGTCCAGATTGCTTTTCTTTGATTTCTGCAAGTGTTTTGCAGTCTACGCATAAATCGGCAGTAGGACGTGCTTCTAAGCGACGTATGCCAATTTCGATGCCACAAGACTCACAAAAGCCAAAATCATCTTCTTTAATCAAATTAATTGTTTTTTCAATTTTTTTGATTAATTTACGTTCGCGGTCACGAGTACGAAGTTCTAAAGAGAACTCTTCTTCTTGTGCAGCGCGGTCAACTGGGTCAGGAAAGTTAGCAGCTTCGTCTTGCATGTGTGATTTAGTACGATCAACTTCGTTACGTAAATCATTACGCCAAGTTTCTAAAATCGCTCTAAAATGAGCACGTTGTGCATCATTCATGTACTCTTCGCCTGGTTTTTCTTGGTATGGTTCTAAACCGGCTTGAGCCAATAAACCATGTTTCTTTTGGTCTGGCATAACTCTCTCCTAAATCCTTAATTTAATGCCTCAGCATTAGCCGGCGGTATAAATAACAGAATCTTATATCCTAGGCAAATTTATTTTTAATTAATCGAATTAGCTTCAACCATGCTTACTGAGTAAAAAGTGTATTAATAGTCTATTTACACTTTTAATTAATTCACATATTCGCTTTCTAAAACTTGCCTTGTTATGTGGGCAAAAGCTTTAAAAACAAGTTAATTTTTATAATTCACTTTGTATAACTTTTTTTAATTTGAGTACTTTGCTTATTTTGCAAATTACGCTTAGTTCAATCCCTTGGTTTAATACACTATTGTGCAAATACTATTTTTTTATGAAGTAAAACTTCATTAGCAGAAATTGTGGCCTTGTATGCTAATACTTCAACGCCGGCTATTATTGCTTGGCTTAATAGCGTGGCGTATTTTTTATCAATATGCGCAGCTGCACTTACTGTATTTATTCCTTCATGCAAAACAGCGAACATTAATACTGCTCGGTGGCCTTGTTCGATCATTTCTATTAGTTCGCGAATATGTTTTTGTCCGCGCAGTGTTTGCGCATCAGGAAAGTAGCCTTGCCCGCTTTGTGGTGCATCCTCGCTTAATAATGTGACTGATTTAACTTCTACGTAGCAATCAGGCTTATTTTCGTCTGTGAGTAAAAAGTCGATTCTGCTGTTTTCGCTGCCGTACTTTACTTCGCTTTGCAATTGACTGTAGTCGAGTAGCTCGCTTATTACATTATTGTTTATTGCTTCTTCTACTACTTTATTAGCCACTGCTGTATTTACACAAATAAGCTGCGATAAGTTATTTTGCGTAAGCTCTAATGAATGCGGGTATTTTCGTTTTGCGTTATCGCTTGTTGAATAAAAAGCAGCAAAACCCGGCTCTGCGCATCCCGTCATTTTACCTGTATTAGCACAGTGGGCGGTAAATTCACTGCCATCACTTAATTGCAAATCAGCTAAAAAGCGTTTGTAGCGTTTTAATAAGGTGGCAGGTTGCAGAGTTGGCGTGTACTTCATGATAACTTCCAAAGCGTAAATACTGCACAGCAGTGTGGTTTATGTTATTTACCTCAAGCTGTTGGGAACTTAAGCGCTCTATAGTAAACTCGGTGGCACATTTAAGTGCAAGGGTATTCTAACATGAGTGAAAAATTTGTTGTTCAACTAAGCGAACAAGCAGCAGCGAGTCATTGGGGCGATAATGCGTCATTGTCTTTTAATGAGCGCGGTGCAACTGTTCATTTGTCTGAGCAAGAAACATTGAAAAATGTTCAAAAAGCTGGTCGTACTATTGCAATCCAAGGTATTAAAAACGTTGAATTAGCAGGTGATGCTTGGTGTACAGAAAGCCAGTGGGCTTTTTATCAAGGCTTTGTAACACCAAAATCGTTAAATGGTGTTGAGTTTGTTGATAACGCACAATCAGATATTAAAGAACTTGCTCACTTAAAAACGTCAGCAATTTGGGCACGTGAAATGGTTAACGGGACTGCCGATGACATTTACCCAGAAAGCCTTGCTGAAAAAGCGGCTGAGTTTATTCAATCATTAGCGCCTGAGCATGTAAGTTACCAAATTATTAAAGGTGATGCGTTACTAGAACAACAGTGGATTGGTATTCATGCTGTTGGTCGCGGTAGTGTTCGCCCGCCAGTATTGCTTGAGCTTGATTACAACCCAACAGGCGACGAAAATGCACCAGTAAGTGCAGCGCTTGTAGGTAAAGGTATTACGTTTGACTCAGGTGGTTACTCAATCAAATCAAGCGAAGGTATGCTTGGTATGAAGTGCGACATGGGCGGTGCTGCAACAGTAACTGCAGGTTTAGCATTGGCTATTAACCGTGGTATTGAAAAACGTATTAAACTGTTTTTATGTTGTGCTGAGAACTTAATTTCGGGTCATGCATACAAATTAGGTGACATTCTTACTTATAAAAATGGCACGACAGTTGAAATTGTAAACACCGATGCTGAAGGTCGCTTAGTACTTGCAGATGGCTTAATGGCCGCAGGTGAGACTGGCGCTCCACTTATTATTGATGCAGCAACACTAACTGGTGCAGCGCTTGTTGCTGTTGGCCAAGAGTACAATGCATTATTTGCACTTGATAAAGAACTTGTACGTGAAGTTGAGAGTTTTGCATCTCAAGAAATGGAAGCTGCTTGGCCACTTCCTCTTGAAAAATGGCATCAACAAAACTGCCCATCTCCTTATGCTGATACGGCGAATAGCCGTGCACAAAAAGGTGGCGGTTATGGCGGTGCATCGAATGCTGCAGGCTTTTTATCACGCTTTGTGCCAAACGATGGCAAAGGCTGGGTACACATAGATTTAGCGGCTGCATTTAACATGGGCAGTACAAGTCAATGGGCAGCGGGTGCAACAACTCAAGGTATGCGTACAGTTGCTCGTACTTTACAAGAAAAAGCATAATATTTACTAAATTACGCTTTTTACGCTAAAAATAGGCACCCTTGGGTGCCTATTTTTTAATTTACAGGCAAGCAATTTTATTTCATTTACGGTAAAATCAGTCGCCAATACCTGTTTGAGTTTAATTTTTGCTTAACTCTAAGCTGCGCTCAAATCTTATATCCACCACTGGGGTTTCTAATTATGTCAGATAAGTGCTACATCACAGCTCAACAGCTGCTTGAAGATTCGTTCCGCGTAGCGGCACAAGTATACCAAGATGGCTTTCGTCCTGATTTTATTATTGGTATTTGGCGAGGTGGTGCACCGATCGGTATTGCTGTTCAAGAATATTACGATTACAAAGGCATTGAGACTGATCACATTGCAGTACGTACATCGTCTTATTACGGTATTGGTAAACAGTCGAAAGAAATTAAAGTACACGGCTTACATTACATTGTAGAGAACGCAAATGCAGGTGATTCATTATTAATTGTTGATGATGTATTTGACTCAGGTCGTAGTATTGTTGCATTAAAAGAAAAGCTTTCAGAGCTTATGCGCTTAAACTTGCCACGTGATATTCGTATTGCATGCCCGTACTACAAGCCAAAAAACTCAAAAGTAGACACTGTTCCAGATTATTATATTCATGAATCTGAAGAGTGGTTAGTGTTTCCGCATGAACTATCGGGTTTAACACCGGATGAAATTATTGCTGGTAAATCTGATCTTGCGAAAATTCATGACATTTTGCTAGAGAAGTAATTAGTAATTTGCATAAATAAAAAAAGGCCGTTAAGGCCTTTTTTTATTTTAAAGCTGAGCAAAGCTATCTACGTATTCACTTAGTTTTGGTATATCGACTGCTTGCAAGCCATCGTTACTTCTAAGTACCAAGCCTTTTTCTACGAGTTCTGTAACAACACGTCTGTAAGCTCGCTCAGTGGTAGCAAAACGTTCGGCTTCAGCATTTACAGTTGGGTAGGCTCTAAGTAGCGTAGGGTTGTTGTTCTCGGCCCTTAGTAAGCAATCTTTAGCTATGTTATAGCTAAGTGGTAGTAATAACTTATCTAAATTGATTTTTTGGTTTTCCTGAAACTTAGCCGCAATAGTTTGTGCTGTGTATAAGCTTAGTTCTGGTTTTTCAAGCAGTAGAGCACGCCAATGCCTTAATTCAATAAGGTTATAAGTGACATCGCTAAAGCACGTTACCGTATATATACACGGATTATTATTTAGCGCTTCTATTTCACCAATAAGGGTGTTGTTACAATCCAATTGTCCTAACAGCAGGCGTCGTCCATTACCTACGTCGTAACTAAACGACACAGTGCCACTGCGTACAAGCACAAGCTTGCTTAAAGGCTGATCTTGATGGATCAGAACTTCTTTTTTTGATTGTTGATAGCTACTACCGGCAAAGGTTAAAAGCTGATCAACAAGGTAACTAGAAAAATGGTATTGAAACATCAATGTGCTCTTCGGACATTTGTCCTATTTATTACATCTTAATGACGATAGCATTAAGACACTAAGAATTTACGCTAACTTGCTACTAATATTATTAGCTTTGCTAAGAGTATTATTTTACCTTCATTTCCCGTGTAATGATTTAAGAATTTGCTGGTATTTTCCGGCAAACTTTTTCAGGTTTTTTAAGCAGGTTAGCTTTTTTATTTTGTTGTAACTTTGCAATACTTACAAGTGCCATAAGATAGCAGTACATGTAATGCTAACCTAAAGGCTAGGAGAGAACAATTGAGTTGGGAATATTTAGGTTATATTGCATCAGCTTTATTGGTTGCATCGTTAACAATGACAGATGTAGTAAAACTGCGTTGGTACAACATGTTTGGTTGTATTGTATTTACTGCATACGGTGTTGCCATTGGCGCAGTGCCTGTTATTTTTACCAACGGCTTATTGTCGCTTGTAAATTTATATCACATTATAAAAATATATCGCCAACCTAAAGTTGAAGACGCTAAAAGCTAAAATAAGTTATCTGCACAAAGTAAGTTAATGGTTTTAATTAAAATCAAAAATTTCAGCTTTTGTGCAGTCCAGCTTGAAGCGTATATAGATAATCTCATATCACTCTACATAACTTACCTCTGAACCATGCTGTATTCTCCTACTTAAAAGATGATTACCTTAGGTTTTAATACGTCGATCGTTAGCTAATACCAACCTGCATAAATCTTTGATCAATTTAACGAATTAAATTGCACTATAACGTCGTTAAAAATTTTTTATTTAGAACAACTAGATACAAAAATTTTTGCCTAGTTCTAGCATAATTTTCTCAACGTTAAATAGACCCCGTATATAAGCAGATTGGTATAAACTCTGTTCGCGGTTAATAAATATATAAATAAGTGCTTCTAAATTTCATAAAAAAATCCGATAGCAGTAAACTGCTATCGGATTTTTATCTGTTATACCAACCTACTTACATATGCTATTTAATTCATTAAATTGCTTAAATATTTATGCAGGTAGGCACTATGGTATTTACGCTTTTTCTAAATCTTCAACGTCACCTAAACCTGCAGTTAGCTCTTCAAGTAATTGCTTTATTTCTTCAGAAGCTAAAATAAAGTCAGCATCAAGTTTTAAAGCCATATCTTCTTTAGGAATATCTGCGTTTTCTTCTTTTAGAGTTTCAGAGTAGCTTAAACGTTTGATAGAGCCATCGTTTTGCAGCATAAACTTAAGACGCTCTTGCCAATCAAGTGCAAGTTTAGTTACGCGTTTACCACTTTCTAAATGCGATTTAACTTCATCACACGATAGATCATGACCTTTAAGCTTTACTTGTGCGCCGCTGTCGTCTGCTTCTTCAAGTTCAGCGTCTGAGCCAATAGCAAAACCTTCTGGTGTACTAAAGTTAGTTAACCAATCAGTTAAAAATACATCTAGGTCGTAGTTAGCAAACGCAGGTACAACCGGAAGCGTTCCCAACGATTTACGAAGTAGTGCTAGTAGCTCTTCTGCTTTATTAAAGCTGCCACTATTTACAACAACCCAACCGTTTTCTTGGTCAATAAAGGCAAATTGTAAGCTCGACTTTTTAAATGCTTGAGGTAGAAGAGTATGAAGAATGTTTTCTTTTAATTCGTCTTTTTCTTTCTTTTTAACTGGGCGGTTTTCTTCAGCTTCTATCAGATCAACTTTCTCAGCAACTAGTTCATTAATAACAGAAGCAGGGAGTACTTTTTCTTCGCGTTTAGCGCAAACTAGAATACTTTTTTGAGAAAAATGCGATAGCGTATCGCCATGTTTTCCAAACGCTTTTGTCCAACCAAATGTTGCAAGCTCTTGACCAGTACATGGGCGAAATAAATCTTGCTCTAATGCTTTATCAAAGTCTTCTTGAGTATATGAAACGTCTTGCTTAAAGCGGTAACAAATAAGGTTACTAAACCACATAGGGGAATTGATCCATTTGAAAAATTTGTACAATCATAGCAATAAAAACAGCATCTCGAAATGACTGATTTGTTACTAGGGCGTGTTGAACTTTATGGATTGAAATTTGTTCAATCTAGGGGCGATTAAATCGCGGCGCGAGGTTTGTAACCTAGTGGAATAAGTAAAAACCGAGCAAAGCTTCCGCGTCCTGCTCACGCCCCTTACCTACATCCATGTAGGCAACAAAGAGTGAATCGTCCCTAGAAAGAACCCAAAGGGCAGCGCATGTTTGGTATTTATGCTGCGTTGTCGCCTATTTATGGGGAATAACCACACTACATAGGCTCTGTCTTGCCTAAAAATCAAACATATTGCTGTAAATTCAACCACCAAAGAACAACACGCCCTAATAATTTAATGCATATACTTTTATTCATATTTATCAAAAATAGGCAGTGGCTTAGCCATGTTCTTCGGAAATTGAATATAGTAACGCAGACCTTTGCCCGGTTCACTCGTTGCATCAATAGAGCCACTAAGGGTTTGCTTGACCAAATTAAGCATTATATGGGTGCCTAATCCGCTACCGCCTTCATCGCGTTTGGTAGTAAAAAATGGGTCAAATAATTTTTTTAATTGCTCGTTAGTAACACCGTTACCGTCATCTTTGTAATCAATAGTTAAGTTGGTGTCATCAGCGCTTATTTTAATATCCATTACACCGTTGCTTTTACCTTCAAAGCCATGAATAAGTGAGTTCATAATTAGGTTAGTAAAAATTTGGCTTATAGCCCCAGCAGGTAGATTTAAAACTAAATCATCAGGACATTCTAATTTTATAGTATGGGATGTCTTTTTTAGTTTTGGGTGCAGTGAGCGTATTACTTCGTTAGTGTAATCTTTAAAGTTAATGGTTCTTACTGCTTCACTGGCTTGATCGACCGCTATTTGTTTAAAGCTAGCTATAAGCTCCGAAGCTCTATCTAAGTTAGTGGTTAGTAAGCTTGTGCTTTGTTTTGCTTCGTTAATGAATTCTTCTAGTGCTTTTGGCGAAAGTGTTTTTTCGGTATAAGCATTTTCGAGTTTATTTAAGCGTTCTTGTAAAAATGATATTGCCGTTACACCTATCCCAATAGGGGTGTTTATATCGTGTGTAATACCTGCTACAAGTCCGCCTAGCGCAGCCATTTTTTCTGTGCCTAGTAAACGTTCCTGTGCAAGGCTTAACTCTTCTATATAGCGCTGAGATTCAGTTTGCTTTGTAATTAACTCTAGCTCTGTGCTGCGGCGTAAGTCTACTTCTTCGGTGAGGACAATTTTTTGCTTTTCGAGTTCGTATTTTTGCTGCTGTAAATCCATCATTGCTTGGCTTAAATTGGATGTTTTACGGGCTACGTCTTGTTCAAGTTGTATGTTGTGTTGATCAAGCTTTTCGTTACTTATAATGAGTTCTTTTTGGGTGTGTTCAAGCTCTTTTCTATACTGAACCACTTTATCTATTAGTTTGTTAAATGACTGCTCCATCACTTTTAGTTCATTATGTTCTTCTGTTTCTATTTCTATATGTTGACCTTCTAGCTCGTCTAGTTCTAAATTTTCTAGTTGCTCAGTGAGTTCTGCTAAAGGGTCTGTAAGAAGTTTTCTAAATGCCATTAAAAATAAGATGATCAAAAAGGTGGTTTTAATCATCGCATTACCAATCAAAAAGTAGATTGATACCATAATGCGGCTAAAAACAACTTCTCGACTTGAGAATAAGGTAACGTCACCAACTTGAGTAGCACGACCTGAAAATTCAAAAATAAGTGGAAAGGTATAACCAAATAAACCCGATTTTGCGTCTTCTAAAATAACCTCTTCTTGTACTAACTGTTGGTTATATAGCTTGTGTATATCAAGAGATCGCCCTAGCTGTGAAATAATTTCGCCGCTGTCGTCTCGAACAATAATCCCTTCAATCATGGGAATGGCGAGTAAACCTTCTGCTGTTGTAATTGTTTGCTTGGTATTAAGCTCCCAAATTGCACGTGTTAAGCTGCGACTAAAGGTTTTTTGTAAGGTACTAAGTTCATCGCGAATATAGTCTTTAGTATTGACGTATTCAGCAAGCACTTGTCCACAGGTCACTACAAAGGTAAGCAAAAAATAGACGGATAAAACGCTAGTCAGTAGCTTCTTAGAAAGACTTTTTTGTAACATGAGTGACTTGTTCATCCTTTATTATTTTTGTAACGTTACGATAGTAATTTAAAAGTTAGTCAATAAACCTCTAAAAATAAATAAAAAAGTTAAAATTTAATAAGATAAATCCAAAAAGTGAGCGTGTAGTATCAAAGTATTTAAACCAAGGTATAAATTAATAAATTCGTTATCTGTTATGTATTGTAGGCTTAATTAGTATTTGCTTTGGTTAATTATATCTTAAACGGATTTATTCTATATTTATCATTGTATTAAATTATTAATGCGCTGAGTGCTTGGAGGCGTGTTAAAGTGTCTAAAATGCAATGGAAGGCATTAGTTTAATAACCTTTTAATAACTTTGATGGTTGTGTAGTAGTAAACATGATGAAATTTTCGATATTAGTCTGTGACGATTCTGCAGTTGCCCGTAAACAAGTCGTGCGGTGTTTAAATGAATGTATAGACGCTCAAATACAACAAGCTACAAATGGAGCGCACGCTCTAGAACTTTTACGAGCACAAAGCTTTGATTTATTGTGCTTAGATCTCACCATGCCCGAAGTTGATGGTATACAAGTACTCGAGACTATAAAAATAGAAAAAATAGAGTGCTTTGTTTTAGTTATTTCTGCCGATATACAAGAGAAAATGAAGCAACGAGTCGCACAACTTGGCGCAATAGACTTTATCGATAAACCTATCAATAAATCTAACTTAAACGAAATATTGCATAAATTTGGCATTCATTAGGTTTTTTCATGTTAAAAAAGGCTGTTTTATCTTTTAATTTAGGGTTGACAGCATAGCCTTTGTTAAGGCAGTCTTAACATATGAAAACAATTAATCGCGTACTGACCATTATTATTACAACCATCATTCTTACTGGATAGTGGCATAGGTCGGTGCAACAAATTTAAAGGCCTGTGTTCACTTAGAACACAGGCCTTTTTTCGTTTTATGGGATGAGGAACATAAACAATGCGAGTTTTAAAATTTGGTGGGTCTTCGCTTGCCGACTATGCATGCTTACAACAGGTAGCTCAGCTAGTTAAAGCACAATTAAAAGATGAAATGCTTTTGGTACTTTCTGCTCCAGGTGGAATGACCGATTCGCTAGTTGCACTTGCAAGTGCTGCAGAACAAGGCTCTGACTTTTCGCAGCAATGGCAAGCATTAGTTAGCCGCTGTGAAGGTTTGAAAGCTGACGTTGAAAAAAGTGGTGTAGTAGTTACAAGTTGGCCAAACTTAGGCGAGCTTAAAAATAAACTAGATGGCGTATCACTTATACAATGTTGCCCTGATCAAGTTCGCGCATTTGTAATTAGCTTTGGAGAGCGCGTTAGTGTTTCTTTAATGCAGGCTTTATTGAACTCGCACGATGCAAGATACTTAGAAGCAACAAGCTGTATCGCTTCAACTGGCGGTTATATCGACGCCGAGGCTGATTTAGTAACAAGTAAAGCGCGCTTTCAAGCTGTGCTTAAAGAAAGCCCTGCAACTATCTATATCATGCCTGGTTTTACAGCGAGTAATGACAAAGGTGAACTTACAACGCTTGGCCGTAATGGCTCAGACTACTCAGCAGCAATTGCAGCAGCATGTTTAGAAGCTGAAATTTGCCAAATTTGGACAGACGTTGATGGTGTATACAGTGCTGATCCTCGTTATATTAAAAAAGCGACTAAAGTAGATTTTTTATCTTATAAAGAAGCGATGGAGCTTTCTTACTTTGGTGCAAAAGTACTTCATCCTAAAACAATTTTGCCGTGTGCTAAAGCCGGTGTGCCGTGCGAAATTAAAAATACGCATAACCCAGACGCACAAGGCTCATTAATTGGTAACGATTATTCATCAGATGAGCCAGTAAAAGCGCTTTCGAGCCTACAAGACCTTGCAATGCTAACTGTCTCAGGGCCAGGCATGAAAGGCAAAGTAGGTATGGCGTCTAAGGTATTTAACGCGCTTGCTCACGATAACGTATCAATTGTATTGATCACGCAGTCATCATGCGAATTCAGCATTAGCTTTTGTGTACACGAAACAGACCTAGCACTTGCACTTGATGCGCTACAAACTGCATTTGAACTTGAATTACAAGCAGGGCTTATTGAGCCTGTACAAGTGCAGCGCAATTTAGCCATTGTTACTTTAGTGGGCGACAACATGCGCGCGCACCGTGGCTTAGCGGCTAAGTTTTTTGCATCGCTTGCACAAGCGCAAGTAAATATCGTGGCAATTGCACAGGATTCTACAGAAAGTGCTATTTCAGCAGTAATTGATGGTGAACTTTGTAACGACGCCGTAAAAATATGCCATGAAAACTTTTTCACGCATGTGCCGTCAATTGATGTGTTTTTACTAGGTTGTGGCTTAGTAGGGCAAGAGCTTATTAATCAGCTTGAACGTCAACAAGCGTGGCTTGAAAAGCGTAATATTAAACTCAACTTGTATGGTGTTGCTAACTCTCGCCAATTACACCTTGATAGTGAAGGTATTGCTTTTGGTGATTGGCAGCAAAAATTGGCCTCATCTGAGCAGGCGTTTGATTTAAAACTAGTAGAGCAGTTTGTTAAGCAAAATCATTTAGTAAACCCTGTGCTTGTTGATTGTACGTCGTCGGATGCACTTGCTGCGCAGTATGTAGACTTTTTAAATGCAGGTTTTCATGTGGTTGCTGCCAATAAAAAAGCAACAACAAGCTCATACACGTATTACCAAGATTTAATTGCAGCAACACAAAAAAATAATCGTAAATTTTTATACGAAACAAACGTTGGTGCAGGCTTACCAGTAATCGACAACTTACAGTCATTATTTGGTGCCGGTGATGAGTTATTAGAGTTTAGCGGTATTTTATCAGGTTCACTTTCGTATATGTTTGGCGCACTTCAAGATGGTTTATCACTTTCTGAGGCAACTATTAAAGCCAAAGAAAGTGGCTTTACTGAGCCAGATCCTCGTGATGATTTATCGGGTACCGATGTAGCACGTAAGTTATTGATCATCGCTCGCGAAGCCGGTATGAAATTAGAGCTAAGCGATATTGAAGTTGAGTCAGTATTACCACCAGGTTTTGCACAAGGTGACAGCGTTGATGAGTTTATGGCAAAACTACCAAGCTTAGATGCTGATTTTAACGACCGTATCAAAAGCGCTGCGAGCGAGGGTAGGGTACTTCGCTATGTAGGCACAATTAAAGAAGGCCACTGTAAAGTAGGTATTGAAGCGGTAGATGCAAAGCATGCGCTTAGTGTCATTCGTGATGGTGAAAACGCACTGGCTATTTTAAGCCAATACTACCAGCCACGTCCGTTTGTAATTCGTGGTTATGGCGCCGGCTCGGAAGTAACAGCCGCGGGTGTATTTGCTGATATTTTAAAAACGTTATCGCGCTAGGAGCTCGTTATGATTGAAGTATATGCTCCGGCGTCTATTGGTAATTTTGCAGTGGGTTTTGATGCCCTTGGCGCAGCGCTTGCGCCAATTGATGGCAGTTTATTAGGCGATGTAGCCGTTGTAAGCGCAGCACCAAGCGACGAATTTATTTGCACAGGCGAGTACGCTCACAAGTTACCCAGTGATGCTAATGAAAATTTAGCGTACCAGTGTTTAGTGCATTTTAGAGCGCATGTTGCGCCTACTATGCCAAGCGTAAAGCTCGAGCTTAAAAAGAACTTACCAATTGGCTCAGGGCTTGGCTCTAGTGCGTGTTCGGTAGTGGCTACCTTTGCTGCCCTTGATAAGTTTGCACAAACTAATTTAAGCCAGGTTGAGCTAATTGAGCTTATGGCTGACTTTGAAGCTGTGGTAAGCGGCGGTCGTCATTACGACAACATTACGCCATGTTATTTAGGTGGTTTGCAGCTAACGGGTGATTTAATTCCTGATAAATCGATTGCACTGCCGGTTGATGAAAACTGGTATTACGTAGCTGCATTTCCTGGTTTTTCGCTAAATACAGCAAAAGCGCGTTCTGTTTTACCAAAAGAGTTGAGCATGCATGCAAGTGTTGAGTTTGCTCAGCGTTTGTCGGCATTTAGTAGCTTACTGTTAACTAGCCGTTTTGACGATGCGCTAAGCATAATGAAAGATGAAATAGCAGAACATTACCGCGCACCGCTTATAAAAGGTTTTAGTGAAGCCAAAGCAAGCTTGCCAGCACTGGGCGCTGAAATAGTCAGTATTTCGGGCGCAGGACCAACCTTATTTAGTGTGTGTAAAACACTTGAAGCTGCACAGCAATGCGCGCAGTGGTTAGAAACCAATTACATTAACGAGCAAGGCTTTTGCCACATTTGTAAATTAGATAACGACGGCACGCGTCAATTAACAGTTTTATAGGATAGGTAGTCATGCAATTACATAATTTAAAAGATAGCTCACAAAAAGTGTCGTTCGTTGAAGCCGTAAAAACAGGTTTGGGTCGTAATCAAGGTGTGTTTTTCCCTGAATCCCTTGCCCCACTGTCCGATGTTGATGCATTGCTTGATATGGACTTTGTTACACGCAGTGGTAAAATATTATCTCACCTAATTGGTGATGAGCTGCCAAGCGACACTGTGGCACAAATGGTTAAAAATGCATTTAACTTTCCAGTTAAGCTGGTGGAAGTTGAAGAGAATACATACTGCTTAGAGTTGTTTCATGGTCCTACACTTGCGTTTAAAGACTTTGGTGGTCGCTTTATGGCAGAGTGTTTAACGCAGTTTAACAAAGACGAGAAAGTAACTATTTTAACAGCAACATCGGGCGATACCGGTGCAGCTGTAGCGCATGCTTTTTACAATAAACCAAATATCGATGTTGTTATTTTATACCCTAAAGGCAAAATTTCACTTGCTCAGCAAAAGCTATTTACTACGCTAGGTAACAATATTCATTGTTACGCAGTTGAGGGCAGCTTTGATGATTGCCAAGAGCTAGTTAAAAATGCCTTTTTAGATGAAGAAGTTAAATCAACACTTGGGCTTAACTCAGCTAATTCAATTAATATTAGCCGTTTAGTTGCTCAGGTTTGTTACTACTTTGAAGCCATCGCACAGCTACCAAAAGAAAAACGCGCAACAGCACATATATCAGTACCTAGTGGTAACTTTGGTAATGTGTGCGCCGCAATGATTGGTGCGGTTATTGGTTTACCTGTAGGTAAATTAAGCGCAACAACAAATCAAAATGATACTGTGCCGCGCTTTATGCTTGATAAAAACTGGACGCCAAACGCAACGCTTGAGTCGCTTTCAAATGCGATGGATGTAAGTAAGCCAAACAATTGGCCGCGTGTACAAACAATGTTAGATAATAACTGGTTTAGCTACGATAATTTTTATTCAACAAGCGTAAACGAGCAAGACACGCAAGCCGTGATGAAAAAAATTCAACAAACGGGCTATGTTGCAGAGCCTCATACTGCTATTGCTTACCAAGGTCTTGTTGAAAATCGTGCGCCGGGTACTGCGGGTATCTTTTTAGCGACAGCTCATCCTGCTAAGTTTAAAGAAAGCGTAGAGGGTATTCTAAATATTGAATTAGGTATGCCAAAACCACTTGCTGATGCACTAGCAAAACCATGCCTAGCAAGCGATATGAACGCCGATTACGACGCGTTACGTACCGAAATGCTCGCTAAATTAGGCTAAGTTAAATTAAAAGGAAAAGCGGCTTGAGCCGCTTTTTTTATAACTTTATACGGATGAATACACTTAGTTATATTTACTAATTAAATGTAGTAAATATAATTCATTTAAAATTATTATGGCTTTATAAAAAAATATCATCTTAAAAGAGCTGTGAAATAGTTTCAATCCCTGTTTAAATATCCTCAACTTAAGAGCGTAGGCAAAGAGTCGTTTAAAGCGTACAATAAAGCCTCTAAAAAACACCATACACGTTGCCCTAGGAGACCCCAATGTTAGAACGTAGCATGAATATTTCGGATTTTGATCCAGAGTTATTTGACGCGATAACCAAAGAAACTGCTCGCCAAGAAGAGCATATCGAACTAATCGCTTCAGAAAACTACTGTAGCCCACGCGTACTAGAAGCGCAGGGTTCACAGCTTACAAACAAATACGCAGAAGGTTACCCAGGCAAACGTTATTATGGCGGTTGTGAGCATGTAGATGTTGTTGAGCAATTAGCAATTGACCGTGCTAACGAATTATTTGGTTCTGACTACGCTAACGTGCAGCCACATGCTGGTTCGCAAGCTAATGCTGCTGTTTTTCTAGCATTATTAGACGCTGGCGATACTGTATTAGGTATGAGCTTAGCTCATGGTGGTCACTTAACTCACGGTTCTCACGTAAGCTTCTCTGGTAAGCTTTACAATGCAATCCAATACGGACTAGATGAAGCAACGGGCGAAATTGATTACGCACAAGTTGAAGCACTAGCACTTGAGCACAAGCCAAAAATGATTATTGGTGGTTTCTCAGCGTACTCTGGTATTGTTGATTGGGCTAAATTCCGTGAAATTGCTGACAAAATCGGTGCTTATCTGTTTGTTGATATGGCTCACGTTGCGGGTTTAATTGCGGCAGGCGTTTACCCAAGCCCTGTTCCTCATGCACACGTTGTAACTACAACTACGCATAAAACACTTGCAGGCCCTCGTGGTGGTTTGATTATTTCTGCATGTGGCGACGAAGCAATCTACAAAAAGCTTAACAGCGCTGTTTTCCCTGGTGGCCAAGGCGGTCCTTTATGTCATGTTATTGCAGCAAAAGCAGTGGCATTTAAAGAAGCACTTCAACCAGAGTTTAAAGTATACCAAACACAAGTTGTTAAAAACGCAAAAGCAATGGTTGCTGTAATGCAAGAGCGCGGCTACAAAATCGTTTCTGACAAAACTGAAAACCACTTATTTTTACTTGATTTAATCGATAAAGATATCACTGGTAAAGATGCAGACGCAGCCCTAGGCAACGCTAACATCACAGTAAATAAAAATTCAGTACCGAACGATCCACGCTCACCATTTGTAACATCTGGTTTGCGTATTGGTTCTCCTGCAATTACTCGTCGTGGTTTTACTGAAGTAGAATCAAAAGAGCTTGCTGGCTGGATTTGTGACGTACTAGATAACATCACTGATGAATCTGTACAGGCGCAAGTTAAAGAAAAAGTAAAAGCAATTTGTGCAAAATTACCTGTTTACGCTTAATTGCATAAGCGGCAGTAATTTAGAGCACATAAGCTAGGGGCCTGTTTATCTTTCGAGGTTTAATTTGCAGTAGTATGTTTGGCTTTTAAGCAAGGCAGAGTCTATGTAGTGTGGTTACTCCACACAAATAGGCGATAACGCAGCATAAATGCCAAACATGCACTGCCCTCGGGTTCGTTCTAGGGGCGATTTACTCTTTGTTGCTCGATTTTTACTTAGCCCACTAGGTTACAAATCTCGAGCCGCGATTAAATCACCCCTAGATAGAACAAATTTAATCCTGAAAGGTCAACAGGCCCTATTTTTTTGCTAAGATAAAAGACCGCTATTTAGCGGTCTTTTTTGTTTTAAAACGGAAGTACCGAGCTATGCATTGTCCATTTTGTACCGCAAAAGATACTAAAGTTATTGACTCACGCCTTGTTGGCGGAGGCCATCAAGTTCGCAGGCGTCGTGAGTGTAACGACTGCCACGAGCGCTTTACTACATTTGAAGGCGCTGAACTGGTTATGCCTCGTGTTATTAAACAAGACGGCAGCCGCGAACCATTTAACGAAGATAAATTATTAAATGGCTTAAATCGCGCACTCGAAAAACGCCCAGTGAGCACAGAGCAGGTAGACGAAGTAGTGAATATAATAAAATCGCAACTACGCGCAACGGGTGAGCGAGAAATTTCAAGCCATTTGGTGGGGGAATGCATTATGGAAGCCCTCAAAAAGCTCGATAAAGTAGCGTACGTAAGATTTGCCTCTGTTTATCGCTCGTTTGAAGATATACGCGAATTTGGCGAAGAAATTGCCCGCTTAGGGGAGTAATACCAATTTTATTAAAAACATGATCATTCTATCGCATTAAATAGCGCACTCACTGCGTTAAAAATTATTCATATAGAACAACTATATGTCATAATTTTCGCCTTGTTATTGCGCTATTTTCTTAGCGCTATAATAGACCACTTATTTAACGCAATTGGTATAATAAATGCTTAACCAAGTTCCTTTTACCGAACATGACGAAATGTATATGGCACGCGCCATAGAACTTGCCAAAAAAGGCCGGTTTACTACCACGCCTAACCCTAATGTTGGCTGTGTATTAGTTAAAAATAATCAAATAATTGGTGAGGGTTTTCATCAATTAGCAGGTCAAGGCCATGCTGAAGTAAATGCACTGGCAATAGCTGGTAATAGTGCACAAGGTGCAACGGCTTATGTAACGCTTGAACCGTGTAGTCATTATGGGCGTACGCCACCGTGTGCTGAAGGCTTAAAAAAGGCGGGCGTTGTAAAAGTAATTGCCGCTATGGTTGATACAAACCCACAAGTTGCAGGCAAAGGCCTTAAAATACTGAGCGATGCCGGTATTGAAGTTGCTTATGGATTACTTGAATCACAAGCTCGCGCACTTAACGTTGGCTTTTTTAAGCGAATGGAACAAGGCTTACCTTATGTGACCTGTAAAATGGCAGCAAGCATAGATGGTAAAACAGCGCTTAAAAATGGGCAAAGTAAGTGGATCACAAGTCCCGCTGCTCGCCAAGACGTACAATTATACCGAGCGCAAAGCTGCGCTATTTTAACCGGTGCCGATACCGTGTTAGTAGACGATGCTAAACTTAATGTGCGGCTAAGCGAGTTGCCTTGCACGCTACCTACCGATTTACCGCTTCGCCAGCCCGTGCGTGTTATAATTGATTCACAGAATCGTTTAACGCCCAACCTTGCTTTATTTAAAATCCAAAGTGATGTAATAATATTTACGACTAAGGTTGATAAATCACTGCAATGGCCGCATTTTGTAAAGCATATTGAAGTAAGTGAAAGTAACGGCAAAGTTGATTTACAGGCTGTTTTAGAAAAGCTTGGGCAACTGCAGTTTAATAATGTTTGGCTTGAGAGCGGAGCAACACTTGCTGGTAAAATGACAGAGCTTGATTTAGTTGACGAGTTTGTTTTTTATTTGGCGCCTAAATTAATGGGCCATGATTCAAAAAGTTTAGTTAATTTTCCTGAATTGACGAGTATGCAAAACACCGTTGATTTAACATTTAATGAATGTGCGCGCATTGGTGACGATTTACGTATCACCGCGTTAAAAACTCATTAAAATCACTTAATAAAAAGAGTAGCGCTATGTTTACTGGGATAATAGAAGCCACAGGCAAAATTGCTTTATTACAAAAAAAACAAGGCGACTTAGCCATTCGTATCCAAAGTGCTGACCTTGATATGGAAGACGTAAAGCTAGGCGACAGCATTGCAACCAATGGCGTTTGCTTAACCGTAGTTGATAAACATATTGACGGTTTTAGTGCTGATTTATCTAACGAGACGATTGGTTTAACCGGTTTTGCTCACTATGCTTTAGGGCAAACGGTGAATCTTGAAAAAGCCATGCAACCTGTTTCGCGTTTAGGCGGTCATTTAGTATCTGGCCATGTTGATGGCATAGCAACTATTACAAGCATTACAGCAAACGCTCGAGCAACAGAATATTGGCTTACAACCGAAGAAAATTTAATGAAATACATCCCGTACAAAGGTTCGGTATGTATTGATGGTATAAGCCTGACAGTAAACGCTGTAGAAGGTAATAAATTCAAATTAACAATTGTTCCACATACGAGTGAGCAAACCACAATTGCTCACTTTAAAGTAGGCACTCAAGTTAATTTAGAAGTCGATCAAATTGCACGTTATTTAGAGCGCCTTATAAAAGGTGCAGAGCAACCAACGGGCTCTGATATTTCGATGAGCTTACTCGCTAAAGCGGGTTTTATTAAATAACGAAACTGATAACTTATACGAGCAAATTTATGAATTTACACAGCGCACAAGAAATCATCGACGATATTAAAGCCGGTAAAATGGTTATTTTAATGGATGATGAAGATAGAGAGAATGAAGGCGATTTAATTATTGCCGCAGAGCATATTAGTGCACAAGCGATTAATTTTATGGCGACTCATGGCCGTGGTTTAATTTGTTTAACTATGACGCAAGAGCGTTGTGAGCAACTTGATTTACCGTTAATGGTTAAAAATAATGGTGCTGCATTTTCGACTAACTTTACAATGTCGATAGAAGCATCAAAGGGTGTTACTACAGGTATTTCAGCAGCAGATAGAGCGCGTACAGTGCAAGCGGCTATAGCTAAAGGCGCAGTACCAAGTGATATCGTGCAGCCTGGTCATATTTTTCCAATTATGGCACAACCTGGCGGCGTATTAACTCGCGCAGGACATACTGAAGCTGGCTGTGATTTAGCGCGTTTAGCTGGGCTTGAAGCATCATCTGTTATTGTTGAAATACTTAATGCCGATGGCACCATGGCGCGTCGCCCTGATTTAGAAGTTTTTGCGAAAGAGCATGATATTAAAATTGGTACTATTGCTGATTTAATCGAATACCGTAACTTAAATGAAACAACAATTGAGCAAGTTGCAAAATGTAAGTTACCAACTATTCACGGTGAATTTGATTTAGTTACTTACAAAGACACAATTGACGGCCAATTACATTACGTATTGCTTAAAGGCGATATAAAAGAGCAAGAACCGACAAATGTACGTGTACATTTGCAAAGTACCTTTAACGATATCCTACTTTCAGATAGAAGTGCTGACCGTAGTTGGGGCCTTTCAGAAGCAATGGCTTATATCGCTAAAAATGAAGGTGCTTTAGTTATTTTAGGTAAGCAAGAAAGCACTGAAGAATTAGAGGCAACTGTAAAAGCATTCGCAGCAGCTGATGCTGGCGAAAGCGTTACGCCTCGTAAATTCAAAGGTACATCTCGTACTGTTGGCGTAGGCTCGCAAATACTTGCAGATCTTGGAATTAAACAAATGCGATTAATGAGTCGCCCTAAAAAGTACCATGCACTTTCGGGCTTTCATTTAGAAGTTGTTGATTATGTTGAGCCACAATAAGCATCACGCTTAAACTAGGCTATTATTTTATTTTTATGGTATGATGCGCAGCAATTTTTGCGCAATCGCAACCGCTTGAACTTATTTTTAGGGTTATCAAATGAAAATTATTGAAGGTAGTAAGTACGCTCCTGGCAAAAAGTTTGCCATTGTCATTTCTCGTTTTAATGACTTTATCGGTAGCAGCCTCCTTGCAGGTGCTGTTGATGAGCTAAAACGCACTGGTGGCGTATCTGATGACGACATTACCGTTATTTATGTACCAGGCGCGGTAGAATTACCTTTAGCGGCTAAACGCGTTGCGGCAAAAAAAGAGTATGATGCAATCATCGCATTAGGCGTAGTGATCAGAGGTGGTACACCACACTTTGACCTAGTTGCTGGCGAATCAAACAAAGGTCTTGCGCAAGTATCACTTGAGTATGATATCCCGGTTGCATTTGGCGTATTAACCACAGAAAGCATTGAACAAGCAATTGAGCGTGCTGGCACCAAAATGGGCAATAAAGGCGGCGAAGCTGCTTTAGGCGCGCTTGAAATGGTTAATGTGTTAGATAAAATTTAAGTTTAAGGAATTTTTGTGAAACCAGCAGCAAGACGTAAAGCACGTATCTTAGCACTCCAAGCCGTTTATTCTTGGCAAATAAGTGGCAATTTAATTGCCGATATCGAACAACAAATGTTGATCGAAACAGACGTTACTAAAATTGATGTTGAATACTTTAAAGATTTAGCGACGGGTGTTGCTGTAAATTATAAGCAACTAGACGAAGCTGTATCACCACATTTAACACGTCCGTTTAATGACTTAGATATGGTTGAGCGCGCAATTTTACGTTTAAGCAGCTATGAGCTTAAGTTCCGTGAAGATGTACCTTATAAAGTTGCTATCAACGAAGGTATTGAGCTGGCCAAAATATTTGGCGCTGAAGACAGCCATAAATTTGTAAACGGTGTACTTGATAAAGCTGTTAAGCATTTACGCAAGTAAGTAAACCGTTAAAGAGGGGAGCCGGCATAGGCCGGCTTTTTTGTGTATGAAGGAATTTGAATTAATTAACCGCTACTTTAAAGGTCGCGGGATCACCCGTCGTGATGTAAACCTAGGTATAGGGGATGATTGCGCTTTAGTAACCGTTCCACAAAACTGCCAACTTGCTGTTACAACAGATACTCTTGTTGCTGGCGTACACTTTTTTGATGATATTTCCCCTCGTGCATTAGGTCACAGAGCGCTTGCTGTTAATTTAAGTGACTTAGCGGCAATGGGCGCTGAGCCAACATGGGTTTCAGTTGCGTTAACCTTGCCAAGTATTGACCCACAGTGGATTGAAGAGTTTACTGAAGGCATGCATGAAATTGCAGAATACTTTAATGTGCAAATTATAGGTGGCGATACTACTCAGGGCCCATTAACTATCACTATTTGTGCAAAAGGGACTGTACCAGAAGGTACTGCACTTCGCCGTAGTGGTGCGAAAGTGGGTGATTGGGTTTATGTTACAGGTCCGCTAGGTGACGCTGGACTTGCAATTGAGTCTCGCAAACAAGGTATAAGTATTGAGCCAGAGCATTTAAAGTACTTAAATAAGCGCTTTGACTTTCCAACACCGCGTGTTGCTGCAGGACAGGTATTGCGAGGCCTTGCATCATCGGCTATTGATGTATCGGACGGTTTAATCGCTGATTTAAGTCATATACTTGATATGTCGCAAGTAAATGCAGTTGTGAATATTGAAAGTATTCCGACTTCAGATGCAATGCAAGCAAGCCTTGATTTTAATCAGCAGCTGCCATTTATTCTCAGTTACGGTGATGATTACGAATTAATTTTTACTGTACCTGATAGCAATAAAAGTATGCTAGATATAAAACTGCGTCAATATGGTGTAGATGCAACATGCATAGGCCAAATTAAAAGTGGCGATGGTCAAATTGAACTTTTACACAACGGTGAAAAGTTTGATTTTAAGCAGCAAGGTTTTGAGCATTTTGCAAAGGAGCTGGTTTGAACAAAAACCGAAAGTTTAATTTAAAGCGCCCACATCAGTTTTTTGGTTTGGGTTTTGGTACTGGGTTAGCCCCTAAAGCACCTGGTACATTTGGCACTTTTGCTGCACTGCCATTCATTTTTATGACTATGTATTATCCGCTATGGTTGCAAATTGTGTTTGCCGTAGTGATCAGTATATTTGGTATATGGGCGTGTGGTAAAACGGCTGATGATTTAGGCGTGCACGACCATCCTGCTATTGTATGGGATGAAGTGGCAGGCTATTACATTACAATGATTGGTGCAGCACTTAGCTGGCAAACATTACTCGTTGGTTTTTTGTTATTTCGCTTTTTTGATATAGCAAAACCTGGCCCAATCCGTATGCTAGACAAACGAGTACATGGTGGTTTAGGTATTATGGCTGATGATATACTTGCGGGCGTTTTTTCGCTTATATGCTTACAGGCGCTAATAAAAGTGGGTTTACTACCCTTTTAATTTTTTATATTTGATTTGTTTAACTAGGTGGCAGCAATATGATGCGATTTTTACTGGTTTGTGTACTGATGTTGTGCGCGACACCAAGTTGGGCTTCAATTAGTGATTACGTAGTTAAGCAATGGAATATAAAAGATGGTCTACCTTCGCAATCACTTAAAAGCGTAGTACAAGACCAGCAAGGCTATATGTGGTTGGGTACTCAGTTTGGCTTAAGCCGTTTTGATGGCACAACGTTTACAAACTACAACACGCAAAATAGCCCGTTCTTGCCTAGTAATGGTATTAATAAACTTTTAGTCGATTCTAGTGGCTTATTGTGGGTAGGTACTAAAAGTGGCTTGGTAGTTATTAATCCTGCCACATTTGCAGCACAAGAGTTTAATATTAAAGGTCCAGTAAGAGATATTCTTGAGGACTCTAAAGGCAGCATATGGATTGCGGCTAATGGTTTATACTATGTAGATAGAGGGCAAGTTGATTTACGCACTCAAGTAAATGGTCCCCTACCTATTGTTAATGCTACCGTAATTACCCAAATTGTTGGCTCTGTTAGCCAAATGGCACTCTCTCCTGAAGGTATTTGGCTGGTTAATGATCGTCATTTATTACGCCTTACTAAAAACTCATCAGATTTCTCTAAACTACGTTTAGAGCTTACCGCTAAAATATCGTTACCAGAGCGCTTAGCGCAAACCATAGTGCACGATTTATCATTCTTAAACGGTAATTTGTATATAGCCTCTGAGCTAGGTGCATACTTTTTAGATTTAGATGACGAACTAAGACCTTTTCCTTTACCTAATGCAAATAACTCAGCCGTTTATAAGTTTATGAGTGATACCGATGGTGGCTTATGGGTTTCGACTTATGGACGTTTATTATTTAGAGATAAAACCGGTGAGTGGCAATGGGTAGAGCCAAGCCAACTTGATCAAAGCATATGGTTTGCTGATATTTTTAGAGATGATAAAAATAACGTTTGGTTAGCAAGTTTTAGTGAAGGCTTATGGCTTGCCCATGAAGGGCGGGTAGAAAGGCATTCAGCAGTTTCAGATATGACCGAGTCTGTTATGGCTATTAGCCAAGCTCCAGATGGAAAACTGTGGGTTGCTAACAAAAGCGGCATTGGTTATTTCGATTTAGATAAAAGTTTTATTAATTTAGTTCCAAGTAGTAAATATGGATACGCGTCAGTACACGATCTACAATTCGATGGTGAACGATTATATATAGCTACAGGACGTGGCTTATTTGTTTTTGAAAACAAGACACTCTATACCGTCCCAGGTCGAGCGCTTCGCGATAATCCTGTGTTTGCAATAAGTCGCTCTAGTAAAGGCGGTTTTTGGATTGGTACCGGACGCGGTTTATATCGATTAAATTATGCTGGTTTAACACCTTTTGCATATAATGCTTTTTTAGGTAGTAAGTTTATTACCTACGTATTGGATAAAACAAACTTTGGTGTGATTGGTACTAGTAAAGGCGCATATTACTTTACAGACCGCGGCATTGAAAAAATTGGTGACCAAACAACACTTGAAAGTGCATACGTAACTAGCGTGTTACATATAGATGGCGTGGGTATTTTGATCGGCTCTCTTAACGATGGGCTTTTTTACAGAAGTACGCAAGGGCAGTGGCGTCAACTCGATGCAGCTAATGGTTTACCGTATGGGTCTATATTTAGCCTAGAATATGATGAAAAGTTAAAGCATGTTTGGGTAAGCACCATGAAAGGTGTTTACAGAATGCCTGTAGAGCAATTTAAAACAGAAATAAAAAGCTTAAAAGTTGAAGAAGTGATTTCATCTTTTGACCGTCAACTCGATGGTAAAGCGAATCAATGTTGTAGTGGACTTGGGCATGATGCGGTAGCAGACACCGGCAATTCTATTTGGTACCCAAGCTTACAAGGTGTTGTTGAAATACCTAAAAATGTAGAGCTATTTGGTGTGCTTGCATTAAAGCCAACAATAGAAACAATAACAACACCACTTCGTCATTTAACCACCGCTGCGCTTGGTAAAAAACCATCATTAGAAACAGACGAGCGTGATATAACGCTAACTTACACAGCTATTGATTACTATGCACCAAACAGTATTGAATTTAGATATAAACTAAGTGGCTTAGATAGTGACTGGCGCTATGCTAATACGCGACGTGAAGCTATTTATACTAACTTGCCTCCAGGCTCGTTTTTGTTTCAGTTAGAAGCGAAGCGCCAAGGTGAAGACTGGACTAAAGCGCAAGAAGTAGAATACGGCTTTGTAGTGCCTGAGCGCTTTGACGAAACTATTTACTTTAGGCTTTTAATTACCAGTGGCTTTATTTTGCTTTTTTATCTCATTTTTTGGGTGTTTAGAGCGCAAGAGCGTAGAAAACAAGAAGCATTAGAGGGCTTGATCACCGAGCGTACCTTAGAGCTTCGTCAAGCTAATGATAAATTAGGCCAAGTGAATTCACAGCTTAAATTAGTTAGTCACTCAGATGAGCTAACGGGGCTGCGTAGCCGCCGCTTTTTGTTTGATCAACTCCCTAAAGATATTGAACACTTTCAACGTAATTCACAATCGCTGCAGGCACAAGGCAAGTCACTGGTGCTGGTAATTATTAACTTTGATAACTTCAGCCGTATCAATGATGCCTATGGCCCAATTGCAGGTGATAGCTGCTTACAGCAAATGGCTGCATTATTAAATTCGCGTACGCAGGGTTCTGACTATGTGGCACGTTGGAGTGGTGATGAGTTTTTACTATTATTACGTGATTTTAAATGCAATAAAATAGACAGCTATGCTTCAGATCTTTGTAAAGTAATAGCGGCTAATTCATTCCAATTACCAAATGGAAAAACAACTAATATCACGGCATCAATTGGCTGGTCATTTTATCCATTACCACTTTTGGGTGGGCAGGTAATTAGCTGGGAGACATCTATTAATTTAGCTGATATTTCACTACACCAAGTTAAAAAGCGCGGTGGTGATGGTGTTGCAAATATTACGTTTGATGATCAGCTTGATGCATTTGAGTTTGAACAAAATTCTAACGTTGATCAACAATTAGGTATTTTACAAAGCAATGGCCTAGCTGATATTAAAGTGTGGATGCGCTGATCAGCAATATTTGATATTAAAAAAGGAGCCTAGGCTCCTTTTTTAATATGCTCAACTTTAGATGTATAGGAAGTTAATTAATAAACGCTTTAATAGCGGTTAATATTCCTTGCTCGCCTAACCCCATTTCATCGTGCATTTCATCTTGGGTGCCGTGTTTAATAAACTCATCAGGAATACCTAAGTTAAGGATATTAATATCAGCTTTTTGCGTTGCTAAGAATTCGTTAACTGCAGAGCCGGCACCGCCAGCAATCGCATTATCTTCAAGCGTAACAATTACATCGTGGCTAGTTGCAAGCTCATTTAAAAGTGCGGTATCAAGTGGTTTAATAAAACGCATATTAACAAGCGTTGCATCTAATTCATCTGCAGCAAGCTGTGCATTTTCAAGTAATGTACCGAACGATAAAATGGCAATTTTACTGCCTTTCTTAATTGTATCTGCCTTACCTATTTCAAGCAGTTGCATAGTGCTTTCAATGTCTGCAGTACCTGCACTACCTCGAGGATAACGAACTGCAACAGGGCAGTTTGCTTTATAACCGGTGTATAGCATTTGGCGGCATTCGTTGGTATCGCTTGGTGCCATAATTACCATATTTGGAATGCAGCGCATAAAGCTTAAATCGTACGCACCTTGGTGAGTTTCACCATCGGCTCCAACAATACCAGCGCGGTCAATGGCAAATAATACAGGTAAGTTTTGCAGTGCAACATCATGTATTAATTGGTCATACGCACGTTGTAAAAAGCTTGAGTAAATAGCAACAACAGGTTTTAAACCTTCACAGGCAAAGCCAGCGGCTAAAGTAACGGCATGCTGCTCAGCAATAGCTACATCAAAGTATTGATCTGGATGCTCTTTAGAAAAACGTACCATGCCTGAACCTTCGCGCATTGCAGGCGTGATAGCCATTAACTTACTGTCTTGTTCGGCCATATCACATAACCAATCGCCGAATACTTTTGAAAAAGTAGCAGCACTAGGTTTAGATTTAGGTAGGCTAGTTGTGCTCGGATCGAATTTTGGTACACCATGATAGCCAATAGGATCGGCTTCAGCCGGTTTGTAGCCCTTACCTTTTTGGGTTTTTATATGTAAAAGCTGTGGGCCTTTTAAATTACGCATATTACGTAATGTATCTACAAGCATGTTTACATCGTGACCATCAATGGGACCAATGTAATTTAGGCCTAATTCTTCAAAGAAGGTACCCGGGATCATCATGCCTTTAATGTGCTCTTCCATTTTACTGGCAAGTTGCTTTACCGGAGGCACTCCTGAGAGTAACTTTTTACTACCTTCACGAATGTTAGTATAAAAGCTACCTGATAAAATTCGAGCAAAGTGATTTGTTAATGCGCCAACATTTTCAGAAATCGACATTTCGTTATCATTTAAAATAATAAGCATGTCTGATTTTACATCACCTAAATGATTCATCGCTTCAAATGCCATGCCTGCGGTTATAGCTCCGTCACCAATAATGGCTACAGACTTTCGACCTTTACCTTCTTTTTGTGCGGCAATAGACATACCTAAGGCAGCTGAAATAGAGGTGCTTGAATGGCCTACGCTAAACGTATCGTATTGACTTTCATCGCGAAAAGGAAAAGGGTGCAAACCGTCTTTTTGGCGAATTGTGTGCATTTGCTCGCGACGACCAGTAAGAATTTTATGCGGATAAGCTTGATGACCCACATCCCAAACTAGGCGATCGTCTGGAGTGTTATAAACATAATGCAGGGCAACGGTTAGTTCAACCGTCCCTAAACCAGACGCTAGATGACCGCTACTTTGCGATACTGAGTTGAGTAAATAATCGCGCAGCTCATTGCTAAATGCAGGGAGTTTGTCTTGCGCTAAGTCACGCAATTGGGCTGGCTCGTCAACCAAATTAAGTAATGGATACTTGCTACTATCAAGTGTCATGGTTTTATATATATCCTTCGCTAACATTAATTAATTCAAAGCTTTTACGAATAATTAATGTTGAGTAATAATGTCAGTGCTAATTGCAATACGTATGAGCAAAAATTAGTGGTCACGCTCAATTAGATAATTTGCTAGCGACGCAAGAAGTGTTGTGTCAGCATCTATATTTGCTAACGCTTCATGGGCTTGTTGTATTAAATTCTGCGCCTTTTCTTTAGCGCCTAGCATACCTAATAACGCCGGATATGTCGCTTTATTCGCGGCAATATCGGAGCCTTGTGGCTTTCCTAAAATAACTGTATCGCCTTCAACATCTAAAATGTCGTCGTGTACTTGAAATGCTAGCCCTATAGCATACCCAAAAACACTTAAATTTTCTAAGGTTTGTTGATCAGCCTTTTCACTGCACAGTGCACCAAGTGTAATTGCGCAATTAATTAGAGCCCCGGTTTTTAGCTTATGTATTCGCTCAAGCTCTTGTACGGTAATTACTTTATCTGTTGCTGCTATGTCAAGACCTTGTCCGCCAACCATACCCTGAAGGCCTGATGCGTGGGCAAGTGTAGCAATCATTTTTACTTGTGTTTGTGATGAGCATTCAAATTTGTGATTCGCAATAAGCTCAAAAGCAAGAGTTTGAAGAGCATCACCGGCTAAAATTGCATTTGCCTCGCCAAACTCTATATGACAAGTAGGGCGTCCGCGGCGTAAGTCGTCATCGTCCATTGCTGGTAAGTCATCATGGACTAACGAATAGCTATGAATACACTCAATTGCAGCAGCAAGTACGTTTAAGTCTTGATGGTTTGCGCCGAGCATTTTACCTGTGGCATAAACTAAAAATGGACGTAATCTTTTACCGCCATTAAATAATCCATACTGGGTGGCGTTCTTTACCGTTTCTTCTGTATCGAGAGGCTGGTTAAAATGCTGTTGTAAGGTCGCTACTACATCTTTTTGAGCACGTTCAATATGATTTTTTATGCTCACAGCTATTCCATATCATTATCAAAGTTTGTAAGTACTGACTTTTCGCCATTCCCCATCAAAATTGATACTTTTTGTTCTGCTTGCTGTAATTTCCCTGATGAAGCACTTGCTAATGCAATTCCACGCTCAAATTGCTTTAACGATTGCTCAAGCGATAAGTCACCTTGTTCCATGTCACTAACGATTGTAGATAATTCTTCTAGTGCTTGTTCGAAACTTAAGTTTTCAGGTTTTTTAGTCGCCATCTTTATTTCAGCTTACATAATAAATTTAGGGGTCAATTTTAGGGGGAATGCTAAACTAGGTCAAAGGATGATATTGGTTTTTTACCTTTATAACGTTAAATTATATTTCAAGTGCATTAATAAAACCTTAATAGCGGTCTGTTGGTTTAATAAATCAATTGATAATTAGGTAGCCCTTATAACTTGATCTAAGATAGTGCTAAAGGCTGCTTTTTATGTTTATTTATAAAAATGGCTTAAGCAATTCAATATGTTGCCGATAAGCAGTTAATAATAAAAGTTTATGATAAGGCCATTAAGCATGAAACTTCTGGAGGAAATGTGGATTTAGCAACCATAATCGGGATCCTAGGCGCAATTGGCTTAATTGTCATGTCTATGTTTATGAGTAGTAGCGGTGAAATGGCTATGTTTTACAATACCCCGTCTGTGGTTATTGTATTTGGTGGTTCACTCTTTATTGTTTTATC
Source organism: Pseudoalteromonas sp. c7(2019) (assembly GCF_011378625.1). Classification (NCBI taxonomy): domain Bacteria; kingdom Pseudomonadati; phylum Pseudomonadota; class Gammaproteobacteria; order Alteromonadales; family Pseudoalteromonadaceae; genus Pseudoalteromonas; species Pseudoalteromonas sp. c7(2019). The sequence goes on along the minus strand of NZ_WTKS01000004.1, from coordinate 4,316 downwards.
AAACTTCACCATGTCGCAATTTTTGGGGATAGGTAAAGTTGTTGCCAAAGCGTTTATGTTTAAAATCGAAACGCCAGAAATACTTATCGAAAAAGCAGTAGAACTTGCGGATTCAGCTCGTAAAGGCGGTTTTTTAGCACTCGAAGAAGCTGAAATTCCAAACCCCTTTATGCGCAAAGGCGTCGATATGCTCGTTGATGGCCACGACGCAGATGTAGTTCGCGCTACACTTCAAAAAGATATTTCTCTAACCACGACTCGCCATGAATTGGGCGCGGGTTTATTTAAGTCGTTAGCTGATATAGGGCCTGCAATGGGTATGATTGGTACTCTAATTGGTTTGGTTGCAATGTTGTCTAACATGGATGACCCAAAGGCAATTGGTCCGGCAATGGCAGTAGCACTATTAACAACTTTATATGGCGCGTTTTTAGCCAATGTTGTGGCAATTCCTATTCAGGTAAAACTTGAACTGCGTAAAGACGAGGAAGCGATGAATCAGCGTTTAATTTTGGATGCTATTTTAGGCATACAAGATGGTCAGAATCCAAAAGTAATCGAAGGTATTTTGAAAAATTACTTAGCTGAATCTAAACGCAAAGTAGATACCGAGGAGTAACTATGTCTGATCAAGAGTGCAAATGTCCACCACCAGGTCTACCTGCATGGATGGGAACGTTTGCCGATTTAATGTCACTGTTAATGTGCTTTTTTGTACTCTTGCTCGCGTTTTCAGAAATGGATGTACTTAAGTTTAAACAAATTGCGGGCTCTATGAAGTTTGCTTTTGGCGTGCAGAATAAAATTGAAGTAAAAGACATCCCTAAAGGGACCTCTGTTATTGCCATGGAGTTTACCCCAGGCAAACCAGAGCCAACCCCAATAGAAACCATTCAGCAGCAAACAGTCGAAATGACTCAACAAATGTTAGAGTTTCAGGCTGGCGATGAAAGCTCAGCAGGCGGCAGGCAAGAACAGCGCGGGGATAAACGCGGTGGCGAATCTCGTAGTACCTCACAAGAAGAATCTTCTGAGCAAGCAACTTCAGCAGCCGATCAGGAGCAAACTAACGAGCTTGTTAAAAAGATAGCGCAGCAGCTTGAAAAGCAAATAATCGATGGCGCAATTGAGCTTGAGTCTTTAGGGCAGCAAATAATTATTCGCATTAGAGAGAATGGTTCATTTCCTTCAGGTAGTGCATTTTTACAACCTAAGTTTAAACCTATAATTCAAGATATCGGTGTGCTGTTAAAAGATGTACCCGGTGAAATAACAGTATCTGGCCATACAGATGATTTTCAGGTATCAAATGAGTTATATATTAATAATTGGGACCTATCATCAAAGCGTGCTGTAGCCGTTGCAAGTGAACTGCAAAAAGTCCAAGGATTTGATAAAACCCGAATGATGGTGGTTGGTCGAGCTGAAACACGACCACTTGTACCGAATGACACCGATGAAGATCGCCGCAGGAATCGCCGAGTAGAAATATCTATATTACAAGGTAAAGCAAAAGAGTCAGCTCCTATAGATGTAAGATAACTTTTATTGGCAAACACACTTATTTATCATAAAGTATGCTTTCTTTAACAAATGTAACGGAATAGTTTATGAAAAAGGTCGATAAGTTTAGTCATATGCCAGGAAATGGCGGTGGTAATGACGATGATGAAAAAAAACTTGATTAACTCTAATGCCTGAATGGTTTTTAAAGACTATATTGATATTAGATACTAGTTGGGTGTTTATTTTAAGCCCTGCTATTTTCATCTTTTATTTTAGAAAAGATTATTTGGCCCTGCGTTTCGCTTTAATTACAGCCGCTTTTTTTTTATATGGAACCATTATTCATCCTTACTTGAAAGAGTTTGATAATGGGATTTATGTTTATCGATACCTTGTTTGGGCCCTTAATGATATTGCTTGGATGGCACTCATCGCATATCTGGGTTTAAAAGATAAGGTTTATTTATGGCAATGCGTATTAGGTCAATTGGTTGTTATTATGGCACCAATTTTACAGCTATTTAGATTAGTCGACCGCCATTTATGGGATCTTTCTTATAGTACATACATTTATAAAACCTTATTGCCATTTATTAATATAGGCACCGTTGTTGTTTGTTATCTTCCGCTTATTTATATTTTAACAAAAGACAAAAAAAGCCCAGCTAGCCAATAGTTACAAAAAGTTCCCTCCTTTAAAATAGCTGTGCTAGACTACTGTTTATATAAACAGTGATGAGCAGGCTATGAAACTCTACATTGCAGAAAAACCTTCACTTGGACGCGCTATTGCTGATGCGTTACCAAAACCACATAAAAAATATGATGGTTATATAGAAGTCGCTAATGGCGATTGTGTATCGTGGTGTATTGGACATTTGCTAGAACAAGCAGAACCCGATGATTACGATGAGCGCTTTAAAAAGTGGCAGTTTGAACACTTACCTATAATACCTGAACAGTGGAAGTTAAAAGCCAAAACCAAAACTCGCAAACAGCTCACTGTTTTAAAAAAATTAATTAAACAAGCCTCGCAACTTATTCACGCTGGCGATCCAGACCGTGAAGGCCAGCTACTAGTCGATCAAGTAATTGAAGAAGCTAAAATAAGTCAGGCTAAAAAGCAGAGTACGCAACGTTTACTCATTAGTGATTTAAACTTATCGGCGGTAAAAAAATCACTGGGTACTATGCGTTCTAATCGAGATTTTATTCCGTTAAGTGTATCTGCTTTAGCGCGCTCTCGTGCTGATTGGCTATTTGGTATGAATTTAACACGTGCATACACACTAGCTGGGCAAAAAGCAGGGTTTGGTAATGTGCTTTCGGTAGGGCGAGTACAAACCCCTATTTTAGGTCTTGTTGTTAATAGAGATAACGAAATAGCACACTTTGTATCTAAGCCTTTTTACGATGTACTGGCGCATTTACTTACTCCAGATAACCAGCCATTCATAGCTAAGTGGGTTCCTAGTAAAGCATGTGAGCCACATCAAGATGAAGAAGGGCGAATACTTAACAAAGCACTCGCACAAAATGTTGCTTCACGCATTACAAAGCAAAGTGCTGAGCTTACTTCACTTGACCAAAAACAAAAAAAACAAAGTGCTCCATTACCGTATAACCTATCTGCACTGCAAATAGATGCGGCTAAAGCATTTGGTATGCCAGCTCAAAAAGTGTTGGATATTTGCCAAATACTTTACGAACGTCATAAATTAATTACTTACCCACGCTCTGATAATCGTTATTTACCTAAAGATCACCATCAAGATGCATCTGCTATTTTTAAAGCTATAAGTGCTAATGGTGGGCAAAGCAGTGAATTAGTAAATGGGGCTGATGTAAAAAAGCGTAGTAAATGTTTTAACGATTCAAAAGTGGCTGCCCATCATGCCATTGTGCCTACGGCTAAGCAGTTAAAGTCAGCGAGTTTGAGCGGTGACGAAGCGAAGGTATATCAATTAATAAGCCGCCATTACCTAATTCAGTTTTATCCCGACTATATATATAACGAAACTAAAGCAGAGATAACAATCGCTGGCGGATTATTTAAAGCAAATGCAAAACAAGATGTAAGCTTAGGCTTTAAGGTATTAATGGGTAAGTCTGAATTAAAAGATGAAGCTACGTTACCTCCTTTAACAAAAGGTATGTCTCTTTTTTGTGAGCAAGGCGAAGTAGTCGAAAAGCATACATCACCCCCTGCTTATTTTACCGATGCTACATTATTGGCTGCGATGACCGGCATTAGTCGTTATGTTAAAGATCCACAAATTAAAAAAGTATTAAAAGACACTGATGGTTTAGGTACGGAGGCAACACGTGCGGGAATAATCGAGTTGCTATTTAAGCGGCGTTTTTTAAAACGTGAAGGTAAGTCAATTAAAGCGACCGAAACGGGCCTTGCCCTTATTAGCGTATTACCACAAGGTTTAGCGAGTCCTGATTTAACCGCAAAGTGGGAATCGAGCTTAGGTGATATCGCGCAGCAAGTAATGAGTTATCAGCAATTTTTACAGCCTTTACTTGCTGACTTAAATGGGTTTGTACAATTAGCAGCAAACTGCGATAGCAATGCATTTGCAAGGTTACCAAAAAGCTCACCTAAAAAACGTTTTGCTAAACGAGATGGAAAAACGACCTTTAAAAAGTCGAGTTATAAAAAAAGCTCTGTTGCTAGTTAGCTACAGAGCCATTTTATTAAACGATATTACTTAACCTGGACTCTGCTTGAGATAGATTTATTATCCAGAATTCATATATGGTCTCCTCCAGTATTGCAAGGTGTCATTCAACGATAGCAGGGA